>JAKAEC010000032.1 GCA_021818425.1 Pseudomonadota bacterium
CCGATCGGCCCAAGATCATCCTGACGGCCGGCCGGGGCAAAACCGGCAAAACCACCTTCCTGCGCTGGATCGTCGAGATGGCACAGCGGGACGGGAAAGCGCCACTCCTGGCTGACATTGACCCCACCAACGCAACCTTCTCGACCTATTTCGGCGGGGTTGCTCGGCCGGACACCTTCAACCAGGCCGCCGTTCGCGACTGGCTGCAAGATTTCATGGAGTTCGCCATCGCCGAAAAACAAACCGCCATCATCGATCTGGGGGGTGGCGATACGATCCTGCGCACCATAGCGGGAGAAATGCCCGGCTTCGATGCAATGATTGAGGATGCGGGCATGGCGGTGGTGATGTTCTACCTCGCTGGCCCGCATCCCGAGGATTTAACCCCCGCCGCCACGCTCGGCGCTTTGGGCTTTAAGCCTCGCGCACGCGCTTTCGTGCTCAATGAAGGTATGGCTCTGGCCGGACAATCGCGTGACCAGGCATTCGGGCGCCTAACCTCCTCGAACGTCTATCGCGATGAAACAGCGGACGGGGCGCTCACCCTTTGGATGCCGCGCCTGCACGCGGCCGAGGCGGTCGAGGCTCGCACCGCGAGTTTCGTCGCGGCACGGGACGGTCAGACCGAACCGCCGCTCGGGGTGTTCAACCGCTCGCGGGTGGGCCACTGGCTCAAGGCGATGGATGAGCAATTTGCCGGCGTGAAATCGTGGATGCCGTGAGCGAGACTGTCGATCAGGGCGGGACAGAGGCTGCGATCCGCGCCGCGCAAGCGGAGCTGGATCGGGCCGAACAGCTTGCCCGGCTCGACAATGACCCCACCGCTGACACGCTCCTCGCGCTCCGGGTGTTCCTGGGCTCGACCGCCGCCATCGCCGCCGATCAGCGCCGCGCCATGGCTGAACACCGCTTGCATGTCGATCGGGATTTTAGCGCCGTGCGCCAGGCGCGGGACGGCCTGGCGCAAACCATCGATCAAGCCTTCAAGGCCGCGAAAGCCCAGGCAGAGGCCGCGCATGCGGATTTGTCGCGTCAGTTCGTAGCGTCCTTTGCCCAAGCGGCTGAACAGCGCCTCAAGGCCATGTCGCGGTGGGTATGGTGGCGAACGCTCGCCTCGTGCGCGGCGCTGGCGATCGTGATCCTCGCCTTGGGCTTCGGCTTGGGCTACTGGCGCGGCAACGCGGCCGGGTACAGCCAGGCCGCCGGGACGATTCATGCTGCCGGGGCCGTTGAGCAATCCGTCCTCGCCTCGCAAGGCCCGGCGGGCTTGGCGCAATGGCACCAGCTCATGCGCGATAACGCCATCCTCGACACGATGAAATCCGACTGCACCGGCAAGAATATGGCGCATCAGGACGGCCGGACGGCTTGCCATCTCTGGCTTTGGACCACGCCAAATGTCGCCTCGGCCGCGCATGGGTAGCAGAGTGGACGAGGATTTTACCCCTCCCCCGGATGCGTCGGCTCGCTCGGCCGGCTTCGCCTCCCAGCTCGGCCGCGCTTTGCTCGGCCTGCTCCGGGGCGCCTTGCGCTTTCTGCTGGTGGCTGTGCTCGACGTGCTCATTCTCGCGGTGCGGTTCGTGCTCTGGTTCCGCCGCCTGCTGTTCTGGCTGGGCTTCTTCTCAGCCCTGTCCTGCATTTTGAATTATGAGGTTCACAAGCTGCGCCTCGCTGCGTTCGCACTCGGCGCTGGCATCCTCATGATGGCGCTCTCACGCGCCAGCCTGCTCCTCAATGACCGGCTGCGCTTCTGGCAGTTGGAACTGCATGCCTGGGCACAAGGTTGGCCGGTGAAGCGCTATGCGTTCACCGTGTTGCCGCCTCGGCGTTGATGGAGTTGGTCATTTTTCTGATTTCAAAACTGCAAGAAAGACCGGGATTAGGTTGTCACTGTTGCGGGCGTGGCCAGATCAATCAAACCAGTCGCACCAAACACGCGATCAAACACGGTCTCCATGACCTCGCTGCCGCGCTCTCGTGTCAAACGCCAACGGCAACCAATCAAGCTTTGGCCTTGCCCTTCGCCCTCGGCAATGTCGCTTGCGATTAAAGCCTCATATGCGGTCTTTCCAGCCGAGATATTATCGAAGCTGCCGCAATGATGCCAAAGCCCCTCCATATGAGCCGCCGTGGTGAAGGTGATCGTGAAACGATCCCCCGGCATGTAGTCACGGTTGCTTGCCATCATCTACTCCAATCAGGATTAAGTTGAAACTGATTTGTCAGCATGAGTTCGTTGAGCGAACGGAAGGAATGGTAGTATTCCGAGGATAAGAAGCATTCCCGACATCATCATCATAAGCGGCACATATAGGCTGATCGGCAGGATGAACGAGGATGCGTCACTCCCTCCGTTAAACAGGAATAGACGGCACAAAAGCGGGATAACATAAATCGCAAACAGGCAGAATGCAGACTCAAAAAGGTTCAGCCGTCCGGAAACCGCGTGATAAACAATCAAACCTGCGGATAGGCCGGCCACGTAGCCAAACCAAACAGGCATGGCTCTGTAGGACATTTCCTCGATCACTCCGAAAATGCCAAAAACAAACAAGATAATACAAGCGTTCAGGGTCAGTTTAAGGTAGTTTACACGATTGGTCATATGGCGAATCTCCGCCCCGCCTCCGGGGTACAAGCCGGCATGAAGCCGGGGTTAGGTTGACGGTTTGGCATAAGCGCCGCCCTCGTGTGAATGCTTAAACAAACGAGACTTTCAGTTGATGACCCGTTGCTTCCGCATAGCGGCGCAGCGTCGAAACGGAGGGCGACACTTTCCCGCCTTCCAACCTGGCAATAGCAGACTGTGTGGTTCCAATCTTAATTGCCAATTCGGATTGCGTCAGCTTGGCCTCCATCCGCACGCGGATCAGCTCCTCAATCAGCCTATAATCTGCGTCCGCTTTTGCGTATTCTTCCCGAAACTCCGGGTTCTCCATTAGCTTTTTCTTCAACTCGCCAAGTTTTGTCATGGCTTCACCTCTTTCATTCTCTCTTGTGCAAGCTCCAATGCCCGCCTTGGGGTTTTCTGCGACTTCTTGACAAAGACATGCAACACAACCACTCGCCGCCCTGTCACCGCCACATAGATGCCCCGCGCTATTCCTTCCGCTGCCTTCGCTCGAAGCTCCCACAGCTTGCCATCTAAATGTTTGACGTGCGGCTCATGAAGCTGTTCCAGCCCGAGGCTTTCAACCATCTCGAAAAGGCGCAGCAACCGGGCTTGCAACTTCGCCGGCAACTCCATGATCTCATCATCCACGACATCCAGAGTTTCAACCGTCCATCTCATATACGCTATATAGCATATTCGCTATTTCTCTGCAAGTCCAGGCAGCCATGCCCTGCCCAAAACTGGTCGGTTTCGGACATCCACCCAGGGATCTGTCCAAAACTATGCTTGACGAGATTATGGGCACCGCCCGATAATTCGGGTAGGTTTTTGGACGAAATTGCCCCATGTCCCGCGTATTTCTGTATGCCCGCGTCTCGACGGTCGGGCAGACCGCCGAGAATCAGATCGCCGAGGCGAAGGCAGCCGGCTTCGCCATCCGCCCGAACCGAATCATTATGGAAACGATATCGGGAAGCGTCGCGGCTCGCCAACGGCCCGAGTTCCGCCGCCTCCTCGATCGCCTAGAAGATGGGGACGTGCTTGTTGTCACAAAGCTCGACCGGCTGGGCCGCAGCGCGCTCGACGTGCGGGCTACCGTCGATGCCCTCGCCGGCCTCGGTGTCCGGCTTCATTGTCTGGCCCTGGGCGGCGTTGATCTCACCAGTTCGGCCGGCCGCATGACCATGCAAGTGATCGCGGCCGTAGCGGAATTCGAGCGAGACCTGCTGATTGAACGAACCCAAGCCGGGGTCCAGCGGGCAAGAGCGAGCGGTAAAGTGATCGGGCGGCCCGCATCTTTAACAGATGAGCAAAAAGCCGCTGTCAGGGAAGCGCGTGGCTCCGGCGCATCGATCTCATCCCTCGCACGGACCTATAAGGTCAGCCGCCAGACCATCGGCCGTGTGTGTGAATAACGCCAGTCCCTCTCACCAGGTTATCCAGCAGGCGCTATTTCTGGATCAAAATCGGCATGTGATAAGTGCGGGCACACGATCACGGTGCTGGATTACTCAATTAACCCCCGCCCTTCAAACGAATAAAATGCCCTGAAAGGTACGAAGATGACCGAGATCGAGGCTTACTGCCAAGCCCATCAATACACGATCAGCGCGTTCGGATCGCTAAGCACTTTCGCAGCTGTCGTAGTATCGCTGTGGCTGGCTCGTCGTGCCGATCTAGCCAATCGGACGCGGCTGCGCGCAAGCTTCGAGGTCTCAACTTTACTGCATGAATCACTGCCTGATCGGCCAACATTCGTGACCGTTAGCATTGTCAATATCGGGAATTTACCCTTGATAGTTTCAGTAGGATTTTTGCGGTGGAAGCTACGATTTTCACAAGAAGATAAATTATTTCTACCTATCGATCGGCAAGGGATACCGGGAGTGCTCCCGGTAAAAAATTATCCTATCAGGATTGAGCCGCGAAGCAGTGAAACATTCTTTGTAAGTGAATGTTCGGAGTTTGTGAAACAAATGCAGGAAATCAAGAAAGAATTTCGATTTTTCAATGGTTTTTTCTTCTACTTCCGTAAGGCTTTTATTATCACTCAGGACGGCTCTAAATTCCGGGTTGAGGGAGATCGAGGGATAGCGAACTTTGCCGCCTCTCACCAAAATTAAAGCATGCGTAAATGGCACGACCATCAGCCTAAAATCGCATCAGCTCTCGACGCACATTCATCATGATGTCGTCTACGAGCTTCGGCGATGCGAATGTCTGCGGATTGAACATCGGAGCAATCAGCTCCGCCGGGATGATGGGCGCGGTCATTGGCTTAGTCGTTCCTCTATTTAGTGAACCTCGAGGGGCGAGGTACCTAATTCTCTTAATTCTACAGCATAATTTTATCGACCATTGTTTGAGATAAATCAAGATAAAAATGAAATTGATCGATTTTTGAATGCTCTTTGACTGGCCGTAGTATCCCGGACGGCCTTTTGAGTCCGACGCTGTCGAAGGCCGTCCATGCTCGTGAAAAGGAGGCGCCGTACCGTCCGGTATCGACGACGATCTTCACATCGTGTTCTGTGCTGTTCCCGCCTCATTGACCAACCGGGCACACGGTTTTAATTTTTGGGCGGAAGGGGGATAGGATCGGAATGAGCGAATCGCCGCGGCGGCGGACCCAGGTTGAGCGCAGTGAGGAGATGCGCGCCCGCTTGGCAAAGGCCGCCTATGAAGTCATGGCGGAGCGTGGCCACTCCGCGTTTCGCACGGCGGCTGTGGCGGCGTGGGCCGGGGTCAGCCAAGGTGCGCAATTGCATCATTTTGCGACGAAGGAGCAACTCGCGGTGGCAGCTTTGGAGTACGCGCTACGCGAGGCGTCGGTTCTGTCCGAGGCGAGGTTGAATGGGATTCGTCCCGGCGAAGATCCGTTGTCGCATATGCTGGCCGATCTCGCGGCGTTCTTCCAAGGCCCGCATTATTGGGTGTCGCTGGATATCGCGATGGATGGGGCCAAAAACGAGGAAATTACCGCCGAAATCCGCGAGATTACGAGCCGCTATCGAGGCCAGCTTTACGATAAATGGGCTGAGCTCTTGGCCGCCAACGGCTGGACATCAGCAGACGCCGCCGAGATCGTGCGCATGGCAGCCGCGACGATGGGGGGGATGGGCATGCGCTCAATGTGGGCGGATGTAGGGGAGCATCTGCCGGAGGTTATCGGCCGGCTACAGGAGATGATCCTCAAAACCTGGCCACGGCCACGTAAGCGTAGGGGTTAATCGCCCGGCTTTGTCAAACCCGAAAGCGCTGTGCGGACGGCATCCAGTGCGCGCGGCTCCTCGATGGTGGCGGGCAGGGAGGGGGACTGGCCATCGGCGAGGCTGCGGATGGTGGCACGCAGAATCTTGCCCGAGCGGGTTTTCGGCAGTTGCGCCGTCACGGCGACGGATTTGAAGGCGGCCACCGGCCCCAGCTCGGTGCGGACGCGCTCCACGACCTCGCGACAGATCAAGTCCGGTGCGCGGGTGACGTTGGCTTTGAGTACGATAAGCCCGACGGGCACCATGCCTTTCAACGCGTCGGCGGCGCCGACCACGGCGCATTCCGCGACATCCGGGTGGGCGGCGATGATCTGTTCAATGCCGCCGGTCGAGAGCCGGTGTCCGGCAACGTTGATGATGTCGTCGATGCGCCCCATCACATGCACGAAACCGTCGGCGTCGATCAGCCCGGCATCGCCGGTGGTATAACAGCCCGGATGGGCAGTGAGATAGGAGGCGTGGAAATGTGCGTCACGCCGCCATAGTGTGGTGAGTGTGCCGGGAGGCAGCGGCAGTTTGATGACGATGTCGCCCTGCTCGCCAAGCGGAATGTCTTGATGCGCTTCGTCGAGGACTGCGAACCGATAGCCGGGCACAGCCATCCCGGCGCTGCCGAAGCGCGTTTCTTTGGCGCCGAGACCAAGGCAGGTCGCGAGCGCGGGCCAACCTAGCTCCGTCTGCCACCAATGATCGATCACCGGAATCCCGAGTTTCTGCTGCGCCCAAGCGACGGTGTCCGGGTCGGCGCGCTCGCCTGCCAGGAACAACGCGCGCAGTTGCCCGATCCCGTCGCGCTTGATGAACGTGCCTTCCTGGTCCTCGCGCTTGATGGCGCGGATGGCGGTGGGGGCGGTGAAGAACACGTCGACCTTGTGCTGGCGGATGACGCGCCAGAAGGCGCCGGCGTCAGGCGTTCCAACTGGTTTACCCTCATACAGGACGGATGTGCAGCCCGCGATGAGCGGCGCGTAGACGATGTAGGAATGGCCGACGGCCCAACCGATGTCGGAGGCGGCCCAGAAAACTTCACCGGTCTGGACACCGTAAATGTTGGGAATGCTCCAGGCGAGCGCGACGGCGTAGCCGCCCGAATCATGCACGACACCTTTCGGGATCCCGGTCGTGCCGGATGTGTAGAGGATGTAAAGCGGGTCGGTTGAGGTGAGCGGAACGCAGGGTGCGGCAGCGGCGGCGGCAAGTGCGGCATTCCAGTCGCGGTCGCGGCCCGGCTGCAACGCCGCTTGCAGCTGCGGGCGCTGCAGGATGATGCTGTGCGGCACCTTGTGGCCGGCCAGGCGCAGCGCCTCGTCTAGCAGCGGTTTGTAGGCGATGATGCGGCCGGGCTCCAGCCCGCAGGAGGCAGACATGACGAGTGCCGGTTCGGCATCGTCAATGCGCTTGGCAAGCTCTGCCGCGGCGAAACCGCCGAAGACGACGGAATGGACCGCGCCCAGCCGCGCGCAGGCAAGCATGGCGAACACCGCCTCGGGCACCATGGGCATGTAGATCAGCACCCGGTCGCCCTTGCCGACGCCGAGAGCTGCGATCATCCCCGCAGTGCGTGCCACCTGTTCCTGCACGTCCTGATAGCTGAACTCGCGGACAATGCCGGTCATGGCGCTGTCGTAGATAAGGGCCGTGCGGGTGCCGTTGCCGGCCCGCACATGGCGATCCACGGCATTGTCGCAGACATTGAGGGTTCCGCCGGGAAACCAGTCTGCCATGCCATCGGCGCGTTGGACGAAACCCGTTCTCGGCGGCGTGATCCAGTCGAGACACTCTGCCGCTTGCAGCCAAAACTCCCCTGGGTCTGCGAGGCTTTCCGCGTACACGGAAGGATAATTACTTACCTTGGTCATGCGGGCGTTTCCGTTTGATTCGTGATTGCGCCGAACCCGGGCGCGTTCAGGAAGGTTCTGTCGCAAATTTTGCTTAAGGGCGAGACCTCTGACGGCAAAGCTCGCGGGGCTTACGCCGCGAGAGAGTAGAACTGCTCCGCCGGGCGCAATTCGCCCGTCGTCCGCGACTGGCCTTTTCGGATCATGTGCATGAGGCGCTCAGCAACGCGATGCTGCCGGTAAAACCGCCCTGGCGCAGGCGGAACGCAGCCTCGCTGCCACCATGGCTGCCGCCGATGATCAGAACATCATATTTTTGTTCGCTCATATTATGTGATCCGCTA
Organism: Pseudomonadota bacterium; assembly: GCA_021818425.1. Taxonomy (GTDB): domain Bacteria; phylum Pseudomonadota; class Alphaproteobacteria; order Acetobacterales; family Acetobacteraceae; genus Acidocella. Next base: position 8,069 of record JAKAEC010000032.1, read on the forward strand.
CTGATCTTGAGATGTTTATGGTTAGGAGAGGCTCAGTTTCCTGTCCAAACCCCAGGACGTTTCTCCACAAAAGCTGTCATGCCCTCGGCCTTGTCCTCGGTGGCGCACAGCCCGTTGAACAGGCGGCGCTCAAAGAGGATGCCCTGGGCTAACCCCGTCTCGAAGGCGGCATTCACCATCTCCTTGTTGGCGATGGCCGCAAGCGGCGGCATGGCGGCGATCTCAGCGGCGGTCTTCAGCGCCTCCTCGACCAGCGTCTCCTTGGGCACGATACGAGCAACCAGACTGGCACGCTCGGCCTCCTCCGCCCCCATCAGCCGGCCGGTCAGGCACATTTCCATCGCCTTGGCTTTGCCGATGGCGCGTGTAAGGCGCTGACTCCCGCCCATGCCCGGCGCGACGCCGAGCTTGATCTCCGGCTGGCCGAATTTGGCGTTGTCCGCCGCGACGATGAAATCCGCCATCATCGCCAACTCGCACCCGCCGCCCAGCGCGAACCCGGCCACGGCGGCAAGCCAGGGCTTACGGGTCGCCGTCACCTTTTCGAACCCCGCGAAGAAGTTCTCGCCATACATGGCGGAAAAGTCCTTCGGCTGCATTTCCTTGATGTCTGCCCCGGCGGCGAAGGCCTTTTCGCTGCCCGTCAGCACCAGACAACGCTGCACGGGGTCGGAATCATAGGCGGCAAAAGCGGCAATGAGATCGGCCAGGACCTGCGTGTTCAGCGCATTCAGCGCCTGTGGGCGGTTGAGGCGAACCAACGTCACCGCACCGTGGGTTTCAATGAGCAGCGTTTCATAGGACATCAGGATGCACTCCGGATCGCGTTGATGATGCCCGAGAAGTCTGTCCCGCCCTGACCTTCGGAGACGAAGGTTTGATAGATGTCGGCCGCATGTTTGCCGAGCGCGGTGGCGGCGCCCGCGTGTGACGCGGCCTCCTGGCTGAGCAGCAGGTCTTTCAGCATCAGGGCCGCCGCGAAACCAGGCTTGTAGTCATTGTTCGCGGGGCTTGTGGGTACCGGGCCGGGAACCGGGCAATAGGTGGTCAGCGACCAGCACTGGCCCGAAGAGGTGGAGGCGACGTCGAACAGCGCCTGATGCGAGAGGCCGAGCTTCTCGCCCAGCACGAACGCCTCGCCCACCGCGATCATCGAGATGCCAAGGATCATGTTGTTGCAGATTTTGGCCGCCTGCCCTGCCCCGGCACCGCCGCAATGGACGATCTTCTTGCCCATCTGTTCCAGGATCGGCTTGGCGCGAGCGAAGGCTGCATCCGCGCCGCCGGCCATGAACGTGAGCGTACCGGCCGCGGCGCCGCCGACGCCGCCGGAGACCGGGGCATCGAGGCTGGCCTGGCCGGCTTTTTCCGCCAACTCATGCGCTTTGCCTGCGCTGGCGACGTCGATGGTGGAGCTGTCGATGAACAGAGCGCTTTTCGGAGCAGCCTCAAGGAGGCCGCTGCCGTAAAGATCGAGCACCAGCTTGCCGTTGGGCAGCATGGAGACGATGATGTCCGCCCCCTTCACCGCCTCGACGGCGCTGGGCGTGACCTGGATGCCAGCCTTGGCGGCGGCCTCGTTAGCGGCGGGCACGACGTCGAACCCGTGGACCGCGTGGCCGGCCTTCACGAGGTTGGTGGCCATCGGCAAGCCCATGTTGCCGAGACCAATAAATGCGATTGTTTCCGCCATTTGTTTCTCCCGATCCGGGTTAGAAAATTTTCTCTGGAGAGTGGGTAAGATATCCGTCTATCAAGCTGTCATTTACACCGGCCAGGGTGGCGGGAGACCATTTCGGATTGCGGTCCTTATCCACGACCGCGGCACGCACGCCCTCGTAAAACTCGTCCGACGCCAGAACCGCGTGCGCCGCCGCGAATTCCCGCTCCAGGCTGTCTTCCAGCCGCGCATCGGCGCGGGCGAGGCGCAGCAGGCGCAGCGTTACCTTCATGCTGGTCGGGGATTTCTGGCCGAGTACTTTTAAGGTTTTGGCGGCGAATTCGCTGTTCGAGGCTTCGAGTGCGGCGACGATTTCCTCCACGCTGTCGAAGGCGAAGGCCTTGTCGATCTCGGCGCGATGGGCAGCCAGAGGCGGCGGTGCGTCCTCGGTAAAAGCCTTTACCGTTGCGCGGACAGTTTCGAGCGTGACCGAAGCGGGCAGCGCGGCAAGCGCCGCGATGAGTGCCGGAATCTTCAGGCTCTCGACAAAAACGTCTGAAAAGCCTGCGTAGATGGCATCGGCACCGCCGAAGGAGTCGCCGGTGAGGCCGATGAAGGTGCCGATCTCGCCGGGGCCGTGGCTCAGCAGCCAGGTGCCGCCGACGTCGGGGAAGAAGCCGATCCCCGTCTCCGGCATCGCCATGCGGGTCCGCTCGGTCACGATCCGCACGGAGCCATGCGCCGAGATGCCGACACCGCCGCCCATGGTGATGCCGTCCATGACCGCGACATAAGGCTTCCCGTAGCGGGCGATATGCGCGTTCATCCGGTATTCCTCCCGGAAGAAGGTCTCGCCGAAGCCCGAGCCGTCGCGCCCATGGTCGTAGAGGGCGCGGATATCGCCCCCCGCGCACAGGCCGCGCTCGCCTTCGCCGGTCACCAGCACGGCGCCGATGGCGGGATCATTCTCAAACCTGGCGAGAGCGGATTGGACGTGCCGGATCATCTCCAGCGTCAGCGCGTTGACCGCCTTCGGCCGGTTCAGCCGGATGCGGCCGAGCACGCCGGCGGTTTCGGCGAGAACATCCTGGGTTTCGGTCATGGTTTGTCCCTTAATTCCTGGCGGTCAGGCCGCGCGCGATGATGACGCGCATGATCTCGTTCGTGCCTTCGAGAATCTGGTGCACGCGCAGGTCGCGCACAATCTTCTCGACGCCGTAATCGGCCAGATAGCCGTAGCCGCCATGCAGTTGCAGCGCCTGGTTGGCGATATCGAAGCATGAATCGGTCACGAATTTCTTCGCCATGGCGCAGAGCTTGGTGGCGTCCGCCGCCTTGGCGTCCAGCGCCGTGGCCGCGCGCCACAGGAAGGTGCGGGCCACCTCCAGCTCCGCCGCCATGTCCGCGAGGCGGAATTGCAGCGCCTGGAAATCGCTCAGGGACTGCCCGAACGCCTTGCGACTGACCATGTAGTCCAGGGCCTTGTCAAAGGCGGCCTGCGCGCCGCCGAGGGAGGCGGCGGCGATGTTGATGCGCCCGCCATCCAGCCCGGCCATGGCGATCTTGAAGCCGATCCCCTCAGGCCCCAGCCGGTTCGCTACCGGCACCCGCGCATCCTCCAGGATCACCTGGCGGGTCGGCTGCGCGTTCCAGCCCATCTTGTGCTCGTTCGCGCCGAAGGAGAGGCCCGGCGTGTCCTTCTCGATGATCAGGGTGGAGATGCCCTTCGCCCCCTCCTCGCCGGTGCGGACCATGACGGCATAGACATCCGCCGCCCCGGCGCCGGAAATGAACTGCTTCACGCCGTTGACGATATAATGGTCGCCGTCGCGCACCGCCTTGGTCCGCAGCGCGGCGGCGTCCGAGCCGGCGCTCGGCTCGGTGAGGCAATAGCTCGCCAGATGCTCCATGCTGCACAGCTTCGGCAGATATTTCGCGCGCTGGGCGTCATCGCCATAGCGGTCGATCATGCCCGCGACCATATTATGGATCGAGATATAGGCGGCGACGGAGGGGCACCCCGTCGCCAGCGCCTCGATGATCAGCGCCGCATCCAGCCGGCTCAGGCCCGAACCGCCATAGGCCTCATCTACATAGATGCCGCCCATGCCCAGCGCCGCCGCCTCGCGCAGCGTCTCGACCGGGAAATGCTTCTCCCGGTCCCAGAGCCCCGCATGCGGAGCCAATTGCTCATCCGCGAAGGCCTGGGCCATGTCGCGGATCGCAACCTGCTCCTCGCCAAGCTCAAACGACCGCCCGCTCATGTCAGGCCATCGTCGGGATGACGAAGGAGGCGCCGTCCTTGTTCGTCGAGGGCCAGCGGGCGGTCACGGTCTTGGTCTTGGTGTAGAAACGGAATGAATCCGGCCCGTGCTGGTTGAGGTCGCCGAAGCCGGAACGCTTCCAGCCGCCGAACGTGTGATACGCGATGGGAACCGGGATGGGCACGTTGATGCCGACCATGCCGACCTGCACGCGGCTGGCGAAATCCCGCGCCGCGTCGCCCGACTGGGTGAAGATGGCGACACCGTTGCCGTATTCATGGTTCGTGGCCAGCGCCAACGCCTGCTCATAGGTGTCGGCACGTACCACGGCGAGGACGGGGCCGAAGATTTCCTCCTTGTAGATGCGCATCTCCGGCGTCACGTGGTCGAACAACGAGCCGCCGATATAGAACCCGTCCTCGTAGCCTTGCAGCTTGAAGCCGCGGCCGTCGACGAGGAGCTTGGCGCCTTCCTCCGCGCCGACGCCGATGAGGTTGGTGACGCGGGCCAGGGCTTCCTTGGTCACCAGCGGGCCGTAATCGGCGGCACCGTCGGTGGAGGGGCCGATCTTGAGATTCTCGACGCGGGGGATGAGCTTTTCCACCAGACGGTCGGCGGTTTCCTTGCCGACGGGGACCGCAACGGAAATCGCCATGCAGCGCTCGCCAGCCGAGCCGTAGCCGGCGCCGATCAGCGCGTCCACGGTCTGGTCGAGGTCCGCGTCCGGCAGGATGAGGGCGTGGTTCTTGGCGCCGCCGAAACACTGGGCGCGCTTGCCGGTCTCGGCCGCGCGGGAATAGATGTAATGCGCGATCGGCGTGGAGCCGACGAAGCCGACGGCCTTGATGTCCGGGTCGTCGAGGATCGCGTCCACCGATTCCTTGTCGCCGTTCACCACGTTCAGCACGCCCGGCGGCAGGCCAGCTTCCAGGAACAGCTCCGCGATGCGCAACGGCACGGAGGGGTCGCGCTCGGAGGGTTTCAGGATCATCGCGTTGCCGCAGGCGAGCGCCGGGCCGGCCTTCCAGAGCGGGATCATGGCCGGGAAGTTGAACGGCGTGATGCCCGCGACCACGCCCAAGGGCTGGCGCATGGAGTAGACGTCGATGCCCGTGCCGGCGCTGTCGGAAAACTCCCCCTTCAGCAGATGCGGGGCGCCGACGGCGAATTCGATGACTTCCAGGCCGCGCTGGATGTCGCCCTTGGCGTCGGGGACGGTCTTGCCGTGCTCGCTCGCCAGCAGGGCGGCGAGGCTGTCATATTCCTTGTTCACTAGTTCCAGGAACTTCATCAGCACGCGGGCGCGGCGCTGCGGGTTGGTCGCGCCCCAGCCCACCTGTGCGGCCTTGGCGTTCTCCACCGCGGCGCGCAGCTCCGCCTTGGTGGCCAGGGCCACCTTTGCCTGCACAGCGCCGGTGGACGGATTATACACATCCGCAAACCGTCCGCTCGTTCCGGCAACCAGCTTGCCGCCGATGAAATGACCAATCTCACGCATGAACTCTCTTCCTCCACGAAATTGTTCCGCTGCAGTGTAACGCAACTAGCGGACAGGATTAGGGGTACACAGTCACCTAACGTCGCGCCAATAGCGCATCTGAGTCGTCGAATTCGTCACACATGCTGTGCGACACCAAATAAAAACCTTCCTCGCCTAATGCCGAGGGATCAAGCCAAAGGTCAATATATCGACTAACCCCGTCACGATGGTCCTCGCATCCTCATTCTGCGTCGCGTCTGCCCATCGTGCCGGCCAGTTCAGCGCACCAGCAATGGTAAACGCGGTCATCTTCTCATCTCCTTTGACAATCGAGCCGTCGGCCATCCCTTTACAGATGAGCGCACGCAATTCCAGATCGATCAATTTTTTCATCTGCTTGAATCGCGCAAGCCCCTCCGGCGAGAGCTCCTCATCACCGGTGCGAATCACGCAGCGGCCAAATTCACCCATAATCACTTCGCCATAACGTAACAAAACAGCACGCAGCCGCTCCAGTCCCGTGCCCAGCCTAGAATTCACCGTCTCTACAGCTGCCCGAAGCTGCAAAAGCCCCCGCTCCAAGCATTCCAAGAGCACCTGCTCCTTGTTGCCGAGATAATAGTAGATCGTTGGTTTGCTGACACGTAGCGCGGTAGCGACGTCATCCAGCGATGTCGCATGAAACCCATTCGCGTTGAACATGCGAACAGCCGTGACCAAGAGCGCCTCACGTTTGCTGGCGCGCTCCTCTTCGCGGCTGACACGCGCGCGAAAAGGTGCAGACCCGGGCGCCATGTGAATCTCCGTCATGGCCGCCCCCCGCGCAGCGTAGCATTCTTTAGCAACTCTTTCCGTTTCCCAATTTTGATGCCTCCGGAAAATCGCCTAAACCATGGTGGTATGATGCGATCGACATTAAATCGATATAGCCAACGTGGATCCCGACTTTAGACTTGGTTCATGTCAACGTACGTTTGCTTCTACAAATGCACCAATTCCCCTTAGGCGCTGAATCATGCAGAGGATCGCCTGTTCAGTTGGACCAATCCGGAATGAGCATCGCAGCAACACGATGGCCAATTACCTAGGTCACAATACAACTCCTCCACGATTTCTTAATCTGAGAATAAGCTCAGAAAAATTGAGATAACCATAGTGGATTTTGCACCCCCATTGTGCAAAAATTCCCATATGGTCCAGCAATTCGATTGGAATGCATTACAGTCATTTTTGGCAGTCGCGCGCTGTGGCCGTCTGACGGTCGCCGCACAGCAACTTGGGATCGATCATTCCACCCTTAGCCGACGTATAGCAGCACTTGAAAAAACCTTGCAGGTTCAGTTGTTCGACCGTCAGCCAAGCGGCTACGTCCTTACATCGCACGGTGAAGCGCTGCTCGAATCCGCGCAGACAATGGAGTCGACCGCATTAGGGATTCTAGGCAGCGTTGCCGGTGCTAGTCTCAGAATTGCGGGAACCGTTCGAATCGGCGCGCCCGACGGCTTCGGCACGTGTTTCCTGGCTTCCCGCCTCGGAAAACTCGGGCAGATGCACCCTGACCTGAACATCCAGCTTGTGACGTTGCCCCGCATCTTCAGCCTCTCAAAGCGAGAAGCGGATATCGCGATTGGCTTGGCGCCTCCCGCCGAAGGGCGCTTACATACACGTAAGCTCACAGATTACGAACTTGGCCTCTATGGCGCGCGCGACTATTGTGCGCATCATGCCCCGATCTCGTCGATCACCGATCTGAAGAGGCACCGCTTCATCGGCTATATCGAAGACATGATTTACGCGCCCGAGCTTGATTATCTGCCGCTTGTTTCGCGCGATATTCATCCTTTCTTCACCAGTTCCAACCTGCTCGTGCAGTTCCGAGCGACACTTCAGGGGTATGGTCTCTGCATTTTGCCCTGCTTCATGGCGAACGCCGATCACAGGCTTGAACGAGTTTTGTCGCAGCAAATTTCGCTTCGGCGTTCCTTCTATATGATCACGCACTCAGATATCCGTAACCTCGCCCGTATCCGAATCGCGCTTGATTTCATCGCCAGGGAAGTCAGTGCCGCGAAAGGAGTTTTTACCAATGCTTAGAGAAGGCGCTTATAGCGCCTTCTCTAGCTCCGGTAGGATGTTAAAGAGATCGCCGACGAGGCCGTAATCCGCGACCTGGAAAATGGGTGCGTCCTCGTCTTTGTTGATGGCGACGATGACCTTGGAATCCTTCATGCCGGCAAGGTGCTGGATCGCGCCGGAAATGCCCACCGCGATGTAGAGTTCGGGCGCGACGATCTTGCCGGTCTGGCCGACCTGGTAGTCGTTGGGCACGAACCCGGCATCCACGGCGGCACGCGAGGCGCCGACCGCCGCGCCGAGCTTGTCGGCGATCGGCTCGATCAGCTTGGTGAAATTCTCGCCATTCTGCATGCCGCGCCCGCCGGAGACGATGATCTTGGCCGCCGTCAGCTCCGGCCGCTCGGACTTGGAAAGCTCGGAGCCGACATAGGAGGATTTGCCATCCGTTCCGGCCGCGCACACGCTCTCGATCGCCGCCGAACCCCCCTCGGCGGGGACCGGGTCGAAGCTGGAGGCGCGGACGGTGATGATTTTCTTCGCGTCGGAAGATTTCACCGTGGCGAGCGCGTTGCCCGCGTAGATGGGACGGACAAAACTGTCGGCATCGACCACGCCGGAAATGTCGGAGATCGGCTGCACGTCCAGCAGGGCGGCGACGCGGGGCAGCACGTTCTTGCCCGAAGCCGTGGCGGCCTGGAAGATGTGCCCGTAATTGCCCGCGAGCGAGACGATCAGCGCGGCGGTGGGCTCGGCCAGGGTGTGGGCGTAGGCCGCGTCGTCCGCCACCAGGACCTTTGACACGCCAGATATCTTGGCGGCCGCTTCGGCCGCGACGCCGACGCCGGAACCGGCGACCAGCGCATGGACCTCGCCCAGCTTGGCCGCCGCCGCGACGGCGGAGCGGGAGGGCTGCTTGATGCCGGTGGCATCGAAATCGAGAACAACCAGGGATGTCATGGTCTTAGATCACTTTCGCTTCGTTGCGCAGCTTTTCGACGAGGGTCGCGACATCCGGCACCTTGATGCCGGCCTTGCGCGAGGGCGGCTCGGAAACATTGATCACCGTCAAGCGCGGGGTCACGTCCACGCCAAGGTCGGCGGGCTTGACCACGTCGATGGTCTTCTTGCGCGCCTTCATGATGTTGGGCAGCGAGGCATAGCGCGGCTCGTTCAGGCGAAGGTCCGCCGTGACCACGGCGGGGAGCGCCAGCTTCACCGTCTCCAGCCCGCCATCGACCTCGCGGGTCACCGTCGCGGCGCCGTCGGCGATCTCCACCTTGGAGGCGAAGGTGCCTTGGGGCCAGCCGAGCAGCGCGGCGAGCATCTGGCCCGTCGCGTTCATGTCGTCGTCGATCGCCTGCTTGCCGAGGATGACGAGTTCCGCGCCTTCCTTCTCGGCCAGCGCCTTCAGCAGCTTGGCCACGGCCAGCGGCTCCACGGCGATTTCGGTCTCCACCAGGATGCCGCGGTCGGCGCCCATGGCGAGCGCGGTGCGGATGGTTTCCTGCGCCTGGGTGACGCCGACGGAGACGGCCACGATCTCGGTGGCGATGCCCTTTTCCTTCAGGCGCACGGCTTCCTCGACGGCGATCTCGTCGAACGGGTTCATCGACATCTTCACGCCGGCGGTCTCGACGCCCGACTTGTCCGACTTCACCCGAACCTTCACGTTGTAATCGACAACGCGCTTTACGGCGATAACGATTTTCATTACCCGACCCTACTCCTAAGCCTTGCTCGGCATTTATTGGCCCACGGATTTCATAGACTTAACGGTACTCGATGACCAACCAACAAAAAAAGTGGCGGCGTCTTCACGCCGCCAAGTTTAGGGAGAAACATTACTGCATAAGAAACCATTCTTAACAGATCCAATATTCAGATCGAAGCGAACATTACCACGCTGTCCAACGCTTCATGTCGACCTCAGCTTCTGATTATCGCTGTCGCAGTTCTTGGGGCGGCTATCCGGCTGCTGACCGCACCCCTGCTCCAGCATTTTGGCGATACCGCCGCCAATACCCACGGCTCCGCCCGTTTTGCGACCCGCCAGGAAGCCGCCCCTTTGCTGCAAAACCGCGATGGCGTGCTGATCGGCCGGGACGCGAAAACTGGCAAGCTCCTGCGCTATGATGGTCCCGCCCATCTGCTCACCATGGCCCCGACGCGCAGCGGCAAGGGCGTGGGAACCATCATCCCGAATCTGCTCACCCTCAACCGCTCGGTGATCTGCATCGATCCCAAGGGCGAGAATGCCCGCATCGCCGGCCGCGCCCGCAACCGCTTCGGGCCGGTCCATGTCCTCGACCCCTTCGGGGTGACGGGCCTTCCCTCCGCCGCCTTCAACCCCCTTGCCGGCCTCGATCCGCATAGCCTGGACGTGGCCGAGGAAGCCTCCACCCTGGCCGATGCCCTGGTCTATGACGCGCCAGGCGAAACCAGCGAGCCGCATTGGAACGAGGAAGCCAAGGCCCTTATCGCCGGCATCATCCTCTATATCGCCGCTGAAGAGCCGCCAGGGCGGCGCACGCTGGCGAGCCTACGGGAACACCTCACCGCTGCCCCTGACACCTTCTCGGCCCTGCTGGATCGCATGCAGGGCACCGCCGCGGCCGGAGGGCTGATTGCCCGCGCCGCCAACCGGCACCGCGGCAAGGATCACCGGGAAGCGGCGGGCGTGCTCTCGGCCGCCCAGCGCCATACCCATTTCCTCGACAGCCCCCGCATGACGGCCGCCTTGGGGCACTCGGATTTCGCCTTCGGGGATCTGAAATCGCGCACCGCCACCGTGTTTCTCGTCCTGCCTCCTGACCGGCTAGGAAGCTATGCCCGCTGGCTGCGCCTCATGGTCATCCAGAGCTTGCAGGACATGGCCCGCACCCAGGCCAAGCCCCCTGCCCCGGTTCTGTATCTGCTCGATGAGTTCGCCGCCTTGGGCTACCTGGCACCCGTGGAGCGGGCCATGGGCCTCATGGCGGGCTATGGCGTGCAGCTTTGGCCCATCCTGCAAGACGTTCACCAGCTCCGCGCCACCTACGGCCAGCGCGCCGGCACCTTCCTCAGCAATGCCGGGGTCTTGCAGGTTTTCGGGGTCAATGACCATGACAGCGCCCGCCTGGTCTCCGATCTGCTCGGCCAGGAAACCGTCATCTTTGAGACCATGAGCCGCGCGCTGGATAGCGCCAGTTGGACCGGGGCCAATCTCTCCTTCTCGGCCCAGCACACCGGCAGGCCCCTGCTTACCCCCGATGAGGTCCGCAACCTCCCGCAAAGCCGCGAGCTGCTCTTCCTCGCCGGAACCAGGCCAATCGTCGCCAACAAGCTCCGATATTACGATGAGCGGGAGTTCAAAGGCATGTTCGATCCAGCTTAGCTAGGGATAAAAGCTAGAAATCTAGCCGCTATAAATCTACCTTCTAGCTTTTCGGCAGGTCGTAGATGGTTAGCACCACCTCATCCCCAGCAAGGTCAACCTCCAGAACTTGGTTGATTGGCTCGCCTTTCTCTTCCAGCACCTTGATCGCGGCCTTGAAAAGCTGCTGCTGCACTACCCTTCCGACATTAGGTATGACGATGACAAGGCCGGGGTGCAGCAACTCCGCCGCATAAAGGCGGCGGAAATCGCTCGCATTGTTGGTGACAAGGATAAACTCACCCGCACCCGCATACTTGGCAACATTCCAATCCTTCCAGCCCGCCTTGCCAACACGGGCCACATGCTGCGCTTCGTATCCTTCATGGCTTGCCGTTAAAATCAGGTCGATTGTCAGGCACTCATCGATCAGAAATTTCATGCCGCCTCAATCGTGACCAGCTTACGGCGGGCACGATGGGTCGGCGTCTGACCGTGCCAGGGTTGCCTGCGTGGCCGGCCCCTGGGCGGGTAGGCCATCGCATAAAGGGGGGCAACGTGAACCATCTCCGGCGTAAGGCGAGGATAGCTCTCACATAGCTCCGCCTCCGGCGTCCCTTGCTCCAAGAGAGACGCAATCAGGTGAACAGGGATGCGCGTTCCCCGGAATACCGGCTCACCTCCCATGATGTCAGGGTCATTGACCACGAGCTGCCGGGCACGGCGGAGTTCCCGCAGCGAGGTCGCAAGCTCCCGCCGAGGCTCGCGCAGGTCGATCTTCAGAAACCCTCCCTCAAGAGTCACTGTGTTGCGCGCTTTTGCCAGGGCGTCGAACACCTCACGCCGCGCCTGCGGGACAAAACGATCTGCCAACCGGCGCTCCAGGGCCAATGACATAAGCGCCCGCAGATCGAGCAAGCGCGTGGCATGTCCTTCTTTCTTACCCGTGAAAGTGGGAATGGCCTTCTTGTCGATAGCATTGTGAACAGCCTTGATCGACAAGCGCGTCAAAACGGCCGCTTCTGTCGGGGTAAATAGAGGGGCGTCACGTGTCTGCATCATCGCACCTATAATCTTTCTCCAATTAAAGAATATATAACGACACCTCCAAAACTCAAGCGTACTTTGCATAATCTAGCTGCTAGATTTATAGCTGAAAGAAATCTAGCTTATAGATTTCTTTCTTTATAGCTGCTAGATAGGTCGCCATGGGAAGCATCATCGGATTTGTCAGTCAGAAAGGCGGCGTCGGTAAATCGACTCTTGCCCGTGGCGTCGGCCGAGAAGCAGCCGCCAATGGCCTATCCGTCAAAATTGCCGATTTGGACGTCCAGCAGGGGACATCCGTAAACTGGTATCGCCGCCGCCTTGAAGCTGGGGTTGAACCAATTTTCTCGGTCGAAAGCTTCAAAACTGCCTCCCAGGCTCTCAAGCTCGCGCCGCAGTTTGATTATCTCATCATCGACGGGCCAGCGCGGGCCAGCGCGGCGACTCTGGAAATTGCACGGGCGGCAACTCTTCTTGTTCAACCCACTGGCAGCAGTGTCGATGATCTTGAGCCGGCCGTTCTTACCTTCCATGAGTTGGTGCGTGACGGCATATCCAGGAATGCTCTGGTTTTCGCTCTTTCCCGTGTCGGAACCGACGCAGAAGAAGCTGAGGCGCGGGCCTATATCAAACAGGCCGGCTACTCCGTGCTGGCAGGGTCCATCCCTGAACGGCCCGCCTACCGGCAGGCTTCAAATGTCGGGTTGTCGATCACTGAAACACGCTATTCCCAACTCAACAAAAGGGCTGACGATCTGATTCAGGCCCTCGTGGATCGAACCGATGGCACAGTTTAAACCACGCCAAGGGCCTAAATTGCCAGCTCCGCCGACGCTTGAAGTTGCCCCGGAAAATCTCCGCGCGCCGGAGATAGCCCCCGCCCAACCTGTAGATGGACGCACACTCCGCACAACGGGCCGGACGAAGCAATTGGCGACGCGAGTGCGGGAAGAGTTTTACGATGACCTGAAACTCTATGCCGCGACCCACAAGCTCAAAATCGTTGAAGTCCTCGAACTTGGCTTCAAGGCGCTCAAGGATAAAAGCTAGAATTCTAGCAGCTAGTTTTCTAGCGTTGCCCTTTGTTCGACGCCCCGCAGGGGTGTCGATTTTGGCGGGACGCCCTTCGTCCCGACACTTTTAATCCTTCACAGCGCGCAGGGTGGGTCAAAAGCGCCGCCTCTTTGGCGGCGGCACCGGAGCCACGCGCAGCCCGTTCTTCACGGGCGAGCATGGCGAGGAGCTACCTTTTGACACGCACGAGCACCGTGGCACTCCCTTGGCGTTTCCACGGCACCAAACTTGCAGATTTCCTTGGGTAAATATCCTGGGGGGTTCGGGGGGCAAAGCCCCCTGAGACAATAAGAGTCTATGCGCGCCTTTTGGGCGCGCTCTGCATGTTCTTTCTTCGGGTGGGGTTAATTCAGGTTTTCATTAGGTAAATGAACTTGAAGGTGGTTTCTTGGTATTGCATGCAGTCCAGTAAATCACTGAGGATTCCTCCGCTGCATCGCCTGGCCTAGACGCGCCAACGCGCCGGCCAGGGCATCGGCCGGGTCGCTGTCGAGGATGCCTATCATCGCCCGCAGGTCTCCGCCGTGCTGCCGCTCGATACTGGCCTGGGCCAAGACTGAGGGCAGGGGAGGGCGGTCGCCCCAGGTGCCCGCAGCCGGCGCGGGCGGCTCTGCGGGCGGCCGATAGCCGCGCCACTGCGTCGCCGGCAGGACGGTATAGGCGTTCGTCTCCTGCTCCAGCATGAAACGCCCATCCTCGCGGCGGCTCTCCGCGCAGCGCCGCACCCAATTCAGGATGCCCAGCTCGCGCAGCCGTTTCAGCGCATTGGCGACGGTGCGCTGACAGACATTGGCCTTGCGCGCGATCGCCGCATAGGACGGGTCGAGCCGCCCGCTGCTGTAGTTCAGGAAGTCGAAAATCAGCGCGTGAAGCACCTGCAGGGCGCTATGCCCCACGGCTCCCCCATGGCGGCCGTCGCGCCGCGTCTGCCGGTCGAAATCGCGTGCCCGGTGCCATAGCCGCGTCGCGGCCTTCTTCGGCATAGGCTGAAATCGGATCTCCTTCGTGGTGCTCTCCGACCATACCGGCCAGGGAGCATGGGTCTTTTGCCCGCCAAAGCCGGGCAGGGGGGCGCTATGCCCCGCCAATAGCGTCCGAAATTTAGACATAGGCTTCCCTTCGAGCTGCACAGCAGCCCGCCCGAGGGGCCGGAAATCGGCACAAGACTACCCGTTAGCGAAAACAGGGTTTTCACTTGACGAAGCGCCTGGATTGGGGGAAAGCTCTGGACTGCCAGGTCATCAGAGTTTCCCCGGCCCCGGCCGGTATGCAGCCCCGCTTTCGAGCGGGGTTTGCTGTTTCTGGGTCTTTGCTTCTCCAGATGGTTGACGACAAGGCACTGGCGAGAATCGCCAGCACGTCATCTAAACTGCCACCTCGTGGGAGTCGCGTCGAGCATATCGTGCAAAATCAAGGCGAGAGGCGCTGCCTCTCGCGCTCTCCGGGATATTTGAACAAGGAAATTTACGCCGACTCGGCTGCTATGCTACCGTCAATTTACGGTACAGGCGGGGACGCCGATGACCGTCAAGGAAATGGGGCCTGCCTCGATGAGAGGCGGGCCTTTTTCGTATTGGAGCCGCTCAGCCAGGGGCTCCTTCAGTCGTTGCTACATCCGTGCAGTTTTCTGCAACATGACTTGCAACAGGCCGTGCGCCATAGGTCGCACGGGGGGCAGGAATATGCCGATAGAGCGTGGCAGATGAGACCCCGATGCGTCGGGCAACGTCGCTCACATTGATCTCAGGATCGGCCAGGAGTGCCTTCGCCGCCTTCAGTTCCGCTGCCTTCAGCTTCGCCGGCCGGCCACCCTTCTTGCCACGCGCCCGCGCCGCATCGAGGCCCGCGCGGGTGCGCTCGCGGATCATGCCACGCTCGAACTCGGCTAGTGCCCCAAAAATCTGAAACACCAGGCGGCCACCCGCCGTTGTCGTGTCCATCGCCTCCGTCAGTGACCGGAATCCTATCCCGCGTGCCTCAAGAGGCCATAGCATCGGTTGTTCGCCAGACAACGCTAAGGGTGAACGAACAATGAACTCATTAAATTCAGCCGGTTAATCGGCGTGACGCGAGATTTAACGACCGCCGCTCACCCGAAGCAGCGGCGG
>JAKAEC010000033.1 GCA_021818425.1 Pseudomonadota bacterium
CATGCAGTTGCTGAGCTGGAGCAGCTGGCCCCTATGGAAGGTGAAGAAGAGGCTTTAGCCGCCGAGCGCCTGCGTTTGCAGGCTGGGGAGCGTCGGGCCGAGGCGATTGCTAGCGCCATGGCCGAGTTGCGGCCCAAGGACCGGCGCAAGGACGGCCCCGCCGCCGCTTTGCGCGCGGCGGCGCGGGCAATGGCGCGCATCACTGTTCCAGCCGGTCATGTTAATCCGGCTGGCGCCGCGATGGCGGCGATCGAGCGCGCCGAGATTGCATTGGCCGAGGCGGAGGATTTTCTGGAGCGTCTTGCCGCGTCCGAGGACGACGATCCCCGTGCCCTGGAAGCAACGGAGGAACGGCTGTTCGCTCTGCGTGCCGCTGCCCGCAAGCATGGGGTGCCAGTGGCGGAACTGTCGGCCTTCTTCCATGAACTTTGTGGGAGGTTGGCGGTGTTAGAGGACGGGGCGGCGGATATTGCAGCACTCATCGCTGAGACCGCTCGGCTGCGCGATGTGTATGTTGAGCGGGCCGCCGCTCTTTCCGATCAGCGCGAGCACGCATCGCGCCAGCTGGAAATAGCCATCGCCGCCGAGTTGCCGCCCTTGAAGCTGGAACGTGCCCGTTTTGTTGTAGAGCGCGCGACGCTACCGGAAGCGCAATGGAGTGCGCGCGGGACGGATGCCATACGCTTCCTAATTGCCACAAATCCGGGCGAGATACCAGGCGGGCTGGATAAGATCGCGTCGGGCGGCGAACTTTCCCGGCTGATGTTGGCGATGAAAGTGGTGCTTTCCGCAGGAACGGATAACGAGACGCTGATTTTTGATGAGGTTGATTCAGGCATTGGTGGCGCGACGGCGGCAGCGGTAGGCGAGCGTTTGGCCCGCGTTGCCGAAGGGTTGCAAGTGCTGGTGGTCACGCATTCCCCGCAGGTTGCGGCGCGAGCTTCGGCGCAGATGCGGGTGCAAAAGCGCGAGGCTAGTGGCCGTGCCGTCACCGAGGTGAAGATGCTCAGCGACGCCGAGCGTCGCGAGGAGATCGCTCGTATGCTGTCTGGAGAGAGTGTGACCGAGGCGGCGAGGCAGGCGGCGGAAAGTCTTTTGGCGAGATGAACGAAAGAGAGAAACTCGACGCGCTGCTGGCGAAGATTGAAGCAGCCAACATTGCGTATCACGAACATGATGCGCCTGAAATCACCGACGCCAAATATGATGCCTTGCGCCGCGAGGCGGAGGCGATTTTGGCGGAACATCCAGAATGGCGCGAGGATGCCAGTGCGCTGGCGCAGGTCGGCGGTAAGCCTGCCTCCGGGTTTAGGAAGATCATCCACCGTACGCCGATGCTTTCATTGGATAATGTGTTCGACGAAGAAGAGTTTGTCGAGTTCATTGCCCGTATCAGGCGGTTCCTTGGACTAAAGGACGAGGCGCTCGTATTCGTCGCCGAGCCAAAGATGGATGGGCTTTCCATTTCCCTCACTTATGAGCACCGGAAATTTGCCCGAGCGGCCACACGCGGCGATGGCACGGAAGGCGAGGATGTGACTGCCAATATTCTGACGTTTCGGAGTCTGCCTAAGATATTGCCGAACGACGCACCGGATTTCATCGAGATCCGTGGTGAGGTTTACATGACCAAGGATGATTTCTTGGCACTGAATTCCTCACAGGAACGGCAGTTTGCCAATCCGCGTAATGCAGCGGCCGGCAGCTTACGGCAGCTTGATCCTGCCGTCACCGCGAAGCGCAAGCTCTCGCTATTTGCCTATGCGCAGGGCGAAGCATCCACGCTTGTGGCAAAAACCCATTGGGATTACCTCGAAGCGTTGAAGCGCTGGGGTTTTCAGGTGAACCCGCTTTCCAGGTTAGTGAACGAAGACGGTACTGAAGCGTTCCAAGCGGAGATGGGAGCTGGGCGCGCGGCGCTGCCATACGATATTGATGGCGTAGTCTATAAAGTTAACGATATTGCTTTGCAAAACCGACTGGGTTTTGTCGGCCGGGCACCGCGCTGGGCGGTGGCATGGAAATTTCCAGCCGAAAGAGCTAGCACAGTTCTGGAGGATATTGAGATCCAGGTGGGGCGCACCGGCGCGCTGACGCCACGTGCGCGGTTGAGGCCGGTGAATGTCGGCGGTGTGCTTGTGACTTATGCCACGTTGCATAATGAGGATGAGATCGCCCGCAAGGATTTGCGCATCGGCGATATCGTAGAACTGCAGCGCGCGGGCGATGTGATTCCACAAATCCTCGGCGTGCTGAAGCGCGGTGAGCATACGCGGCCGTTCAAATTTCCGGATCATTGTCCCGTCTGCGGGTCACTCGCCGTGCGGGTGGATGACGATGTGGTGCGCCGCTGCACGGGCGGGCTTACCTGCCCAGCGCAGGTGGTAGAGCGGCTGATTCATTTCTGCTCGCGCGGTGCCCTCGATATTGAAGGCATGGGCGAAAAGACAGTGCGGGAATTTCACGATGCCGGATTACTGCGTGGTGCTCCAGATATTTTCACGCTCCCGAGGCATCAGGCTGAGATCGCGCAGCGCGAAGGCTGGGGGGAGGTGTCCGCCGCCAAGCTCTCGGCAGCCATTGCGGCGCGGCGGGCGATCGGGCTTGCGCGGTTCATCTATGCGCTCGGCATACGGCGCATCGGCGAGAATAATGCCAAGCTGCTCGCTCGGCATTACAGCTCCTACGCAAATTGGAAAGAGGCGATGCTGGCCGCGCAAATCATCGGCTCCGATGCGCGACTAGAGCTTGGCTCCATCTCCGGCATCGGCCCCGCCATCGCGCAGGATCTGCTGGCCTTTTTCGCAGAGGAGCATAACCTTGCCACGCTGGCGCAGCTTGAGGCGGAAGTGCGGGTACAGGACGAGGAGGCAGCCACAGCGATTGATTCTCCTCTGGCGGGTAAGGTGATGGTGTTCACGGGTACGCTCTCCATGGCAAGGCCCGAGGCCAAGGCCCGTGCCGAGGCGCTAGGAGCGAAAGTGACCGAAGCTGTCTCCAAGAAAACCGATTATGTGGTAGTCGGCGAAGATGCCGGTTCTAAGGCCAAAAAGGCAGCCGAACTGGGCATTAAAATAATCACGGAACAAGAATTCCGGGACCTCGCAGGGCTATAGGAAGGGGGAGGGGGTGGAACAGGCAATATCCGCATTCCTTCTAGCCTTTCCGGCCTTGTTCTCCATCATCAACCCGTTGGGCGGCGCTATCATCTTCCACGATGTAGCGGGCGAGCAGAGCGTTGCGCAGAAGCACCGCTTGGCTAAGCGCGTGGCCACCTATTCTTTTTTCGTTATGATTTCCGCCCTGTTGGCGGGGACCTATATATTGAATTTCTTTGGCATATCGATGAACGCGCTGCGCATTGCGGGCGGGCTCGTGGTCTCAGTGCGCGCTTACGAGATGCTCAACGCGCCCGACAATACGGCTAAGCGCAAACAAAAAGACGCGGCGCCGGTTAGTGCCGCCTCGGATGAGGATATCGCCAGCTACGCCTTCTTCCCGCTCACCTTGCCCTTCACCACCGGCCCGGGCACCATCGCGGTGACGATCTCGCTTGCCACTGGCCGGCCGGATAATTTTTCTCAAGCCTGGATTTTTTATGCCGGGGAGGCGATGGCCGTGCTGGCCAATGCGGTGGTCATCTGGGCCTGTTATAGCGCCTCGGACCGCATGGTGCGGGTGCTTGGCCATTCTGGACAGATGATTGTCTCCCGCATGGTGGCATTCCTGTTGTTGGGTGTCGGGGTGCAGATCGCCATTACCGGTCTAGTGCCAGTGTTGCACCAAGCGCTGGCCGGATAGGCGAAACCCGCAGCAGACAAATTCGTAAGCGACGTTATTATCTCGCCCGTTATGGGAATGGATTACGAACACGATCTGCTGATTCTTATGATGGTCGTAGCACGGCTGACCCGCGTAGAGGCCGACCGCCGCGCCCGCCAATTCGGGATGACGCGCGCGCAATGGGGCATTTTGAAGCAGGTCTTCTTCAATCCGGGTCTGACTCAAAGGGAGTTGGCTAATCTGCTGGAAGTCGAGCCGATAACGGCCGCCCGGCTGGTGGACCGGCTGCAGAAGGCCGGGTTGATCGAGCGTCGGGCCGATGCGCAGGACAGACGCATCTGGCGCCTGCATCTGCTGCCTGCGGCCACACCCTATCTGGAAGAGATCGATCGCCAGCGCCAGGACATTACCGCCTTCATCACCGCTGGTCTGGCTGAAGCCGACCGAGAGGTGATGACGCAGGCACTCAAACTCATGAAAGCCAATCTGTTGCGTGGCACTGGTGGGGGTATGCCCAAGGGTTGCCACGAAAAACTCCAGGAGAACGCCTGATGTCTCAATCCAATGCCTTGGCGCTGGAGCAGGTGGGGCAACGCCCTGCCACCAGCAAGGCCACAGCACCCGCTCGCAGCAAATCATGGCTCAGGGCGGCGCTCATGGTCGGCGGGGTCGTGCTGGTGGTGTTGGCCTGTCTGCTCTACTGGCTGTTTGGCGGACGCCATGTCTACACTGACGATGCTTATGTGGGTGCTGCCAAGGTCTCGCTCTCCACGGATGTCACCGGCCTCGTGGGCAATATCTACGTGAAGGACAACGA
This sequence comes from Pseudomonadota bacterium, assembly GCA_021818425.1. Classification (GTDB taxonomy): domain Bacteria; phylum Pseudomonadota; class Alphaproteobacteria; order Acetobacterales; family Acetobacteraceae; genus Acidocella. Next base: position 4,601 of record JAKAEC010000033.1, read on the forward strand.
GTACGTCACCAAGGGCGAGCCCTTGTTTGATCTGGGGCAGAAGAGCTTTGCCATTGCCGTGGACGCCGCTCGCGCCCAACTCGCCCAGACGGTGCAGGACATCAACGCCGCCAAGCACGGTTACAAGATGGTCCAGGCTGAGATCGCCGCGCAGCAGGCGCTCGTTGAGAAGGATAAGGCCAATCTCGCCCGCTATGAAGCCGTGGTAAACTCCGGCGGCGCCACCCGCGCTCAATATGACGATGCGCGTTACACGTTGCGAGGCGACCGAGCCAAGCTGGCGCAGATGCAGGCCGAGGCTAGGCAAAAATTGACCAAGCTGAATGGCCAGCCGAACATCGATCCCGCCAAAACCCCGCAATATCGGGCCGCGTTGGCCAATTTGAAGCAGGCGCTCTTGAACCAGCTTCACAGCGTGGTTAAGGCGCCGTTCTCTGGCACGGTGACGGATGTGGAGCAACTACAGCCCGGCATGTTGCTGTCCGCTGGCACTGCCGCCTTTGGGTTGGTTTCTAACAGTGATGTTTACATTACCGCGCAGCCCAAAGAAAACCAGATGACCTGGGTGCGCCCAGGTCAGAGCGTAACCATCACCGTGGACACCTATCCCGGCCAGCAATGGCGGGGTGAGGTGCAGAGCATCGCCCCGGCTTCGGGCTCTGAATTCTCAGTGCTGCCGGCGCAGAATGCCTCGGGCAATTGGGTGAAGGTGGTGCAGCGCATTCCGGTCCGCATCGAGATTCTTTCCGGCCCGAAGGACCTTCCATTGCGCGCTGGAATGAGCGCGGAAGTTTCTATCGACACGAATCACCATAGGCATCTGTCGGATCTGTTCTGATGACCTCCGGTGCTACGCTGCAGGTGAAAAACCGCGGCATCATCACCGTGTGCCTGATGATCGCGACGCTGATGCAGGCGCTGGATTCTACCATCGCCAATGTGGCCCTGCCTTATATGCAGGGCTCGCTTTCTGCTTCCTACGACCAGATCACTTGGGTGCTCACTTCCTATGTGGTGATGGCCGCAATCATGACCGCCCCCGTGGGCTGGTTGGCGGCGCGCTTTGGCACCAAGGAGCTGTTTATTACTTGCCTCGTCGGGTTCACGGTCACCTCCATGCTTTGTGGCATCGCCCAGAGCCTAACAGAAATGGTGCTCTACCGTTTGCTGCAGGGCGCGTTCGGCGCGGCCCTGGTGCCGCTCTCTCAATCTACCATGATGGATATCTACCCTGTAGAACAGCGGGGGGTTGCCATGTCCATTTGGGGGATGGGGGTGATGGTGGGGCCGATCCTGGGGCCCACTCTTGGCGGCTATCTTACCGACGATTTCAACTGGCGCTACGTGTTCTACGTGAATTTGCCTTTCGGCATTGCCGCGGTGCTAGGGCTGGCCGCGCTGATGCCCGCCCGTCAAGAACGCGCCAAGGGCGGGTTCGACTGGCTGGGGTTTGGCGTGCTCTCGGTGGGCTTGGCGGCGCTGCAGCTAGCGCTGGACAAGGGCGAGCAGTTGGACTGGCTAAATTCCAATACCATCATCGCTGCCTTCGTACTGGCAGGGATCGGCTTCTACTTGTTCGTTGTGCATATGTTCACCGCGCAGCGTCCGTTCATTCCGCGAGCGGTGTTTGTGGACCGGAATTTTGCCGCTGGGCTCGTCACCATGTTCATGGTGGGAATGGTATTGCTGGCTTCCTCGGCGCTGCTGGCGCCGTTTCTGGAAAATCTGGGTAATTATCCGGTAGCCACGGCGGGGCTGGTGATGGCGCCGCGCGGTTTTGGAACCATGTTCGCCATGCTGGTGGCGGGGCGGCTGACCAATCGTATGGACCCCCGGTTACTTATGCTGATCGGTTATATATTACTGGGGCTCTCGCTTTATATGCAGGAAGGTTGGACGCCCGCGACCAGCGAAGATTACATGGTATTGACCATTGTGGTGCAGGGCGCTGGGCTTGGCTTTGTGTTCGTGCCTCTACAGGTGGTGGCGTTCTACACGCTGTCCCCTGCCTTGCGCACTCAGGGCACGGCCTTGCTGAGTCTTCTGCGCAACGTCGGCAGCGCTATTGGTATTTCCATTACCTCCGCCCTGCTGGAGCGTATGACGATCTATATGCATGCCAATCTGATGGAGCATATCACGCCATTCTCCCGCGCCTTGCAGGTGGGCGGAGCGGTAAGCCGGCTCTGGAACCCGGCCACAAAAAGCGGCGCGGCTCGGCTTGATGCTCTGATAACGAATCAGGCGCAGATCATTGCGTATATGGACGATTATAAATTCATGTTCTTGTGCACCATTCCCGCGGCCGCCTGCTTGCTGCTGATGCGCCGGCCGGATCGCCGGGTCCCTACGAACAAGGACCATGGCGCCGTAATGGAATAAAACCAAAACCTGGATACTTGGAAGGCTGCCCTACAGGGCCTTCTCCAGCTCCGGCAGCACGTTGAAGAGGTCGCCGACCAAGCCGTAGTCGGCCACCTGGAAGATCGGCGCGTCCTCATCCTTATTGACGGCGACGATGACTTTCGAATCCTTCATGCCCGCCAGATGCTGGATGGCACCGGAAATGCCAACCGCGATGTAAAGCTCCGGTGCGACGATCTTGCCGGTCTGACCCACTTGATAATCGTTGGGCACATAACCCGCATCCACGGCGGCGCGGGAGGCGCCGACGGCTGCGCCCAGCTTTTCAGCAATCGGATCGATCAGCTTGGCGAAATTCTCGCCATTTTGCATGCCGCGCCCACCGGAGATAATCACGCGTGCCGCAGTGAGTTCCGGCCGCTCGGATTTGGAAATCTCCTCGCCGAGATAGGAGGATTTAGCCTCGTTCTCGGCGGTAGCCACCTTTTCGATGGCGGCCGCGCCACCTTCGGCGGGTACCGGATCAAAGGAGGCGGCGCGCACGGTGATCACCTTCTTCGCGTCGGCCGATTTCACGGTGGCCAGCGCGTTGCCCGCATAGATCGGGCGGATGAAGGTGTCGGCATCCACCACACCTGATATGTCGGAAATCGGCTGCACGTCCAGCAACGCGGCGGCACGCGGCAGCACATTTTTGCCGGATGCCGTGGCGGCCTGGAGAATATGGCTGTAATTGCCCGCCAGAGAGACGATGAGTGAGGCCATCGGCTCGGCTAGGTGGTGGGCATAAGCAGCATCATCCGCCACCAGTACCTTGGTCACACCGGGGAGTTTCGCGGCTGCCGCCGCCACGCCAGCAACGCCCGAACCTGCTACCAGCACATGAACCTCGCCCAGCTTGGCCGCTGCGGCGATCGCAGAACGCGAAGGCTGCTTGATGCCCTCGGCATCGAAATCCAGAACAACCAGAACAGGCATGATCAGATCACCTTCGCTTCGTTTCGGAGTTTTTCGACGAGGGTCGCCACATCTGGCACCTTGACGCCGGATTTGCGTGCTGGCGGCTCGCTAACGCTGATTGTGGTCAGGCGCGGTGTCACATCCACGTTCAGATCGGCTGGTTGGAGTGTGGATATTTCTTTCTTGCGCGCCTTCATGATGTTCGGCAGCGAGGCGTAGCGAGGCTCATTTAGACGCAGATCGGTGGTGATGACGGCAGGGAGGGCAAGTTTCACCGTCTCCAGACCACCATCCACCTCGCGCGTTACGGTGGCAGCACCTTCGGCGAGTTCCACTTTTGAGGCAAAAGTACCCTGCGGCCAGCCTAGAAGGGCCGCCAGCATCTGGCCGGTGGCGTTCATGTCGTCATCAATGGCCTGCTTGCCAAGAATGACCGCGCCAACGCCTTCCCTCAGCGCGACTTCCTTCAAAATTTTGGCGACTGCCAGAGGTTCCACGGCAGCATCGGTTTCCACTAGAACGCCGCGGTCAGCTCCCATGGCTAGCGCAGTGCGAATAGTTTCCTGCGATTGCGCAATGCCGATCGACACAGCGATGATTTCGCTCGCTACCCCCTTCTCTTTCAGGCGCACTGCTTCTTCAACCGCGATTTCATCGAACGGGTTCATGGACATTTTTACGCCGGCGGTCTCAACGCCAGATTTGTCCGATTTCACGCGGACTTTGACGTTGTAGTCGACCACCCGCTTCACGGCGACCAGCAATTTCATGTTTACAATACCTCGTGAACAGGCCCAGCACATGGGGCGCAGACTTGATATGGCATGTTTCGAGCCCTGGAAAGCCCTGCTTAAATGCTAGGGAGCCTGCTCATGTGGGCGGATTTAAGCCGCGCTACTGCGTCCTCTATATCGGCCAAGGCGGCGCAATAGCTGAACCGAACGAAACGGTCGCCCCTCTCAGCGTCGAAATCCAGCCCTGGTGTGGCGGCGATGTGATGACGAGCGAGAAGCTGCGCGCAGAAGGCCGCGCTGTCTTCTGCTTGGTCGCTGATGTCGGCATAAATGTAGAAGGCGCCGTCCGGTGGAGAGAAAACTGAAAAGCCGGCCGCATGCAGCCCGTTCATCAAGATGTCTCGGGCACTGGCGTAGGTGTCGCGATTGGCTTCCAACTCATCCCGGCAGCCAAACGCCGCCTCCGCGGCGATCTGCGCGATATGGGGTGGGCAGATAAACATGTTCTGCGCCAGCCGCTCCGTTACCCGCACCATTTCTTCCGGCAGCACCATCCAGCCGATGCGCCAGCCGGTCATGGAGAAATATTTGGAGAAGGAGTTAATGACGATCGCGTTGCTGGAAAACTGCGCCGCGCTTGCCTGTGTCTTGCCATAGGTAAGGCCGTGATAGATCTCGTCCGAGATCAGTCGAATGCCCGCGTCATCGCAGTAGCGGCAGAGCGCTTCCAGAGCCGCTGGAGTGAGCATGGAGCCGGTGGGGTTGGCTGGGCTGGCGAGGATCAGCCCGTTCGGTTTCTGCGGCAATGTCTCCAGCATCTCTACGCTTGGCTGGAATCCGGTTTCGATGCCGCAGGGTAGAACTACGGGCCGCAGCCCCAACGCCAGCAGGATATTATAGTAGGGCGGGTAATAGGGGGCGGCCAAAGCCACGGAGTCACCCACCTCGAAGCTGGAGAGAAAGGCAAGCGGAAATCCGGCGGAGGCCCCCACCGTCACCGCTATACGGGCAGGCGGCACCTCTATGCCATACCAGTCGGCGATATGACGGGCGATACGGGCCTTCAGCGAGGGCCGGCCTAGGGCATCGGTATAGCCCAACACATCGTCGGTTTGCAGCGCTGCTTCTACGGCGCGCTTTGCCCCCAATGGCAGGCCAGTGCCAGGTTGGCCTACCTCCAGATGCAGGATTTTCGGAGCCCCTGGTGGTAGGTTCGCGGCGCGTTCATTTGCCGCGAAAATAACATCCATCACCCGGAAAGGTGGCACTCGTCGTCCGGCACCGGTCTTCAGGGGCAAGTCTTAGCGCCCGCCAATGGCAAGCCCGTTGCCGCCTGGCGCGGCGCTGGCAGTGCAGCTGGCCTCGCCGCCAGGTACATTGCGGGGGCATGAGATGACGTTGGCGCGGCCGGGCTCAGGGATCGGCGTGTTTTTGCCGGTGAGGGCGTTGGCGAGGCCGATTTGTGCCGCCTTATCAGCCTCGTTCTGACCGGTGCCGGAGGCCGCTGCGCGGAAGGCATAGTTGCCCGACGTATACGCCATGGAAGCTGCGAGTTCGGGAGCAGGATGACTTCGCGGTGAAGCCGCCAACAGCACGCCCGTGCCCGGCGCAATGCGCCCGGTGCCGAAGAGATTATTCATCGAGGTTACGCAGATTACGGCCCCGCCATTCTTGTCCAATGCCATGAAACTTGCGGAAGCGGGTAGCGCCTTGCCATGGCCGGAGTTCCCTACCGGCAGGCTGGCCACATCGTAACCGTTTTGTTGGGTGATGTCCGGCGTGCCATATTTCGGCGTGGCGGTCTTCAGGTCCTGTGCGGTCAAGTTGCCGCCAGCCGAGTCGGCGGCTTCGGCGAATTGTGTGGCATTGGCCCCGACATAGAGCCCGTTCACCCCGTTCACACGCAGATTTTCAAGCGTGGTGGCGAGGTCCGGTTGTTGGAAATTGGCACCTTCTGGCAGCATCTTGCCGTCGGGGGCGAAAATATCGGCGGCTTGCGGGTCGGCCAGCAGAGCATTGCCCACTACCTGCAGATCAGCCTCCAGGGCTTGCGAAACCTGCGCCCCGCCTGCCAGGCGCTCGGCTGGCACGATCACCGCCGATTGCGGCAATCGGCCGTAACGCGCCTGCATGGCCAACAGGCCGCGCGCCAGCAACGGTACGGCGGCTGGGCGGCTGCCGCCGTCGGCGGCAGGCGCACCGGCTGGGAAGTCCAGCATAACGGGCGGCTGCATTTTGCCGCTGGAGTTGGGCATTTTGATTAGGCAGGCGCCACCGCCACCAAGGCCGCCCCGTGAAGGCAGGGTAACCGCTTGGGCAAAGCCCTCCGCCGCGGCGGCATCCACAGCATTACCGCCATGGTTCAGAATGTCCCGTCCGACAATGGCCGCTTGGGGTTCATCCGCCACGACATAGCCGAACTCGGCTGGCGCGCTACCAGGGGCACTGGCGCCAGTGTTTAGCCCGAGCAATTGGTGGCCGATTGTTTGTCCGGCCCCGCAGCCGGCAAGCAAAGCGAGAGAGGTAATGGCGCCAAAAGCGCGAAGGCGGTTCTGCAAGCTGAATGACCCTTGAGACACTGACCACGCCTGATTAGCCGCGAAACACCTGGCCCGCAACGCCGGGTTAGGATGCATCCGGACCGAGTTTTTCCAGGAACACCACGTCGCGGGGGCGACGCTGTAACACCTGCCCGCCATCGATCACCATGGTCTGCCCATGATAGGCAGGGCTCGCCAGGATGAAATCCACTGCGTTCAAGATCTGCTCGGGCGTGCAACCCATGCCCATTGGGTTGTTGCGACGGCTGCGCTCGAATTCCTGCTCCGTTTGCAGTCCGCTGATAAGGGTGATGCCGGGTGCGATGCCCGCCACCCGCAGTGTGGGCGCCAGTGCCATAGCCTGCATCTGGATCATGCCCTGCATTGCGACTTTTGAAAGCGTGTAGGAAAAATAATCCGGATTTAGTCCGAATACCTTATTGTCTACAATGTTGATGACGACCCCGCTGGCCCCGCGCGCGGTAAGCGCGGCATGCAGGCGTTGGGTGAGCATGACCGGCGCGAAGAGATTCACCCGCATATGCATCTCCAGTCCTTCGGGAGAGGCGGTGCTGGCGGTGTCATAGTCAAACCTCGAGGCGCTATTCACCAGCAGGCACAGCGGACAAATAGCCTCGCACTCATCGTAAAGGCGTTGAACCGCCGCCACGTCGTCAAGATCCGCGCAGAGGGGCGTCGCCTTGCCGCCGGCGGCAAGGATCTCTTCTGCCACTTGCCGTGCCCCCTCGTTGGATTGGTGGTAATGCACGAATACATGCCAGCCCTTGGCTCCAAGATGTCGGGCAATGCTGGCACCCAGTCGCCTGCCGCCGCCAGTGACGAGGGCGCCTTTCATGTTGTGTTCTTCCGCATGGCCTCCGAATAGACGAGACGGCCCCCAAACCCAAGCCCGCACGGGCGTCAAGATTAAAATGGTAATCATATAGGCTTAGTATGAAATGGTCTGAAAGCGCTTTGCTGGAACGGGAACGGGGAAAATTTTTGTTTTTCCGGGGACAAATTCACATAAGGATTTTGTGTTTGTCGGCGGCTGTTTCGCATGCCAAGTACACGTCCGGCTGAGATGGAGAAAATTTGGATGCAAGCCTCGGATGTGACGGCTAATTTGACGCACCTGCAGCGTTTGGAGGCCGAGTCGATCCAAATCATGCGCGAGGTGGTGGCGGAGACCGAGAAGCCGGTGATGCTCTACTCCGTGGGCAAGGACAGCGCGGTAATGCTGCATCTGGCGCGAAAGGCCTTTTATCCAGCACCGCCGCCCTTTCCACTGTTGCACGTGGATACGACCTGGAAGTTCAAGGCCATGTACGAGCTGCGCGATCGCATGGCCAAAGAGAGTGGCATGGAGTTGCTGGTTTATCAGAATCCCGAGGCCAGGGAGAAGAACATCAATCCGTTTGACCACGGCCCGCTGCATACCGATATGTGGAAGACTGAGGGGCTGAAGCAGGCGCTGGACAAATACGGTTTCGACGCCGCCTTTGGCGGTGCGCGGCGCGATGAGGAAAAGAGCCGCGCTAAGGAGCGCATTTTCTCTTTTCGCTCGGCCAATCACCGCTGGGACCCGAAAAGCCAGCGCCCGGAGTTGTGGAGCCTCTATAATGCCCGCAAGAATAAGAGCGAAAGCATCCGCGTGTTTCCCATCTCCAACTGGACTGAGTTGGATATCTGGCAGTATATCCATCTTGAAAACATCCCGATCGTGCCTCTCTATTTTGCCGCCGTGCGGCCGGTAGTGGAGCGTGACGGGTTACTGATTATGGTGGATGACGAGCGTTTTCGTTTTAATCCTGGCGAGGTGCCGGTGCAAAGGTCCGTGCGCTTTCGCACGCTGGGCTGTTACCCGCTATCAGGCGCTGTGGAGAGTAATGCACACTCCATCACAGAGGTGATTCAGGAAACATTGCTCACCACCACCTCCGAGCGCCAGGGGCGGGTGATCGACAAGGACGCTGGCGGTGCCAGTATGGAAAAGAAGAAGCAGGAGGGGTATTTCTGATGAGCCTGGTGCAGGAAAGCTCCTATAAGGTCGATTCACTGATCGCGCAGGATATCGACGCCTATTTGCTTAAGCACCAGCATAAATCGCTGTTGCGCTTCATCACTTGCGGCTCGGTGGACGATGGTAAGTCCACTCTTATCGGCCGGCTGCTGTATGATTCCAAGATGATCTTCGAGGACCAACTGGCCGCGTTGGAAGCCGATTCCAAAAAGGTTGGCACTCAGGGGCAGAATATAGATTTTGCGTTGCTGGTAGACGGACTTGCCGCCGAGCGTGAGCAGGGTATCACCATTGATGTGGCCTACCGTTTCTTTGCTACCGAGAAGCGCAAATTCATCGTTGCTGATACGCCGGGCCATGAGCAATACACGCGCAACATGGTCACCGGTGCCTCGACGGCGGACCTTGCGGTGATTCTCATCGACGCTCGCAAGGGCGTTTTGACGCAGACGCGCCGTCATTCATATCTTGCCCATCTCATTGGCATCCGTCACATCGTGTTGGCGGTGAACAAGATGGACTTGATCGGCTATGACCAGGGCAAGTATGATGCCATTGTAGCCGAATACCAGCAATTCGCGACCAGCGTAGGCATTGAGCATTTCACCCCCATGCCGATCTCTGGTTATGTGGGCGATAATATCACGGCCAGCTCTGACAACACTCCCTGGTACACTGGCGCGCCCTTGGTCGAGTTCCTGGAAAATGTGGAGCTGGACGTTACGGCCAACCAGGCCAAACCGTTGCGCTTACCGGTGCAATGGGTGAATCGCCCGAATTTGGATTTTCGTGGTTTCTCGGGGCAGATTGCCAGTGGCGTAGTGAGGCCAGGGGATGTGGTGCGTGTGCTGCCTTCGGGCAAAACCTCGACGGTTTCACGCATCGTCACCTTCGATGGCGATCTGCAGCAGGCCGTGGCCGGGCAGTCTGTCACCCTATGCTTTACGGACGAAATTGACTGCTCTCGCGGCGATATCATTACGCAGGCCGATGCGCCGGTACAGGTCGCGGACCAATTCGAGGCTACCATCGTTTGGATGGCCGATGACGCGATGACGCCGGGTCGTAGCTACTGGATCAAGCTTGGCACGCGAACCGTGTCTGCCTCCATCCAGGCGCCTAAATATCAGATCAACGTCAACACGCTTGAGCATGCCGCCGCGAAGACGCTGGAGCTGAACGCCATCGGTGTTGCCAACATCACTACGGACCGGCCGATTGCTTTTGAGCCATATGAGGAGAACCATACGCTCGGTGGGTTTATCGTCATCGACAAAATGACGAACGCCACCGTGGCAGCGGGTATGTTGCATTTCTCGCTGCGCCGTTCGCAAAATGTGCATTGGCAGGCATTGGATGTTTCGCGCGAGGTTCATGCAAATCTGAAGAACCAGAAACCCGCGGTGCTGTGGTTCACGGGCCTTTCGGGTGCCGGCAAATCTACCATCGCCAATCTGGTTGAGAAGAAGCTGGTGCGGATGAACCGGCATACCTTCCTATTGGATGGCGACAACGTCCGCCATGGGTTGAACAAGGATCTGGGCTTTACAGAGGCGGACCGCATCGAGAATATTCGCCGTGTGGGCGAGGTGGCGAAGCTGATGACCGATGCTGGACTCATTGTTATCACTGCCTTCATCTCACCCTTCCGTTCGGAGCGTGAAATGGTACGCAAAATGATGGCGCCAGGCGAGTTCTTTGAAATTTTCATAGATACTGCCTTGGAAGAAGCCGAGCGGCGTGACGTGAAGGGGTTGTACAAGAAAGCCCGCACAGGCGAACTGAAGAACTTCACTGGCATCGATAGTCCATATGAACCGCCGAACGATGCAGAGATACATATCGACACGGCGAAGCTGACGCCGGAACAGGCGGCGGATTTAATCGTGGAAAGGCTGATTCCGTGAGTAACGTGAAGATGACCGATCTTGAATTGGCGAAGGTTATCGCCGAAGAGACTGGTAAGATCCTTCTGAATCTGCGGGAGGCCGGGCTGTTCCAGGGCAAGGCGCTTGGCAAGGCGGGGGACCGCGTGGCTAACGCCTTCATCATCGAGGCGCTACGTGAGAACAGGCCGGACGATGCCATTCTTTCCGAGGAGGAAAAGGACAGCACAGCCCGACTCGCTGCTGAGCGTGTCTGGATTGTAGACCCGTTGGACGGCACGCGTGAATATGGTGAGGGCCGTGCTGATTGGGCGGTGCATATCGCCCTTGCCATTGGCGGCAAGCCTGCCATTGGCGCGGTGGCGCTCCCTGGTCTAGGGCGAGTGTTTCTTTCTCAGCCTCAGCGCTTGCCCGCCATTGCTACGAAGTTGCGTGTGCTGGTTAGCCGTACCCGCCCAGGGAAAGAGGCATTGGCTGTTGCTGAGGCATTGGGTGCCGAGCTGGTACCGATGGGTTCTGCGGGTGCAAAGGCAATGGCGGTACTACGCGGGGAGGCGGATATTTATCTGCACACCGGTGGACAATATGAGTGGGATAATTGCGCACCGGCTGCGGTGGCCCTGGCCGCTGGACTGCATGCTAGCCGTGTTGACGGCTCTTCTCTTGCTTATAACAACGCCGATCCATATCTGCCGGACCTGCTGATCTGTCAGAAGGAGCTGGCACCGAAGGTACTGGCACTGCTTTCGAAAGTCCCAGCCTGAAATCTTAGAAGTCTTTAGGGGCGTTTGGAAAAAATTTTAAATATTCTTTTTCCCCGAAGCTAGTTAAAACCCATACTTAACGCTGCGGTCATTGCTGGCCAGCAGCTGTTTATAGCGGCTGAGCGCCAACAGCGGAAAGAAGCGCGGATAACCGTGATATTTCAAATAGAACACGCGTGGAAAGCCCACGGCATTATAAGGCGCTTCCTTCCAGCTTCCATCTTCGCCTTGTGTGGCCTGTAGGTAGTCAATGCCGCGCCTCACTGCCTCGTGGTCTGCCAGCCCCGCTGCCATAAGCCCTAGCACCGCCCAGGCAGTTTGACTTGGCAGGCTTTGCGCGGCGTGGCCGTGGAACTCGCCGGGTGGAGCGTCGCCGTAGCTTTCATTGTCCTCTCCCCAACCGCCATCATCACGCTGCTTGGAAATCAGCCAGGAAGTCGCTCGTGACATCATGGGGTCGTCATGAGCAATACCAGCGGCATTCAGCGCGCATAGTACGGACCATGTGCCGTAGATGTAATTGGTGCCCCAGCGCCCGAACCAAGAGCCATCCGGCTTCTGCGTCTCGCGCAAGTAAGCGATGCCACGATTGATTACGGGCCGGTCCTCCCGATGCCCCAGCTGGGCAAGGAAGGAGATGCATCGCGCGGATACATCCTCCGTCGGCGGGTCCAGCAGTGCGCCGTGGTCCGCGAACGGGATATGGTTGAGGTACTGATGGTCGTTATTGATGTCGAACGCGCCCCAAGCTCCGTTGCTGGATTGCATGCCGATGATCCATTCCCGCGCACGGGAGATAGCTTCGGCATATCTGGAATCACCGGCGCGATGCAGCAGCATGGCAGCCACGGCGGTGTCGTCTACGTCCGGGTAATGCGGGTTGTTGTACTGGAAGGCCCAGCCGCCGGGGCGGGTGCCGGGAGTGTTGTCCGCCCAGTCGCCCACCACATCCAATTCCTGACGCGGGATCAGCCATTCGCATGCCTCTACCACTGCAAGCGCTTCACCGGCTTCCGCAAGGGCGTGTCCGGCCAGGGCAGTGTCCCACACCGGGGAGAGGCAAGGCTGGCAATAAGCTTCATCCTCTTTGATCACCAGTAGCTTCCGCACAGAGCGCCAGGCGATATCGAAATGCTCCTCGTCGCCAAGATAGTCGAACATCATCGTAGCGTTCGCCATGGCTGGGTAGATGGCGCCGAGTCCGTCCTCGCCGTTCAGCCGTTCGATAATCCAGTCCCGCGCCTTCGCCTCTGCCTTGGCGCGGCTATTCTTGGGAAAGAAAGGTTCGGTCAGGCGCAGCACGTCGTCTAATACCTTGAATACTGGACCCCAGGCGGATTTGTACGGGCCGCGGATCCAGTCCTTTACCTGTGTTGGAGGCGTGCAAAACAATTCGTCGATGCGGACATTTCGTGGGTTGCGGGCAAGCGGTTTGCGGCTGGCCAGGAACATAAGTGGCACCATCACTGTGCGCGACCAGTAGGAAACCTTGCGCATTGTGAAGGGAAACCAGCTTGGCATCAGCAGGGCCTCTATGGGGATCACCGGGCAGGCGTCCCACGGCACGGCACCGAATAGGGCCATCTGGAAGCGCGTGAACACATTGGAACGTTCCGCCCCACCAGCAGCCAAAATAGCCTGGCGCGCGCGGACCATGTGCAGCGCATCGGGTGAGTCGCCGAGCGCCTTCAATGCGAAATAGGCTTTCACGGAGCACGAGAGGTCCATTTTACCGCCATGAAATAGCGGCCAACCGCCTTGGCAGATGTCATAATTGCCCTGGATGCGGCGTAGATACACGCCGATCTTAGCCTGCAGCGCGTCGTCGATCCTGCCCAGATAATGCTCCAGCAATACATATTCCGCCGGAATGGTGGCATCTGCCTCTAGCTCGTAGCAATAATGCCCGTCCACCCGTTGCTCAGCCCTCAGGGAGGCAAGGGCCAGCTTGATCGAATGATCCAGTATCGCGTTCATCTTATGGGATTTGGCAGTTTTCTAGGCGCTTCGCCAGTACCTCTGACGGCATGGCCGGGGCGCTTGCTCAGGTGGACAGAAGCAGCGCAGCCGCTGCCTCGCCGGAGCGGATAGCACCCTCAATAGTTGCCGGTAGGCCGGTATTCGTCCAGTCCCCTGCGAAAACCACGCCTGGCCGCGGGCTTCGCGGATTGGGGCGCCTAGCGAGCTGCGTTGGCGTGCAGGCAAAGGTCGCGCGTTTTTCCCACAGCACACGGCACGGTGGTTGAGTGGGCGGCAGTTTGAATACGCGGGAGAGTTCGGTCCAGACCTGCCCGGCCATCGACTCCTGGTCGAGATACGCATACCGGTTGGCAGCGGAGATGGTAACAGATATCACCTCCTCACGCGGGAATACCCATTCCGCCATGCCACCTAGAAGCCCGTAGAACCCGGCCTCTCCAGGATCCATCCTGGCCTTGAAATGCAGATTGCAAATGGATTCGAACTCGTCCGGCACCGTGACTTCCGGCATCAGTTCCTTCGCCGTCCAGGGCGGCACGGCCAGGATGGTCGTTTGGCCTGGGTACAGTTCGCTCACGCGCTCTCCCAGCCTGATTTCTACGCCGCGCTCGCGCAGCCACGCTAGAGCAGGGTCCACGAAGCTTTCGGAAAGCCCGATGCGCGCCCAGCGGGGCAGGGATGTTCGGCCGCCCCGCTCCACCGTTTCCGCCAGTACCGCCCCCAACGGCTGGGCGGCCGCCTTGTCCGGCATGGTGTTTAGTGCGGCAATGGTCAGGGGTTCCAGTAATTTAGCGTATAACGCGCCGTCGCCCACCAAAGACTGCACCAATTCTCTTGGTTGGGCTTTGAGTAGCTTTTTCAGAGCCAAATAATGCCAAGTTCGCGTGCCTGGCACGCGGTGGCGGGCGGAGAATATCCACCAAGGAAACTGTCCTTCGGTGAGCCGCAGCGTCCAGGCTTCGCCGGTTTTGGTGTTTTTGAACGGAAAAATAGGGTGTTCTGGGCCAGTCAGTGTTTCCCGCGCCCCGATCCGGTCAAGATAATTGAGCGCCGAGATATTGCCCGAGAGCAGGAGATGATTGCCGTTATCGATCCGGCAGCCTAGCTGCTTGTCGAAATAAGATCGCGCCCGCCCACCCGCCTTTGGAGCGGCTTCAAACAGTACTACCTCGTGCCCCCGCTCGACAAGACGGCAGGCGGCGGAAAGTCCGGCCAGTCCGGCGCCGATGACATTTACGCGCATGCCTGTGTCCTTAACCCGCCAATAGCCGTGCCGCCAGCATCAGCTTCTTCCATTTTGGAAGTGAAACGCGGCCCCGCGCGTAATCAAAATTCCGCTGGCGCAAAATATTCAGCAGTGGGCGGTAGCTGGCCTCCATCATCTGGGCGGGGCGCATGGCCCGAGTGTCACAGCGCGTCATAGCGGCGTGGGCGCGGGCAAAGTTCAGTTCTGCCATTTCTGCTACGCGGGCGCAGGCTTGTGGCAGGTTGGGGGCGGTAAGGAGGCGAGCGGGGTCGGTTGTCACACCCGCCTCTGCCAAAAATTCGGCGGGAAGGTAGATGCGCCCTCGCTCCGCATCCTCCGCCACATCGCGCAATATGTTGGTGAGCTGCAGGCCGCGCCCCAGCGCGTGTGCTACTTCGTCCGCCGCCGGGGAGGAGTCTCCAAACACCCGGACGGACAGCCGTCCCACGGCGGATGCCACCCGGTCGCAGTATAGGTCCAACTCAGCCAGAGGCGGGGCGATGATTGGTTCGCCTGCATCCATCTCCATGCCGTCAATGATGGCTATAAAATCATCCTGGCGCACATGGTAATCACGAATCACGGCTAGCAGGGCCCGGGTTATTGGGCATTCGGCTGCTTCACGTTCATACAAGGACACTATGCGCTGGCGCCAAGCCTCTAGCTCCGCCTGCTTAGCGGCAAAATCTCTTCCTTCCTCGTCGGCAATGTCATCCACCACGCGACAGAAGGCGTAGATAGCATACATCGCGTCCCGTCGCTCCGGCGGCAGGATTTTCATGCCGTGATAGAAGGAGGTGCCGGAGGCTTTCACTAAAGAGGTGACGTAGGCGGTATCGTTGGGACTGATCATGGTGCGTATCTCAGCCCTTTCACGGTGGCGGCCAAAACATCCAGCTTGGAGAGCTTCACACGGGTAGCTAGTGGGTCACCATGGCGCAGCAGTACTGTGAGTCGATTAGCCAGCGCGCAGATAATCGCGGTTTCAATCCGCAGCCGGCGGGATTTTACCCGTTTCGGCAACGCGGCGGCCTCACGGTTCAAGGCTTCTGTGGCCTCCAGCATCTTGTCGAACACAGCGCGCAGGGGGGGGATGGTTTCAGGGCGGGCGATGTCGTCTGTAGTCAGACCAGAGTCGCGCAGCCAGTTTTGCGGGACGTAGCAGCGGTCGAGGTCACGGAGATCCTTGGCGCAGTCCTGCAGATGGTTCAGCACCTGCAAGGACGCGCAAAGTGCATCCGAAGGTCCCCAGGTATCACGGGATTCGCCATGCACATCCAGCACATAGCGGCCCACCGGTGCGGCGGAGTAGCGGCAATATTGCAGCAGTTCTTCCCAGTTTTCGTAGCGGGTCTTGGTAACGTCCTGCCGAAAAGCCACTAGCAGCTCGCGGGCGTGGTCTACGGGCACGCCTGATTCTGCCAGTGATTGACGCAGCCTGGTGGCGCTTGGGCTGCCGGTATCATGTGCGCCGGTTAGCACCGCTTCCATCGTGTCCAGTCGGGCGACTTTTTCGTCTACTGAAAGAATGGGACTGTCCGAGATGTCGTCCGCATTGCGTGCGAAGTTGTAATAGGCATGCACCCGAGCACGCAGGGGCTTGGCGATGAGCAGGGAGGCGACGGGGAAATTCTCGTCGCCTTTATTTTTGCCGGACCAGGCTTCCACGCTCTTGTTGGCCTGGGAACGGGCGGGGGCGGTGTTGTCGTTGGCGATCATGACGGCTCACCGGTATATGCACGCGCCTTCCACTTCGCCCCGCGTCCCAGCCAATAATTCACCGCCGATCCGATGGTGGCAGCCATGTAGAAAAAGGCTATGGCGGGCAGGGCGATGGCATAGGCGCGATGTAACTTATAGCGGTCAAGCGTAGGGAAATAGGTCATTGCCGCGATGGCCCAAATGGCCAGCCCCAGGGCCGCGCGCCAGCCAAAGCCAGTGCAGAGCGTGGTGAAGGGGAAAACCAGCCAAACCAGTGCCAGTCCAATAATAGTACCGACGAGAATGAGCGTCGAATAACGCAGCTGGGTAAAGGCGGTGCGGGTAATCATGTCCCAGATATCCCGGGTCGTGGGGTAGGGGCGGATGGAGGTAGCGAGACCGGAATGGCCTAGATAAATGGGACCGGTCTTCTTCACCTTTGATGCCAACGTTACGTCGTCGATCAGCGCGTCCTTTATCGCTTCCAGCCCGCCGATGCGCTCTAGCGCTTCACGTCGGATTAGCATCGTGCCGCCTGCTCCTGCAGCGACGCGGGAGCGTGGATTATTCACGCGGTTGAATGGGTAGAGCATTTGGAAAAAATAGATGAAGGCAGGGATAAGGAATTTTTCCGGTAGGGAGGTGCAGTTCAGCCGCACCATTTCGGAGACCATCTCCAGTCGGTCCGTAGTCATTTTCGCTACCAGAGTGGAGAGATGGCGCGGGTCGTGGGTGATGTCCGCGTCCGCGAACAGGATCACCGGCGCGGTGCTGACCGCCACACCTTGAGAGAGCGCCCAGAGTTTCCCAGACCAGCCGGGAGGTTTTTCTTGCCCGGTGAGGATCGTCAGGCGCTCGTGTCTTCCCGCCGCTGCCGCTGTCCCGTCGGAGGAATTGTCGTCCACCAGAATTACACGGCAATTTCCCGGATAATTCTGTTCCACTAGCGTGGTGATAACGGGGGCGATGGTCTCTACTTCGTCTCGGGCGGGAATGATGATGTCCACATCCGGCGCGTCCGGCGGCATGGTGGGGGAGAGTTCGGGGGCGGAGTCCCAGAAGCGGCCGTGGAAGAAAGCCAGATAGAGCCATGTTATGAATGAAAGCAGCAGGATCACGCGATAATCCCTTCCTTGCGGAACCAGGTGAGCGCATCCTCTATCGCTTGCGCGGCGGGGCGGGGGGCGTAACCCAGCTCATCTTCAGCCTTCTGCGAAGAAAAAAACATTATCTTTCTTGCCATCCTCAGAATATCTGGTGTCATCAGCGGTGTCCTGCCGGTGCGTTCGGCGATACGTTCCATCACCCAGGCCAACGGCATCAGTGGGGCTACCGGCAGGCGGATGGCTGGTGGCTTGCGGCGACTCTGCGCCGCCACTAGGGCCAACAGATCGCGAAGCATTAGATTTTCGCCGCCGAGAATATAGTTCTCGCCCTGACGGCCTTTTTCCAGGGCCAGCAGATGCCCGGTGGCCACGTCGTCCACATGCGCCACATTTAGCCCGGTATCCACGTAGGCGGGCATCTTTCCGCGTGCAGCATCCAAAACCATCTGGCCGGTGGGAGTCGGTTTGATGTCTCCGGGACCGACGGGTGTGGATGGATTCACGATCACAATATCCTGAGTTCGCGCCTGGGTGCGCACGGCCTGTTCGGCATCGTATTTACTGCGTTT
>JAKAEC010000095.1 GCA_021818425.1 Pseudomonadota bacterium
GCTGGCTATAACGCCGCAGGCTGGCGTCCGTCCGGCCAGGGCGGCCTCTGGCGTACTGGGGCCGGTGGCAACCAGCGCACCGATCTCATCGAAACCCGGCACGTTCACATTGATGAAGCCGGGAGCGGGGCGACCGGTACCAATGGTAATCCAGAGCGGGCCAGTCGGCTTACTGCATTGGCCTGGATTGAACATACGGATGCGGTTGGCCTGAAAGTGGTTGATCGCCAGAGCGGGCACGGCGCCCAAAAGCCAAGCCGTGAGGCAAAATAAAACTTTCATGCTTTAGCCTTCTTGCCGATGCGCGGCTCCTCGCCGCGGATGAGACGCAGGATGTTGGGCTTGTGTTTCCAATAGACCAAAGCCGAAATGATAATCACCGCTTCGGCCGTCAGTGGGCCTTTTAGAAACAGGGCCGCGACGGGTGCCACCGCAAAGGCCACAAGGGCTGAAAGCGACGAATAGCGTAGCGTAAAAGCCACCAATAGCCAGATGACGCAGCACAGCAGGCCCAACGGCCACGCAAAGCCGTAGAAAACGCCGAGGCCGGTGGCGACGCCTTTGCCCCCCTTGAAGCCAAGCCAAACGGGGAAAAGATGCCCGAGTACCGCCGCTAGCCCGGCCACAAGGATGCCGTGATGCAGGAACAGCTTCACCAGCAAAACGGCGAAGAAACCTTTCAGCCCGTCTAGCAGCAATGTGGCCGCCGCGAGCTTCTTGTTGCCGGTGCGCAGAACATTCGTGGCGCCGATATTACCGGAACCGACGGCGCGGATATCGCCCAGCCCAGCCAGACGGGTCAGCAGCAAGCCATAGGGCACGCTTCCCATTAAATATCCAAAAGCGGCAACGCCCAGATAAAGCCCGATCATCCGTAAACCCTCCGCCCGGCCTTCCAGGTGCCTAGCACCACGCCTTCAAGCGCACGACCGTCAAAAGGAGTGTTCTGTGCCTTGCCCGGAAGTTTCCCGGCCTGAACCTGCCAGGATCTCTCAGGGTGGAATAGGCATAGATCCGCTGGGCGGCCCTTCGCCAGCACACCTGCCTCTATGCCTAGCCAAGCAGCGGGCCGGGCAGTGAGCAGAGCGAGCGTCTGAGATAAGGTAAGGTCGCCACTCTGCACCCTGGCCAGGGAAACACCCAGCAGCGTGGCCAAGCCACATCCACCCGGCTCGGCCTCGGCGAACGGTTGGCGCTTGTCATCTGGGTCGCGGGGTTGATGGTCTGAGGCAATGGCGTCGATTGTTCCGTCCTTCAACGCCGCCACCACAGCAAGACGGTCCGCCTCGACGCGCAGTGGAGGGGAAAGCTTGGCATAGGTACGATAATCGCCGATCGCGGTCTCGTTTAGGTCGAAATAGGGGGGGGCCGTGTCGCACGTAATCTTTAGGCCCTTTTCCTTGGCACGGCGGATATGCTCCAGCGCCTCGCCAGTAGTGACATGGGCGAAGTGCACCGCACCGCCGGTAAGCTCTGCGAGGCGGATGTCGCGCATCACACAGATCGCCTCCGCCGCAGCATGAACCGACGGCAAACCCATCCAGGTTGCCCGCGCACCTGCGGTAGCAGCCGCGCCGCGGGCCAGTTCGACATCCTCAGGATGCTGCACGATGCGCATGCCAAAGCCGGCGGCGTATAAAAGCGCCAGACGCATGGTGCGTGAGGAAGCGATCGCCTTGGTTCCATCGGTAAAGGCTACCGCGCCCGCGGCTTGCAGCAGACCATATTCAGCTAGCTCCTTACCCTCTAGACCGCGCGTGGCCGCGGCGTAGGGCAATAGGGAGACACTGCCGGTTTCCTCTCCCCGCGTTCGCAGGAACCGAACCAATGCGGGGTCGTCGATTACCGGATCGGTTTCGGGTAGAACCGCGATCGTGGTGATGCCGCCCGCGGCGGCGGCCTCCGCCGCGCTGGCAATGGTTTCACGGTACTCGAAGCCGGGCTCGCCAATGGCAGCACGTATATCCACTAGGCCGGGGCAGAGCACGGCCCCCTCAGCTTCGACGATCTCGGCACCATCAGGTACGCCAAGTGAAGCGCCAAAATCTGCGATCTTGCCGCCTTGAACCAGCAACTCTCCTTCACAAAGATTCTGAGAAGATTGGTCCAGATACCGGATTTTACGAAATAAAGTGGTCAATAATTACTCCGCGCGCAGGTATCCAAAACCGCCATGCGGACGGCCACGCCCATTTCCACCTGTTCTTTAATTCGAGACCGGGCGGCATCGTCAGCGACCTCGCTGTCGATTTCCACGCCACGGTTCATCGGTCCCGGATGCATCACCAGAGCGTCGGGCTTCGCGTAAGACAGCTTTTTTCGATCCAGGCCGTAAAAGGTAAAATATTCTCTGGCAGACGGGATCAACCCGGCCGTCATGCGCTCTTTCTGCAGGCGGAGCATCATCACGATGTCGGCGCCCTTTAGTCCCTCCTCCATGTCATGGAAAATCTCCACTCCATTTACGCCTATGGAACCCGGCAGGAGGGTAGGGGGACCGACAAGGCGAACGAAATTGCCCATCATGGTCAATAATAGAATGTTGGAGCGCGCGACGCGAGAATGAACGATATCCCCGCAAATGGCGATCGTGAGACCGGAGATCCGGCCCTTGTTGCGGCGGATGGTCAATGCGTCGAGCAGAGCCTGGGTCGGGTGTTCATGCGTGCCGTCCCCCGCATTGATGACCGAGGCGCCGACCTTTTGTGCCAGCAAAGCGGGGGCACCGGAGCTTTTGTGACGCACCACCAGTAGATCGCAATTCATAGCGTTCAGTGTCGCTGCGGTGTCGAGCAGCGTCTCGCCCTTGGTAACCGAAGAGGTGGCAACCGACATATTGACGACGTCGGCGCCCAAACGCCGGCCAGCGAGTTCAAAACTGGTTCGGGTCCGGGTGCTGTCCTCGAAGAAGAGATTGATAAGGGTCCGCCCTCGCAAACTGTCGCGCTGGGTTTTGCCTGATCGGTTCAAAAGTGCATAGCTCTCCGCCAGATCGAGCAGGTTGGTGACAGAGACCGGGTTCAGCCCCTCAATTCCCAGTAGATGTTTTAATTGCGCCATGGCGAACCGCCTTAGACCATACTCTGTGGCCTCGGGGAATGATGTTATTGATTTTTTTGCAAAGGCTATGGAACCAGGCACTATCCGGGGACAGCAAGACAATCAACAGTTCAATTGACAATCAACAATTATGTTTATAATAATGCGACCATTATCTCGCCGTGGAGAAAGACGATTATGGCCTATCGCGATACCGTTGTGCAGCTGAACGAATACCGTGCACAGATAGCCGGCCTACGTGACAAAATGCGCGCATTGCAATCCGGCATAGAGCCTGAGACCACGCCGGATTATGAGTTCACTGGACAACGCGGGGCTGTGCGGCTCTCGGAGTTGTTTGGAGACAAAAGAGATCTGTTTGTCATACACAATATGGGCACGGGGTGTCCTTATTGCACAATGTGGGCCGATGGCTTTAATGGCGTGTTGCCGCATCTCGAGGACCGAGCAGCTTTTGTGGTATCCACGCCCGACGCGCCCGATGTACAGAGGGGGTTTGCTGAAGCAAGAGGGTGGCGTTTCCAAATGATCTCTCACCGGAACACAAACTTTGCAGCCGACATGGGATATAAAAGCGAACGCGGCTTCATGCCGGGCATTTCGGTATTCTGCAGGGAAGAAGACCGGATTGTCCGCGTCTCTGATACTGGTCTTGGCCCCGATGACGATTTTTGTGCTGTCTGGCATTTTCTGGACATGCTGCCGGCAGGTCCCGATGGATGGCGTCCGCGCTTCACCTATTAATGCCTCAGACTGCCCGCGCGCTTAAAGAAGATTCGTTGGACGCGGTGTTTGCCGCTCTCTCCGACCCTGTCCGACGTTCTATTCTGGAGCGGTTAGACGGAGCGGAGTTGCTGGTCTCGGAACTGGCGGAGGCTTATCCGATTTCATTGCAGGCGGTCTCGCGCCATGTGCAGGTCCTGGTCGCGGCGGGGCTGGTGGCACAGACACGTACAGGGCGCATCAGCCGTTGTCGGCTAGAGACAGGCCCCATTGCCGAAGCTGCCGCCTGGATCAACCGTTACGCCAAATATTGGGATGCGCAGTTCCAAACCCTGGCGACGCATCTGCTGGAAATCGAACGCAAACGCGGGGGATAAGCGCTGTTTTCCGAAACCAATACAAATTTGCCTATAGCCAATTAAAACTAGGTAGCGGACGTGCCGTCAGGTTTGGACGGTTTTGGACTCGGCGATGATGTCGCCGAGCGTACAACCGGCGCCGCAATGGGTGACGCCTACGAAGGTGGTTTGCCAGAACGGCTTCTCTTTATGACCACCGCCTGGACGTCCCATCTTCCATTAAGCCCAGATGGCGACGGGCCCAAATAAAGTGCCGTGATCGGCCAGACCGGGTTCATCACCGCTATCGTCTGCGGATGGCGGACCAGGTCAACGGCGATGACGAGGAACGATAGCGCCGCCATGCAGAGCGACGCAATCGACAGCACATAGAGCGACTGAGGTGGCATGCTGCTTCCCTCCCACTAGGTGATATCCTGCGAATGATTCACCAAGCTTGCGCTGACAAAGACAAGGCCGGGATCTTCCGGCTCTGTCGTCCGCCAGCATCAGGTCACTATCGGACTGACTTCGTAGCCTAGA
>JAKAEC010000096.1 GCA_021818425.1 Pseudomonadota bacterium
CTTCTCCATCACCAATGGCGGCGTATATGGTTCGCTGATGAGCACACCGATCATCAATCCACCGCAATCTGGCATTCTTGGCATGCACAAGATCCAAGACCGCCCGGTGGCGGTAGATGGAAAGATTGAGATTCGCCCGATGATGTATTTGGCGCTGTCTTACGATCATCGCATCGTTGATGGCCGCGAGGCGGTTTCCTTCCTAGTGCGGGTAAAGGAGAGCATCGAAGATCCGCGCCGCATGCTGCTGGCGATCTGAAGCCCCTGCGCAGTTGGCGCAGGGCCAGCCTTTCCATACCTCCTCAAACCAGCTAAATCCCGCCGTTATGAGTTGGCTTACTGAATTCGTCCGCCCCAAAATCCGCACCTTGCTGGGTCGCAAGGAGGCGCCGGATAATCTTTGGCATCAATGTTCCGCATGTCAGCAGATGATCTTCCACACTGAACTCGCGGCTAATAAGAAGGTTTGCCCGCATTGCGGCCACCATATGCGTGCCACCGCGACCGACCGCCTAGCCTGGACCTTCGATAATGGCGCTTTCACCCGTATCGAACTGCCGCGAGCCGTGCCGGACCCCTTAAAATTCCGTGACCAGAAGCGCTACGCAGACCGGATGAAGGAAGCGCGTGACAAAACTCGGCAGGACGATGCGATTCTCGTTGCTCATGGCACTATCGGTGGGCACGATGCTGTCGTGGCAGCCATGTCCTTTGAATTCATGGGCGGCTCCATGGGCTCCGCGGTGGGTGAGGGGCTAGTAGCGGCGGCCCGCCTGGCCGTGCTGCAAAGCGCCGCACTAATCGTCTATACGGCCTCTGGCGGCGCGCGCATGCAGGAAGGGGCCATCAGTCTGATGCAGATGCCGCGCTCCATCATCGCCAGCCAGATGGTGAAGGAAGCCGGATTGCCTTACATCGTAGTGTTGACTGATCCCACAACCGGCGGCGTCACCGCTTCCTTCGCCATGCTGGGTGATATCCAGATCGCTGAGCCCGGCACGCTCATCGGCTTCGCGGGCGCGCGTGTCATCGAGCAGACCGTGCGAGAGAAATTGCCTGAGGGCTTTCAGCGCGCTGAATACCTGCACGAGCACGGCATCATTGACATGGTGGTCAAGCGCGGTGAGCTCACCGCCACACTGGCGCGCATCATTTCACTTGCCACTGCCAATAAGAAGGTCGCTTGACTAACGAGCTACAGCAGGAGGCCACAAGCTCGCCCGCTCGGCTGAAAGTGGGTGCCGCGCTCAAGCGGCTGCATCAGCTTTACCCACGGATGATCGATCTTAAGATCGATCGGCTGCAGAGGCTACTGGCCGATCTTGGCTCGCCAGAGAAACATCTCCCGCCGGTAATCCATGTGGCGGGAACTAACGGCAAAGGCTCGGTTTGTGCCATTGCCAGCGCAGTGGCGGAGATGGCGGGGCTGAAGACCCATGTTTTCACCTCTCCACATTTGGTACGCTTTAACGAGCGCATCCGTTTGGCAGGCACGCTGGTTACAGATGATCAGCTAGCCGAGGCACTAGACGCCGTAGAGGCCGCCAACCAGGCGGCCCAGATCACTGTATTCGAGGCGATTACCGCCGCCGCTCTTTGGCTGTTCGCGCGTATCCAGGCGGATGTCTGTATCATCGAGGTGGGTCTGGGCGGGCGGATGGATGCCACCAATGTTGTTTCTCCCGCTGCCTGCGCCATCACCTCCATCTCCCTGGATCATCAGGACTTCCTTGGCAACACGCTCGAGCTGATCGCCGGTGAGAAGGCCGGCATCATCAAGCCAGATATCCCGGTCATCACTGGCTATCAGCCTGCCGAGGTCCTGGCGCGCATCGCTGCCGAAGCCGCTCAGCAACATGCCCCTCATTTGCGTCGTGGGCTAGAATGGCGTGTTGAGTCTACTCCCGCCGGTATGGTGTTCGACGGCATTGCGTTACCCCGCCCGGCTTTGGCCGGTCCGCACCAGATCGAGAATGCCGGTATCGCGCTGGCCGCTCTGTCCGCCGCCGGGTTCAATATTCCCCCGCAAGCCATGGAGATGGGGCTGCGCCGAGTCGCATGGCCTGCCCGACTACAACAGTTGCGCGGGCCGCTTGTAAGTCTGCTGCCGCCAGGCTCCCAGCTTTGGCTGGACGGTGCGCACAACCCCGGTGGCGCCGATGTTCTTGCCCAACAACTTCAGGACTGGCCCGGCCCGACAGCCGTGATCCTGGGTATGAAGCAATCCAAGGATGTGGCGGAATTCATCCGCATCCTCGCCCCGCATGTCTCCACGCTTTATGCCGTGGCAGAACCGAAGCAACATCTCGCTCTGCCCGTGGCGCAGATTATTGAAGCCTCAGGCGGTCGTGCTTTGCCAGGGCCGGATTTGCGCGGCGCGTTGGCGCAGATCACCTCTCCTAGTCGTGTACTCATCTGCGGTAGCCTCTACCTTGCGGGCGAAGTTTTGAAGCTGAATGAAATAGAGATTGCATAAGGCGCTGCACCGTCGTTGTCACCGAACTGTCACGCGTCAGGGTCAAGGAGGCTTGCTAGAGGGCACTTGCAAACGACAGGAGCCCATATGACTCTAACCCGCCGCCAATTTGTTACCACCAGCGCTGTTCTGGGCGCGGACGCGACCTTTGCCCGCTCAGCCAATGCTGATGATGCGTCCATCTCCTTCCTGCTGGTGGGCGACTGGGGGCGGCATGGCTATCACCATCAGCGCAACGTGGCGCGCCAGATGGCACGCACTGCACGAGAGATTGGCAGCGCTTACACGGTTTCCGTTGGTGATAATTTCTACGAGAACGGGGTGGAATCGGTTTCCGACCCACAATGGCAAAGTTCGTTCGAAAACGTGTATACTGAACCCTCCCTGCAAACGCCTTGGAAGGTGATTTTGGGCAACCACGATTATCGCGGCAATGTGCAGGCGCAACTGGATTACACGAGGCACAGCCCGCGCTGGCAGCTGCCCGCCCGTTATTATACGGAAATCACGGCTTTGCCTGGTGGTGCCACAGCCGCGTTCTATTACCTCGACACCTCGCCGTTCATCAAAAAATACTATGGCACCCGAGTGGCGGTGGCGGGTCAGAATAGTAAGGAACAACTTGACTGGCTGGACGCGAAACTTGCATCTTCGAGGGCCGAGTGGAACGTCGTCATCGGTCACCACCCCATCTACACCGCGCAGTCCGATGCGGATGGTTATGACCACGACCAACCGGATTTGATTGCGCGGCTGAACCCCATTCTGCAGAAACACCACGTGCCGCTTTATGTTTGTGGGCACGACCATGTTTTGCAGGCAGTGAAGATGGACGGAATCTCATACGTCTGCACCGGTGCCGGGTCCGAAACTTACCAGCCGGGCCCCGCCATTCGTGGCGGCTTTGCCTCCGGTGCTCACGGCTTTATGGCAGTGCGGCTTTCAGGCAAACGACTGGACTATTCGTTGGTGGATGAGCATGGCGAGGCGCTATATTCCAGGTCCATCCTGCGGGTATGAACGGCCCAGAGCGTTTTCTGTTTGCATAGGCTTATGCAGAATACTCTAACCTTATGTTGTGGTAGGCAATTTCATGCGTTTATAGTGATTCCCATTAACAACGTTACGTTCTAAACTCTGTCATCTGTAATGGGTGTGGGCCGATGAGCTACAGCGTTGATTTGCGTAAGCGTGTTGTTGATTACGTGCGCCAGGGTGGAGGTTGCACCGAGGCTGCGCGGATTTTTGACGTCAGCCGCATGACCATCCACCGCTGGCTTTGCAGAGAAGATTTGACGCCGAGACCTGCAAAGGAGCGCCGGCGTAAGCTCGATAAAGCGGCTCTGGCGGCGCATGTTCTGGAACATCCCGAGGCCCTTCTGAGGGAGCGGGCCGAGGCGTTTAGGGTGAGCATCAACGCGATCTGGGTGGCCCTGAAGAAATTGAAGATCATTAAAAAAAACGACGAGGTACGCTGAATCTTGTTGCGAAGAGAGAATTATATTTCTTCGCCAACTGCGGCTCTGGGTTGCGGAACATAGCTGGAAGGATGTTGTCTATTTCGATGAGAGTGGGTTTACCGCCAACGTTCATCGTCCTCATGGCTGGGCGGTCAGGGGCCGAAAAGTCTTCGGCAGAATAGCCGGCAATAGGGGCAAGCGAACCAATCTCATCATGGCTCAGCGGGGCAAAGACTGGATCGCCCCCATGCTGTTCGACACAAGCTGTACCCACCTGACCGTGACCGCATGGATCAAGGAAATGTTGCTGCCGGCACTCAGACCGGCAAGCTTGGTGATCATGGATAATGCGCCTTTCCACAACAAGCCCAAAATAGCCGAAATTCTCGACCAACACGGGCACAAGCTATTGCCGTTGCCCCGATACTCACCAGACTTCAATCCAATCGAGCAGGCTTTCGCGATCCTCAAACGGCAAAGGAGCTTCTCAGGAAAATCCCTCGATGAATTAATAACGTCACATTCTTAACAGGAATTACTATAAAATGAAACTTCAGAGCCCCGCACATAACGGCATCTACCTGACCCATTTTGAAGGGCAACTAGATATCGGAAGCCAACTCTTTAAAGAGAGATCTCAGCTCAGCTCTGCCAGCAAGCTTAGCCT
>JAKAEC010000034.1 GCA_021818425.1 Pseudomonadota bacterium
GGTTCCACCGCCGACCCGAGATCAACCAATCCCTACTTCGGTGGAGAGAAGCCAACAGCGACCCGGATGTCGAAAGCAAGACCACTACCAGATCTGGTGGCGGTTTAGCTAACTCGATAGTGCCCATACAACGATCTCACCAACTTCGTCTCCGCCGACCGTTTCGCCAAGCAGCTCAAAATCCTTAAGGGCCTCACAACCATAAGTTCATCCTCAAAATCAGCGCCCCTAAATCGAAACGTTTCAGGCTGAAGTTGGATGGATTTGAGCTAAACCTGCTCCATCAATTGCCGGGCTAAACGCCTAGGGCACTGAGAGATGGATGAAGCGCCTGGCATCCTTCACATCCGCCAGAATTTTTGCACGGCGGATATGTTCGTTGGTGTCTTCTCCCCATTGCTCGATCTGCCACAGCTCATCCAGCGCGGCTATTGTACAGGCGGTATCTGTAGCCAGCGCGCCTTCACTCACGGCAAGGCCGAGCACGAAACTGCCCAGGGCGGGGATCAGCACGCCAAGCCCGGCTAAATCGTAATCTGAGCGGGCGGAGAGCAGCATGGCTAGCTTATCTTCCGTCCAGGGCAGCTGCGTCACTGGCATTAGCCCGTTGGTGGTGATGAGCCCGATGCCGTAAACGGCGTCGAACCAGCGCAACCAAGGGTCCCACTGTGCATGCTGGCGCGCGACCAGAGAGCCCGGGCCGTCCGCTCGGTAGCATAGCAGGTCATTCGACCCATAGGCGGCGAGCTGGGTGATGATGCTTCTCCGTTGCGGAGCGACGCGCTCCAATGCCGTACAAGCAAGCTGCGTAAGCGGCAGATCGTTCGGCAAAAAATCGGTACCTGCGCTATTCCATTCCTCGGCAATGGCGGCTGCTAGCGCGGGGTAAGGTACGGCGAGCGGTGCGCCGCTGGGCATTTTCACCGGGCGGCTGTCGAGATGAACCATGAATAACCCGCCTTCCCTATAGGGGGAGGCGTTTGCCCAGAAGCGTTTCATTGGCCGAAAAGTCCGTTTAGCAGGTTGCGCGGCCCCATTTGCTGCGGTTGGCTGGCGCCAGAGGGGGCGGCCGTGTTGCTGGCAGGGGCAGCGGCGGGCGCTGGGCCAGGCTTGCCCATCCGCGCCAAGCTAAGCGCCGCTGGGCAGATGTCCGCTGTGTTATTATTGCTTGCCAGTGCCCCAGCTGCCTGGCCGAGCAGCGTGTTACCGCCCAGTGCTTGTTGCAACGGGGTACCTGTAAGGCCCGAGGCTGCCTGCGCAGCGGCGGCCACGGCCGATTGCGGTGCCACGTTATAGCTCGGGGCAAGGAAAGTGCCCCTGACCTGCACCGGCACGGTTACGCTCGTGCCGCCCACCCGTAGGCGCGGTTTCAGTACCAAGCCAAGGGTTTGATCGGCAAAGTTGACCGTGCCGTCGCCCCGCAAGAGCAGGCGGTTGGAATCGAGGGCCAGCGCTTTCACTACGCCGCTGCCATTGGCGGCATCTAGCCGCAGGGCGGCGCAACGGAGGGACACTGGTCCTGGCGCGGCGGCAAGCCTGGCAGGCAACCCGGCGGATTGCAGTGCGCCACCGAACATCTGGCCTATGATTCTGCCATCCACCACGTCGTTCACACTGGCAAGGCCGAGTTGCCCAGTGATCGTGGCGAGCATTTGGGGCAAGGTGTTGCCCTTGGCGGAGGCATTCAGTTGGGCCTGGATCGTGCCCTGCGCCGCGCCCGCAAGGCCGAAGCTGCGCAGGAAGGGCCCTAGCGCCAGGGCTGGGGCGTTGAGCTTCAGTGTCTCGGCGGCTGGATCCTCGTTTGCATTGATACTTCCAGAGCCGGAGATGGCGCCGCCTGGAAGCTGGCCGGTGAGCGGGTTTATGGTGAGTAGCCCGTTATTCAGCGTAGCATGGCCTTGCAACGCCCTATAAGTGGCGCCGCCATAGGTCAGACTGTTTGCATTTAGTACTACATCTGCGCTGGCTTGGCGCAGTAGGTCTAACGGAAGGGCGATGTCAGGCACGATCTGTGCCGGTTTCGGCTGGGCTAATTGCGGCGCAGTTGCGCTGGGCGCGGGAGGTTGGGTCTGTGGCTTGGGCATAGCGGCCAGCAGGGCGTCCAGATTCGCTTGGGCGATGGAAAGGTCGATTTCCAGCTTTGGTTCCGGCTGGTGGGTGAAGCGGACGTCGCCGCTAAACCGAGCATTGTCCATGGTGCCGGTTAGGCCGTCCAGCCCGACGGCTTGGGCCAATCCTTGTCCGCCAGGGTCGATCAGCGACGTTTTTATCGTGATGTTTTTCCAGGCCGGAAGCGGCTGCCCGGCGGCGGCAGAAAGAGCGGAAAGGTTGGGAATATTGAGCGCCAGCGCCATTGCGGCGCCACTCAAGGTTCGCGGGGTGGCGATGCCGCCGGTCAGGCTGAGACTGGCGGTCCCGAGACTGGCGTTCACGCTCTCGCTGAAACTGGCGGCGGGCGGGGCGCTGGCGGGCAGCCACGAGGGGGGGATGAAGGCGCTCGGCGCGGTGAAATTGGCCCGGATGACGAAGGGGGTCTGCCCCAGCGTGCCACTGGCGCTCAACGTGCCGGAATGGCCAAGGTTCGGTAGTTCAACCGTTAATTCCGTCAAAGAGAGGCCCGGCGCTAAACTAGCCAAATCCGAGGCGCCCGCCTTGATCGAAATATTGGTTAGGGCCGGTAAGGGGGCGTTGTCATCGGTGATCGTGGCGTGGGCGGTCATATTATGCAGGGCGGGCAGATGCAGCCCGCCTAGCCAATCTCGCGGTAGGGCAGCAGTCACGGTCGCCAGCGCGGGAACGGCGGCGGTTAAGGTTACGTTGTAGCCCTTTGCACTTTGCGGCCGGGTAAAGGCTCCTTGCAAATGGGCGCTGGCGCCTGCGAATCCGAACGTCAGGTCGACTGGCCACGGGGAGGAGCCGGTGCCAGTGAGCCGCGCGACGGGGCCGACTACACCGTGCAGCGTAAGCGGCGCATTGCCGATGGCGGCGCTGCCGGACAGGTGTAGGGGTGCGGAAAGCGAGGCGGCCCGTCCGCTGAGGCGTGTGAGTTGGACGATGGTCGGCTGGTGCAATCCTTGCGGACGCAGGATGATCTGCCCGTTATCCAGCTCCACCGATTCCAGTGCGATCTTATATGTCGGTAGGGTGGCGGGGGGCGCCTGAACCGTTATGCTGCCCTGCGGCGGCACGGCGCTGAAATTCCAGTCGGCTTGGCCGGCTTGATTACGCTCCAGGTAGAGTTTTGGCCCAATCAGCCTGAGGTTAAGAATATCCACCCGATGGCTGAGGAGTGGCAGCAACGCGATCCGCGCCTGCACCTTATCCAGCGTCAGCAGATAACGGTCGGCGAAGCCAACTGGGTTGGCGAGGCTGAGGCTGCTGGCCGCCAGTGTGGGGTGAAGGGAGAGCTGTAGCTCGATCGGACCGCCGATGCTAAGCGTGCGGCCGGTGGCTTGTTGTACGGCGGCGATGATCTGCGGCGCATAGGCGTTAGGGTTGAACCGAGCGATGAACACGCCCACGGCCACCACGGGCGTCAATATGATGACTATGCCAGCCAGGATAACATAGCTCTTCCAGCTCTTGCGGCGGAGGCGCTGGTGCGAAACGGGTACTCTTTGCCTGTCCATGTCATCGGAATTAGTCGCTTTTGCACTTCAAGACGAGGGGCGCGCTTGTGAAAGCCCGCAACACGCGCTATGCGGCGCGGCTTGAGGTAAGCGCCAGAAGCGGGCGTGGTGAAATTGGTAGACACGCCAGATTTAGGTTCTGGTGGCGAAAGCCATGGGGGTTCAAGTCCCTCCGCCCGCACCAACTTTGTTTAAGTTATTGATTTATTGAGGTTTGTTCGTCCATGCAGGTTACTGAAACGCTCTCTGACGGCTTAAAGCGCGGCTTTACGGTCGTGGTTCCCGAACCCGAGCTGGCCGCTAAGCGTGAGCAGCGTCTGGCCGAGCTAAGCAAGACGATCCAGATGCCCGGCTTTCGTCCAGGCAAGGTGCCCTTGAACATCGTACGCAAGCGCTATGGTGACGCCGTGGCGGCCGAGGTTTTGGAAGGCGCGGTCAACGAGGCTCACAGCCAGTTGCTCAACGAGCGCAATCTGCGCCCGGCGATGCAACCGAAGTTGGAGATCACCAAGCCCGGCAAGGGTTCCGACCTGGAATTTACCGTTGAGATGGAAGTACTGCCAGAAGTATCCCTGCCGGACCTGTCCGACGTGATCCTTTCCAAGCCCGTCGCCGCTGTGAGTGAGGTGAAATTGGACGAGGCGCTGAAGGCCGTCGCCGAACAGCGTAAGAGCTTCAAGCCGGTTGAGGAAGCCCGCCCAGCCGCCAAGGATGAGCAACTGAAGGTGGATTTCGTGGGCCGGATCGACGGCGTCGCCTTCGAGGGCGGCACTGCACAGGACGTAGCGCTGATCGTCGACGGCCCTGGCTTCATCCCCGGCTTCACCGAGCAGGTGGAGGGCATGAAGGTGGGCGAGACCAAGATCATTACCGTGACCTTCCCCGACGATTATGGTGCAAAGGACCTGGCGGGCAAGACCGCCGAATTCGAGATTACCGCTAAGGAGCTGGCGGTGCCCGAGGTGCCGGCTATCGACGACGAGTTGGGCAAGGCTGTCGGCCTGGAAGGGCTAGAGCAACTGAAGGAACGTGTGAAGGAGCAGATCGGCCGCGAGCATGAAGGTATGACCCGCGCCAAGCTGAAGCGCGCGCTTTTGGACGTGCTGGCCGAGAAGGCGCAGTTCAATGCCCCTGTATCCCTGGTTGACGCCGAGTTTGGCGCGATCTGGACGCAGGTTGAAGCCGAGAAGCAGGCTGGCCAGGCCGACCCAGAGGATGAGGGCAAGGATGAGGAGACACTGAAGGCGGAATACCGCGCCATCGCCGACCGCCGCGTGCGCCTTGGTCTGCTCGTGGCTGAGATCGGCCGCGCTAACGAGGTGCAGGTAACCGAGCAGGAGATGCAGCGAGCCATGTTCAACGAGGCCATGCGCTACGGCGCCCAGGCCATGCAGGTTGTGGAATTCTTTCGCAAGAATCCACAACAAATGGAGCGCTTCCGTGGCCCAATTTTCGAGGACAAGGTGATCGATCACCTTCTGGGCCTTGTGAAGCAGGAAGAAGTTCAGGTTTCAGCGGAAGAGCTGGCTAAGGACCCGGAAGAGTGAGAGCAGATGACGTCGTTGACTGAATAAAGTCATGCTTGGGTCTTGTGCGTTTTGAAATGGAGCCTTGTCCCTATGGGGCAGGGCTTCTGCTTTTCACGACTTGATAGGAAGCTGCCCTGCTGGTGGCGGCCTGCCGGCAAATCCCAACGCTGGCACTAGACGAAGTGGAAAGATGCTCTAACCTAAACTCATGACGCTCTGTTTCACTCTGCTGATGTGGCCGCTGTCGGCACGCTGTGGGATTGTTTCTGGCGGTTATGTGACATAAAGGATTGAAAACACATGTGGGATCGAGATCCTGTCGAGGTCTACAACAATAACCTCGTGCCCATGGTCGTGGAACAGACGGCGCGCGGCGAACGTTCTTACGATATTTATTCGAGACTGCTGAAGGAGCGCATCGTCTTTCTAACCGGCCAGGTGAATGACGTAGTGTCCTCGCTGCTTTGTGCTCAGCTCTTGTTCCTGGAGAGCGAGAACCCCAACAAGGAGATTTCCTTCTACATCAATAGCCCGGGCGGCGTGGTTTCTTCTGGCCTCGCGATTTACGATACGATGCAATATATCCGATCGCCGGTTTCTACCGTGTGTCTTGGCCAGGCGGCCTCCATGGGCTCGTTGTTGTTATGTGCCGGCGCCAAGGGTAAACGATTCGCTTTGCCCAACGCGCGCGTGATGGTGCATCAGCCCTCCGGAGGTGCTCAGGGCCAAGCCACAGACATAGAGATCCAGGCCCGCGAGATTCTGAAGCTGCGCAGCAAATTGAATCAGATCTATGTGGACCACACAGGCCAGCCCCTCGAGGCGATTGAAGCGAAGCTAGAACGCGATACCTATATGTCCGCTGAAGAAGCCAAGGATTTCGGCATTGTGGACGAAGTAGTGAAGTATCAGGCTGAAACCGGTGTCATGACGGGTGATGCACCGAAGCCAGAATCCAGCGAAAGCTGAGTAGATTTTACAGTTTTTTGACGTTCCGCGGCAATAAATAGGCCCGGACTGGTCCGGATTTTTTGTTACCTCGCTGAAAAGCCGGTGGTTTTCAGAAAACTCCCAATGCTTGTGCCGTGTGGCACAGGGGGCTAGTCTTTCCTGTACGGCGCGGGTTGTGGAGTGACTATGACCAGTAAATCGGGCGACACGAAAAATACGCTTTACTGCTCCTTCTGCGGTAAGTCGCAGCACGAGGTGCGCAAGCTCATTGCCGGCCCGACCGTGTTCATTTGCGATGAATGCGTCGAGTTGTGCATGGATATCATTCGCGAGGAGCATAAGACGCATCTCGTGAAGACGCGCGATGGCGTGCCCACGCCACGCGAAATATGCAAGGTGCTGGATGATTATGTCATCGGCCAAGGGCACGCCAAGCGTGTACTTTCGGTCGCGGTGCACAACCATTACAAGCGGTTGGCGCACGCCACCAAAAACAACGATATCGAGATCGCGAAATCAAATATCATGCTGCTTGGTCCCACCGGCTCCGGCAAGACGTTGCTGGCGCAGACGCTGGCGAGGATTCTCGACGTACCGTTCACTATGGCGGATGCGACAACGCTGACAGAAGCCGGCTACGTGGGCGAGGATGTAGAGAACATCATCCTCAAGCTGTTGCAGGCGGCCGATTATAATGTTGAACGCGCTCAGCGTGGTATCGTCTACATCGACGAGGTAGACAAGATTTCCCGCAAATCAGACAATCCCTCCATTACGCGTGACGTTTCTGGCGAGGGCGTGCAGCAGGCGCTGCTTAAGATCATGGAGGGCACCGTGGCGAGCGTGCCGCCGCAGGGCGGGCGCAAGCATCCGCAGCAGGAATTCCTGCAGGTAGATACCACCAATATCCTGTTCATTTGCGGAGGCGCTTTTGCGGGGCTGGAAAAGATCATCTCGGGGCGCGGAAAGGGGGCTGGCATTGGCTTTGGCGCCGATGTTCGCAGCCCGGACGAGCGGCGCGCTGGGGCCATACTGCGAGAGGTCGAACCGGAGGATTTGCTGAAATTCGGACTGATCCCGGAATTCATCGGACGCCTGCCGGTTGTTGCCACGCTCGAGGACTTGGACGAGGTAGCTTTGATCGAAATCCTCACTAAACCCAAGAATGCGCTAGTGAAGCAATACGGCCGGCTGTTTGAGATGGAAGGGGTGAAGCTTACCTTCACTGAGGACGCATTGAAGGTGGTTGCCAATCGCGCCATCAAGCGCAAGACTGGCGCCCGCGGCTTGCGCTCGATCATGGAAGGCATCCTGCTCGCCACTATGTATGATTTGCCAGGGCTGGAAGGCGTTTCCGAGGTGGTGATCTCCGGCGAAGTAGCCGAAGGCCGTGCCGAGCCACTTTACCTTTATTCTGAAAAACGTGCAGAGAATGCTTCCTGACGTCCCGCCTGTATGCCTTCCATAAGGGGGGGCTTGCAGGGCCTGTTTCGCCTGCCGATATGTTGCTTACGGCCGCATGCAGCGGCGTCCCATGCTGTGCCTCCTTAAGGGCAGCCGGGAGACCAAAGGGATATAATTATGTCAGACGTTAACAAACCCGGATCGCCCACCGAGACACTTGCGGTGCTGCCGTTGCGCGACATCGTGGTGTTTCCGCACATGATCGTGCCGCTATTTGTGGGGCGCGAAAAGTCTGTGCGCGCGCTTGAAAGCGTGATGAAGGACGATAAGCAGATTCTGCTGGTGGCACAGAAAAACGCTGCCCAGGATGACCCCGCCGTGGAGGACATCTACCGCGTGGGCACCATTTCTACGATTTTGCAGTTGCTGAAGCTGCCGGACGGCACGGTGAAGGTGCTGGTGGAGGGGCTACGCCGGGCGAAGATTGCAGATTTCAAAGCTTCGGAAGATTTCTTTGAGGTTGAGGCTGAGCCAATCGAGGATCGCGGCGGTGACACAAAAGAGATTGAGGCGTTGGGGCGCACGGTAGTGGCCCAGTTCGAGCAGTACATCAAACTGAACAAGAAGATCGCACCTGAGGTACTGGTTTCGGTCAACCAGATCGAAAGCCCATCGAAACTTGCTGACACCGTGGCGAGCCATCTGGGGCTGAAGATTTCCGAGCGCCAGGAGCTCTTGGAAATGGACAGCACCGCTGAACGATTGGAGCGCGTATTCAACCACATGGAAGCCGAAATTGGCGTGCTCCAGGTGGAGAAGAAAATTCGCAACCGCGTGAAGCGGCAGATGGAGAAAACCCAGCGTGAATATTACCTGAACGAGCAGCTGAAGGCGATTCAAAAAGAGCTCGGCGACGGCGAGGATGGCAAGGACGAGACCGCCGAACTTGAGGAGAAGATTAAGGCCACTAAGCTTTCCAAGGAAGCGCGTGAAAAGGCGGTGGCGGAGTTGAAAAAGCTGCGCTCGATGAGTCCAATGAGTGCCGAAGCCACGGTTGTACGCAATTATTTGGATTGGCTCGTCGGCATCCCCTGGAAGAAGAAGAGCAAGATCAAGAACGACGTGATCGAGGCGGAGAAGATCCTCGACGCCGACCATTTCGGCCTGGAGAAGATCAAAGAGCGTATCGTCGAATATCTGGCGGTGCAGGCGCGCAGCCCAAAGGTGCGCGGACCGATTCTCTGCTTGGTTGGGCCTCCCGGAGTGGGCAAAACTTCGCTTGGTAAGTCCATAGCCAAGGCCACTGGGAGACAGTTTGTGCGCATGTCACTTGGCGGCGTGCGCGATGAATCCGAGATTCGTGGCCACCGCCGGACCTATATCGGGTCCATGCCCGGTAAGATCGTTCAGGGTATGAAGAAGGCGAAAACCTCCAACCCACTTTTCCTGCTGGACGAGATCGACAAGTTAGGAGCGGATTGGCGCGGCGATCCGGCCTCCGCACTTTTGGAGGTATTGGACCCCGAGCAGAATTCCACTTTCGCCGACCACTACCTAGAGGTGGATTATGATCTCTCGGACGTGATGTTCGTAACCACGGCCAACACCCTGCGCATGCCTCAGCCACTGCTAGACCGCATGGAGATCATCCGCATCCCTGGCTACACAGAGGACGAGAAGGTAGAGATTGCCAAGCGCCATCTGCTGCCTAAGCAAGGCGAGGCGCATGGGCTAAAGAAGGAGGAGTGGTCGGTTTCTGATGAGGCGTTGTTAGAGTTGGTGCGGACCCATACCCGCGAGGCTGGCGTACGCAACCTCGAGCGCGAGATCGCGACCTTGGCCCGCAAGGCCGTGAAGGAGATTGTCACCGCCAAGACGAAAAAGGTGAACATCACCAAGAAAAATCTGGAGAAGTTCGCTGGCGTGCCGAAGTTCCGCTACGGTGAAACCGAGGCAGAGGATATGGTTGGCGTGGTCACCGGGCTGGCCTGGACTGAGGTTGGGGGCGAGATTCTTACCATCGAGAGCGTGCTCTTGCCGGGCAAAGGCATCATACGCCAGACAGGCAAGCTAGGTGATGTGATGCAGGAGAGCGTTGCTGCGGCTTATTCCTATATCCGTTCTCGCGCCACCCAGTTCGGCGTCAAGCCGCCCTTCTTCGACAAGCGGGACATTCATGTGCACGTTCCCGAAGGTGCGACTCCGAAGGATGGCCCCTCTGCCGGAATCGCCATGGCCACTTCCATTGTCTCCGCTATCACCGGCATTCCCATCCGCAAGGACATTGCCATGACCGGCGAAATTACTCTGCGCGGGCGGGTTCTTCCAATCGGGGGGTTGAAGGAGAAACTGTTGGCGGCGTTGCGCGCGGGCATTACCACGGTCGTTATACCCAAGGACAATGAGAAGGATCTCATTGAAATTCCTGATAACGTGAAGAAAGGCTTGACGATTATTCCGGTCAGCCATGTGGATGAGGTGATCACTCGGGCGCTGGTGCGGGCCCCTGAGCCGATTGAGTGGGACGACGCGCCTGAGGATCTTCCCAAGGCGCCGGAGGGCGGGGTTCTGGCCTCGCTGCCGCATTAGGAGTTTGGTCGCGTTTGACGGGTGGCATGCAGTCTGGTTATGACCGCGCGCCACCTTTTTTGTGGCTTGCCTGCCAGCTTCGTGGACAAGCCAATGAGTCTAATCCGACAACAGGGAGTTTTGCCAGTGAACAAGAATGATCTGATCGCCGCCGTGGCCGAAGACACAGACCTCTCCAAGGCCAAGGCCGCCGAGGTGGTAGACGCCGTGTTCGGCGCAATTGAGAAGACGCTGAAGAAGAAGGAAGAGGTTCGTCTTGTCGGCTTCGGCACCTTCGCTACCGCGGCGCGCGAGGCTTCCAAGGGCCGCAATCCTCGCACGGGAGAGGAGATTAACATTCCGGCCTCCACGTCCATCCGCTTCAAGCCCGGCAAAACGCTTAAAGACGCGGTCAACTAATTCTGGCTTTTTGGTGGGCGGGTATGTTCCGCCCACCGATTCTTATTCTTACTTCAGGGGCGGTTAGCTCAGCGGTAGAGCGTCTCGTTTACACCGAGAGGGTCGGCGGTTCGAACCCGTCACCGCCCATACGAACCACGCCGCAGTATTGCGGTGGACTTGTTCCGCGACGCTGTGTGCGATCAAGATTTACATTTAGTTCAATAAGATATGATGTGATTGCAGGCGGCCTTTCAGATGGGGGCAAAGCCCGAGGCGGACATTTCCGCCAGTGTAAATTAATCACCAAACGTGGTTTCATGCGCTTGACGCTGATTGCAATGCCAAGTACACGGCGCCCACCTTACGCGGGTGTAGCTCAGTTGGTTAGAGCGCCGGCCTGTCACGCCGGAGGTCGCGGGTTCGAGCCCCGTCACTCGCGCCATTATTTTATCTCAAAAATCAACGAACTCTATACCTCATGCGTGGAGAGTCGTGGTGTGCCGTGAGTCGTTGAGGCTGGGCTGCCGCGCATGGGTGGGCTTGACCCAGGGCTGTTGCGGTGCGACACGGCGGGTACAATTTCACTTGGGTGCAGCTATCTGCTGCCCCAGCGCGATCAAGGAGATGAGCAGGTGCAGCTGGACCTAGCGCAGTACTTTCCTGTCCTTATTTTCGTTGCCCTCGCTGCCGTGCTTGGTCTGGCTTTTGTGTTCGGATCCTTGCTTGCGGCGAAACAGAAACCCTATCCGGACAAGTTAGCAGCATATGAATGCGGTTT
The DNA here is from genome assembly GCA_021818425.1 of Pseudomonadota bacterium. Taxonomy (GTDB): domain Bacteria; phylum Pseudomonadota; class Alphaproteobacteria; order Acetobacterales; family Acetobacteraceae; genus Acidocella. Next base: position 11,262 of record JAKAEC010000034.1, read on the forward strand.
CGAGGCGTTTGGCGATGCTCGCCGTCGCTTTGACGTCCGCTATTACTTGGTTGCAATTCTCTTCATTATTTTCGACGTAGAAGTCGCGTTCCTGTTTCCCTGGGCGGTGTCGCTTGGTCGGATCGGCCTGACTGGTTTCTGGTCGATGATGGGCTTTCTCGGAGTGCTCACCATCGGCTTTATCTATGAGTGGAACAAGGGCGCATTAAATTGGGAGTGACGGCATGACCACAGCCGCAAACAGCGCTGAGCTCGCCTGGAACAGCGAGCATCTTCCCCCTGGTGCCGAGCAGGACGCGGTGATTAAGGGAATCACCGGGGAGCTGGCCGGTAAGGGGTTCATCGTCGCCAATATTGACAAGGTGGTGAACTGGGCGCGCACCGGCAGCCTCTGGCCCATGACCTTCGGTCTGGCCTGCTGTGCCGTGGAAATGATCCACGCCTACATGCCACGCTATGATCTGGACCGCTTCGGCATCATCCCCCGCGCTTCGCCCCGTCAGTCGGACGTGATGATCGTGGCTGGCACGTTGACTAACAAGATGGCGCCTGCGCTGCGCCGGGTTTACGACCAGATGCCGGAGCCCCGCTGGGTGATCTCCATGGGCAGTTGTGCCAACGGCGGCGGTTATTACCATTATTCCTATTCTGTCGTCCGCGGTGTGGATCGGATCGTGCCGGTGGATGTGTATGTGCCTGGCTGCCCACCGACTGCGGAGGCGCTGGTGTACGGCATTATGCAGTTGCAAAAGAAGATCCGGCGGACGGGGACGGTGCTGCGTGGCTGAAGAAACCGAAATCCAGGAAAAAACTCAGGCTGCATCCTTTGATGCGGCACTGGAAGCGCTGAGAGTTCTGCCTGGCGTTGCCAATGCCCAGCGTCTGCTGGGCGAAGTTGTTTTGCGCACCGCACGCGAAGACGCCCATGAGCTACTGAAAACCCTGCGTGATGCCTATGCATTTCAGCAGGTCATGGATATCTGCGGTGTTGATTATCCTGAACGTGCCGAGCGATTCGAGGTGGTCTATAATCTACTCTCGGTTACTCGGAACGAACGCGTGCGGGTGATTCTGTGCGCTGCGGAAGGTGAGGCTGTCGATTCTGTCGGAGACCTCTGGCCATGCGCCACCTGGTGGGAGCGCGAGGTGTGGGACCTGTTTGGCATCGTCTTTTTGGGTCTCGAAGATCATCGTCGCATCCTCAGCGATTACGGTTTCGAGGGGCACCCCCTGCGCAAGGATTTTCCGCTCACTGGCTATGTCGAGGTTCATTATGACGAAGACAGGAAATCTGTCGTTTACGACAAAGTGAAGTTGACGCAGGAGTTTCGGAATTTCGATTTCCTCTCGCCGTGGGAGGGCATGACACTGCTGCCCGGAGATGAGAAGATGAACAGGAGTCGGTCATGAGCGAGGCCGTACCAACCAAAAAGATCTTCGAGGTCGACAGCCACACCATCAATTTTGGCCCGCAGCATCCTTCGGCGCATGGCGTGCTGCGGTTGATTATGGAGATGGATGGGGAAGTCATCGAGCGTTGTGATCCGCATATTGGGCTGCTGCATCGCGGCACAGAGAAGCTGATCGAATACAAGAGCTATATGCAAGCGGTGCCCTATTTTGACCGTTTGGATTATGTTTCGCCGATGGGTTGCGAGCATGCCTTCGCGCTTGCCACAGAGAAGCTGCTTGGCGTGGAAGCGCCGGAGCGCGCGCAGTGGATTCGTGTGATTTTTGCGGAACTCACTCGCGTGTTGAACCATCTACTCAATGTTGGCCATTTTGCGCTCGATTGCGGAGCGATCTCCCCTAGTCTCTGGATGTACGAGGAGCGCGAAAAGCTCCTCGAATTTTATGAGCGTGCCTCCGGTGCGCGGTTCCACTCGAATTACTTCCGCCCCGGCGGCGTCTCGAAAGATCTACCCGCCGGGCTGGAACAAGACATTGCGGCTTGGGCGGAGGAATATCCGAAATTCATCGAAGAGATGGAGAACCTGCTCAACGGCAACCGCATTTTCAAGCAGCGTCTCGTAGATGTCGGCGTGATCTCGGCGGAGGATGCGCTGGCCTGGGGCTTCACGGGGCCGAGCTTACGTGGTTCAGGCGTAGCGTGGGACCTGCGTCGCGCCCAGCCCTATGACAAATACGCAGAGGTAGAATTCGAGGTCCCGGTAGGTAAGCACGGCGATTCCTATGACCGTTACCTAGTGCGTATGGCCGAGATGCGTGAAAGCGTGAAGATCGTGAAGCAGGCGCTATCGAAGATGAAGCCGGGGCCGGTCAAGGTGGAGGATCGTAAGATCACGCCGCCGAATCGACACGAAATGAAGCACTCGATGGAAGCGTTGATCCATCACTTCAAGCTCTATACTGAGGGTTATCACGTTCCCGCTGGTGCCACCTACACCGCCGTGGAGGCGCCGAAAGGTGAGTTCGCGGTGTATCTGCAAGCGGATGGCACGAACCGTCCCTATCGTTGCAAGATCAGGGCAACCGGATTCTCGCATCTGCAGGCGACGGAAAAACTTTGCAAGGGCCACATGCTGGCCGATATGGTGGCGATCCTTGGGTCGCTCGACATTGTTTTTGGTGAGATCGACCGGTGAGCAGCACACACGCAGAACCGACTAACTTCGCCTTCACCGAAGCCAACATGAAGTTGGTGGAAAAGGCGATCAGGAAATATCCCGAAGGCCGCCAGATGAGTGCAGTGAAATCACTGCTGGATCTGGCTCAGCGGCAGATGGGGGTTGAAACTGGCTCCGCTTGGCTGCCCCGCGCGGCGATGGACAAGGTGGCCGAGATTCTCGGCGTTGCCCCCATTCGCGTTTACGAGGTCGCAACCTTCTATACAATGTTTAACCTAGAGCCCGTGGGCAAATTCCATCTCCAAGTGTGTACCACCACGCCGTGCTGGCTGCGCGGCTCTGACGATATTGTGAGCGCGTGTAAGAAGGTCAGTGGCATTAAGCATTTTGGTGAAACCAGCGCGGATGGGCTGTTTACCCTCAAAGAGGTCGAATGCTTAGGCGCTTGCGTAAACGCACCGGTTTTGCAGGTTAATGACGATTATTTTGAGGACATGGACGCCGAGCGCACGCAAGCGCTGCTGGAGGATTTGAAGGCGGGTAAGCCCTTGCCGCCAGCTGGCTCGCTGGGCGGACGCGAGTCCTCTGCACCGGCCCCTGGTCCCACCACGCTTCTTTCTAAACCAACTGCCGGGGAATGAGCCGATGCTGAACGATTCAGACCGCATCTATCAAAATCTCTATGGCCAGCAGGATTGGAAGCTGGCGGGTGCGCGCGCTCGTGGGGACTGGGATAATACTGCCGCCATCATCGGCCGTGGGCGTGACGCGCTGATTGATGAAATGAAGGCTTCCGGCATGCGCGGGCGCGGGGGCGCTGGCTTTCCCACTGGTATGAAATGGTCCTTCATGCCCAAGCAGAGCGATGGAAGGCCGCATTATCTGGTCATCAATGCCGACGAATCCGAGCCAGGCACTTGCAAGGACCGCGACATTATCCGCAACGAGCCTCATAAACTCATAGAGGGTGCGTTGATTGCGTCTTTTGCCATGGGGGCAAACACGGCGTTCATCTATATTCGCGGTGAGTATTACAACGAAGCCCAGCGCCTCCAGTTCGCCATCGATGAAGCCTATGAAGCGGGTCTGATTGGCAAGAATGCGGCGGGTTCAGGGTGGGATTTTGACGTTATCCTGCAACGCGGAGCCGGCGCCTATATTTGCGGCGAAGAATCCGCGATGCTGGAAAGCCTCGAGGGCAAGAAGGGCATGCCGCGCATGAAGCCACCCTTCCCGGCGGCGATGGGGCTTTATGGATGTCCAACTACCGTGAACAATGTGGAAACCATCGCGGGCGCGCCGACTATTATGCGCCGCGGGGCTGCTTGGTTCTCCGGTCTTGGCCGTCCCAAGAACGCGGGTACGAAGATTTTCTGCATCTCCGGTCACGTGAACAATCCCTGCAATGTCGAGGAAGAGCTTGGTATTTCGCTGAAGGATCTCATCGAGAAACATGCGGGCGGCGTGCGTGGCGGCTGGGATAATCTGCAGGCGATCATTCCTGGTGGCGCGTCTTCACCTGTCTTGAACAAGGTGATGGCCGACACCCAGCTGATGGATTTCGACAGTCTAGCAGCATCAAAAAGTATGATGGGTTCGGGCGCCATCATCGTCATGGATAAATCTGTGGACGTTGTGAAGGCCATTTGGCGGCTTTCTAAATTCTTCAAGCATGAGAGCTGCGGCCAGTGTACGCCCTGCCGCGAAGGCACAGGCTGGATGATGCGGCAGATGGACCGCATCGTGCAGAACAAGGCGAGCCTTGCGGATATCCATCTGCTAGAGCAGGTGACTACGCAGGTGGCAGGCCACACGATTTGTGCCTTCGGTGAGGCAGCGTCTTGGCCAATCCAGGGCATGATGCGCGCTTTCCGGCCAGAGGTTGAGGCGCGGGCAATTGATTATCAGTCGCCCGCTCAGGCGCAGGCGGCGGAGTAGGTTATGGCAAAACTCACCATTGATGGTATTGAGGTCGAGGTTCCAAACGGTTCGACCGTGATCCAAGCTGCCGAAGCAGCGGGTATCGAAATTCCGCGCTTCTGTTATCATGAGCGGTTATCCGTTGCCGGCAATTGTCGGATGTGCCTCGTTGAGATTGAGAAGATGCCGCCAAAACCCGTGGCGTCCTGCGGCCAGCCAGTCGCGGATGGCATGGTGGTGCATACCGATAGCGAGATGGTCCGCAAGGGCCGTCGCGGCGTGATGGAATTCTTGCTTATCAACCACCCGCTGGATTGCCCTATCTGCGACCAGGGCGGCGAGTGCGACCTTCAGGACGAAGCCGTGGCCTACGGCCGCGATGCGTCGCGTTATGAGGAAGACAAGCGCAGCGTGGCCCAGCCCGATTGGGGGCCATTGGTGCGCACCACCATGACACGCTGCATTCATTGCACACGTTGCGTGCGCTTCACCACAGAGGTAGCGGGTACGGCGGAGATCGGCGGCACCTTCCGGGGCGAGAGCACCAAGATCAGCACTTATGTCGAAAAGGCGCTAACTTCCGAACTTTCCGGTAATATCATTGATCTTTGCCCGGTTGGCGCTCTTACCTCCAAGCCCTATGCCTTCACAGCCCGTCCCTGGGAGTTGCGCAAGACTGACAGCATCGACGTGCTGGACGCAGTGGGTTCCAATATTCGCATTGATGCGCGTGGAGCCGAGGTTTTGCGTATCCTGCCGCGCATCAATGACGATGTAAATGAGGAATGGCTGGGCGATAAATCCCGCTTCTCGGTCGACGGTCTCAAGCGTCGTCGGCTGGACCGTCCCTGGATCCGCGAAAATGGCAAGTTGCGTGCAGCCAGCTGGGAAGAAGCGTTTGCTGCAATCGCGGGCAAGGTGAAAGCCACTGCTCCCGCCAAGATGGGTGCGCTGACCGGGGATCTTGCGGATCTTGAATCCATGCTGGCGCTAAAAGAATTCTTCGGTGGCTTAGGTTCGAAGAATATTGATTGTCGCATCGATGGTGCAGCCTTCGATGCGACTAAGCGAGCATACTATCTGTTCAATACCAGCATTGCCGGCATTGAAGAGGCGGATGCGCTGCTGATCATCGGCTCCAACCCGCGCCACGAAGCGCCGGTGCTAAACGCCCGCATTCGTAAGCGCTGGCTAGCTGGTGGGTTGAAAGTAGGGCTCATTGGCGCGGCTTCGGATCTCACCTACAAATACGACCATGTGGGCGAGGCGCCGGTTGTGCTTCAGGCATTACTGGATGGCGCGCATCCTTTCGCTGAGGTACTGAAATCTGCGCAGAAGCCGATGCTTATTTTGGGCGCAGGCGGGCTTTCTCGCTCGGACGGCGCTGCTATTCATGCAACCGCATGGAAGCTCGCAGCACAGTTCAACATGCTTACCCCAGACTGGCATGGCTTCAACGTGCTGCACCATGCGGCATCCCGCGTCGGTGCACTGGATCTCGGCTTCTTGCCGTGTGAGGGGGCGATGGACGCGAAAGCGATGCTCTCTGGCGGGGTCGATGTGCTGTGGCTTTTGGGCGCGGATAACGAGACGGTACGCAGTATTCCTGCCCAGACCTTTGTGGTTTACCAGGGGCACCATGGCGATGCAGGTGCTGCTCGCGCGGATATTATTTTACCGGGTGCGGCTTACACGGAAAAAGACGGTCTTTACGTGAACACCGAAGGCCGCCTGCAACAAGCTTTTGTTGCTGTGAAGCCACCGGGCGATGCGCGCGAGGATTGGAGAATCTTGCGCGCTATCTCGGCCTACCTTGGTCATGCGTTGCCCTACGACACGTTGGAGCAGTTGCGCGACCACTTGAAGGCCGAATATCCGGTGTTCGCGGCTGAGTTCCGCCGCTTAGCCGGTACTGATTTGGCTGCTCCGGCCGCCGCAGGTGCGCTCAGCAGCGTGCCCTTTACTCCGCTTCTAACGAATTATTATCAGACGGACGCGATCAGCCGCTCCAGCCCCACCATGGCCGCGTGTGTCGCCGCCCATCATCCAGCCCTCGCGGAGGCCGCGGAATGAGCCTGTTCTGGGATACAAATCTGGGGATCCTGATCCTTACGGTTCTAAAAACACTAGCGCTGGTCGTGCCACTGCTGATCGGCGTTGCCTATCTCACCTATTTCGAGCGTAAGGTGATGGGCGCTATTCAGCTGCGTAAGGGGCCCAATGTAGTCGGACCATTTGGTTTGATGCAGCCCTTTGCCGACGCGTTAAAAATGCTGACGAAGGAAACCATAATTCCAACCGGGGCGGACAAGGTTTTATTCGTGCTGGCTCCGATGATCACCTTCGGCCTTGCCATCATCGCCTGGGCGGTGATTCCTGTTAATAACGGTTGGGGCATAGCCAACATCAATGTCGGCGTCCTCTATCTGTTCGCTATTTCATCATTGGGCGTCTATGGCGTCATCATCGCGGGTTGGGCCTCCAATTCCAAGTATGCGTTCCTTGGCGCGCTGCGTTCGGCGGCGCAGATGGTCTCCTACGAGGTCTCGATGGGTTTCGTGATGGTTACGGTGCTAATATTAGCTGGCAGCCTGAACCTCAACGCCATCGTGCTGGCACAGAAGCATCTCTGGTTTGCTGTGCCGTTGTTTCCGCTATTCGTCATTTTCTTTATCTCTGGTTTAGCAGAGACTAACCGAGCGCCGTTTGATCTGGCAGAAGGCGAGTCGGAAATTGTTGCGGGGTTTTTCGTGGAATATAGCGCTATGTCCTTCGCGCTATTTTTTCTAGGCGAATACGCGAACATGATCATGATCAGTGGTATGACCACGGTATTATTTCTTGGCGGCTGGCTTTCGCCATTGCCGTTCCTGGCCAATGGCGTGCTGTGGTTCCTCATCAAGGTGTTCATCTGTCTGTTTGTGTTCGTTTGGGTGCGCGCCACTTTGCCGCGTTATCGCTACGACCAGCTGATGGCACTGGGCTGGAAAGTCTTCCTGCCGATTTCGCTTGTCTATCTTGTCGCGGTGGCGGGCGCAGTGGAATATTTCGGGTGGCTGCCCAATGCGTAAGGAAGCAGTAGAATGAACAAAATCCTCCGTTGGACATGGAGCTTGGCGCTGTGGGAGATTCTTTGCGGCTTAAGCATTACCTTGCGCTATTTCTTTCGACCTAAGGCGACCATCAATTATCCTTTCGAGAAGAACCCCATCTCCGCACGCTTCAGGGGTGAGCATGCGCTGCGTCGTTATCCTAACGGCGAAGAACGCTGCATTGCTTGCAAGCTGTGCGAGGCTGTGTGTCCGGCGCAGGCCATTACCATCGAGGCTGAGCCACGCGAGGATGGCTCGCGTCGCACTACGCGCTATGACATCGACATGGTGAAATGCATCTATTGCGGCATGTGTGAAGAAGCTTGCCCGGTGGATGCCATCGTGGAAGGGCCAAATTTCGAGTTCGCGACGGAAACGCGCGAGGAACTTCTCTACGATAAGCAGAAGCTGTTGGACAATGGCGATCGCTGGGAACCGGAGCTGGCCAAGCGGCTAGAGCTCGACGCACCATATCGGTAAGGGCAAGCATAAATGATATCAAATCTCGCCTTCTACCTTTTTTCCTTCATCCTGCTGGCCTCGGCGGTGATGGTGGTGACCAGCCGCAATCCTGTGCATGCGGTGCTGTTTCTCATTCTCGGCTTCGTAAACGCGGCTGTACTGTTTCTGTTGGCGGGGGCGGAGTTCCTCGCCTTCATTCTGGCCATCGTGTATGTCGGCGCCGTCGCGGTCCTGTTCCTGTTCGTGGTAATGATGTTGGACGTGGATTTCGCCGCCTTGCATGAGGGCTTCCAACGTTATGCACCAGTTGGCGCGCTAGTGGCGCTCATCATGTTCGCTGAGCTCGCGTTCATTGCGGGCAATTGGGCTATCGCGCCTTCTGGCAGCGCAAATAGGCTGTTCCCCATGCCGGAGCATGTCACCAATACCGTCGCGCTCGGCCAGTTGATTTACACCTCCTATTTGCCGCTGTTTCAGCTCTCAGGCGTCATTTTGCTGGTGGCAATGATCGGCGCGATCGTTCTTACCCATCGTGACAGACAGCGTTCATTGCATCAGAACATTGCCGTCCAGCATGCCCGTAAGCCGGAGCACACGCTGGTGATGGTGAATGCGAAGCTAGGCGAAGGTGCCGCGCTGCCCGTCCAGCCGACGGAGAAGGAGACGCTGTGATGCTTATTCCACTTTCACATTACCTAGTTGTCTCGGCTTTGTTGCTGGTGATCGGCATCTTCGGCATTTTTATGAACCGGAAAAACGTCATCGTCATCATGATGTCGATCGAGCTGATTCTGCTGGCCGCCAACCTCAACTTTGTCGCGTTCTCCGGCGCGCTGCATGACATGGTGGGGCAGGTTTTCACCATGTTTGTGCTTACCGTGGCCGCGGCTGAATCCGCGATCGGTCTTGCTATTCTGGTCATCTACTTCCGTAATCGCGGCTCGATCGAGGTCGAGGACGTGACGCTGATGAAGGGCTGAACATGTTCACCTTGATTGCCGTTTTCGCGCCGCTTTTGGGCGCCATTATCGCGGGGGTTGCGCGGCCCTTTTTGGGTAAGCAGATCTCCGTCTGGTCGACCATTCTGTTCATGCTGATCTCGGCGGCGGCGGCCATCGTGGCTTATCGCGGCGGGGTGCAGCCGCCGCTCGCCATCGCGCACTGGGTGCGGGTGGGGACATTCACTTCCAACTGGACCCTGCGTCAGGATCGGCTCAGCCTCGTGATGGTGGTCATGGTCAGCGTCGTCTCGATGCTCATCCACCTCTATTCCGTGGGTTATATGGCCTACGACAAAACGCCTCAGCGTTTCATGTCATATATATCGCTGTTCACCTTTGCGATGCTGATGTTGGTAACGGCGAACAACCTGCTTCAGCTTTTCTTTGGCTGGGAGGGTGTCGGTCTCGTCTCCTATCTGCTTATCAATTACTGGTACGAGCGCAAGGCCGCCAACGATGCTGCCATTAAGGCTTTCATTGTCAACCGCGTGGGTGATCTTGCCTTTGCGGTAGGTATCGCGCTGGCTTATTTCACCTTCGGTTCCATCCAGTTCAGTGTGATCTTCGCGGGCGTTTCGAGTCACGTTGGGCAGCATTACGTCCTGTTCGGCGCGCAGATGCCGGTGTTGGAACTAATCTCTTTCTTGCTCTTTATCGGTGCCATGGGTAAATCTGCGCAGCTTTTTCTGCACACTTGGCTGGCCGATGCGATGGAAGGACCAACTCCAATCTCGGCCCTCATTCATGCTGCAACCATGGTGGCGGCAGGTGTTTTCATGATCGTGCGCATGTCGCCGCTCATTAACGCGGCACCTGATGCGATGGGATTCATTACCTTCATTGGCGGCAGTACTGCGTTCTTCGCTGCCACCGTCGGCTGCGTGCAGAACGACATCAAGCGCGTCATCGCCTATTCTACTTGTTCGCAGCTAGGCTATATGTTCCTGGCGGCCGGTGTGGGTGCCTATCCGGTGGCGATGTTCCATCTCATCAACCACGCGCTTTTCAAGGCGTTGCTCTTCCTTTCGGCTGGCTCCGTGATCCACGCGATGTCGGACGAGCAGGACATCCGCCTAATGGGCGGCCTTGCTGGCAAGCTACCCGTTACCTGCGCGATGATGCTCATCGGCTCGTTGGCGTTGATCGCGATTCCGCCCTTCTCTGGATATTATTCCAAGGATGCAATTTTGGCCGCGGCCCTTTCCGCACATACGTCCATCGCAACCTATGGCTGGCTCTGCGGTACGCTCGGTGCCGGATTGACGGCGTTCTATACTTCGCGTCTTTTTTTCTTAGTATTCACAGGTAAATCCCGTGCCTCCAAGCATGTGCAGGAGCATGTGCACGAAAGCCCGTTCGTGATGCTGCTACCGCTGCTTGTGCTTGGTATTGGAGCGTTTGCGAGTGGCTTTGTGCTGAAGCCCTATTTCATCGGCCGTGAGTTCCAGAGCTTCTGGGGAAATTCCATTAATGTCGCGGCCAATTCTACAATGTTCACCATGGATAAGATTCCGGGATGGGCTGAAAACGCTCCGCTCGCGGTGGCCATTTTCGGCATTTTGATAGCGGTTTTGTTCTACCTGTTAGTTCCAGCTCTGCCGGGCCGGCTTTCGCAGAGCGTCTCACCGGTTTACAAATTCTTGCTCAATAAGTGGTATTTCGACGAGGTTTACGACGCATTGCTGGCGCGACCTTCGC
>JAKAEC010000002.1 GCA_021818425.1 Pseudomonadota bacterium
ATGTGCCGATATCAGGTCGTAGGTCAGCTAGATTCGTGGATGAGCAACCGGGCCAATGAGTTCCGGGATGTGGTCACGCGAAGCTCACCATGGCGCGTCATTTCACTGCCCGAACCTGGTTGTACACAACGCTGGGTAGACTGACGCTAGACGGACCAGCCATGCCGCGGCTGATTGTGGCGCATCACGCGCCGGGGGGCGCTTCCGAGCGCCAAGGGGGGCCTATGCCTCGGAGCTGTTGCCGGAATTCGCGCCCTACGCTCCGATTTTCTGGGTTCACGGTCACACACATGACCGGCACGAGACCTACAGCAACGACATCTGGGTAGTCTCCGCCCCGCGTGGCTACGCACAGGAGCAAGAGCGCAAGGCTGCGCCCTATCAGCCTGGAATCTTGGAAATTTGACAACAATAATATTCCTGTGCATCACTAGTATTAACTCGTAAGAATTTTTTTGGTGACAATGAGATACTCCGCCGTTTCCGTATTCATCCAGGCACTGCAGGGCCACACGGGCTGGAAGCCAGCATGGCGCAAGGCGGCACCCGCCCCTTTTTATGACGTGGTGATTATCGGCGGCGGTGGTGGCGGACTCTCGACCGCCTATTATCTTGCCAAGAACCATCCCGAGACGGGGCGCATCGCCGTGTTGGAGAAAAGCTGGCTGGGTAGTGGCAATGTCGGCCGGAACACAACAATCATCCGCTCCAATTACCTGTTACCAGGCAATGAGCCGTTCTACGAATTTTCTATGAAGCTCTGGGAAGGGCTAGAACAGGACATCAATTATAACGCGATGGTAAGCCAGCGCGGTATCTATAATCTCTACCATTCAGACATCCAGCGCGACGCCTATGCTAGGCGCGGTAATTCCATGATCCTGCACGGAGCGGATGCTGAACTGTTGGAGCGCGCGCAGCTCAGCCAGGAAATTCCGTATCTGAATTACGAGAATGCACGCTTTCCAGTGCAAGGGGCGTTGGTACAGCGCCGTGCGGGCACCGCGCGGCACGACGCCGTGGTCTGGGGTTATGCTCGCGCCGCCGACCAGCGTGGAGTCGATATCATCGAGAATTGCGAAGTCGCAGCCATATTGCAGGAAAACGGCAAGGCGGTGGGGGTGGAGACCAATCGCGGCACCATCCGTGCGACCAAGGTCGCGATGGCGGTTGCAGGCTCATCTTCGCTGTTGGCAGCGAAGGCCGGATTGCGTCTGCCGATTGAAAGCCACGTCTTACAGGCATTCGTGACCGAGGGATTAAAGCCTCTGATCGATACCGTGATCACTTTTGGTGCCGGTCATTTCTATATTTCGCAGTCAGACAAAGGAGGCTTGGTGTTTGGCGGCGACATCGAAGGCTATAACTCCTATGCTCAGCGCGGTAACCTTCCGGTGATCGAGGATGTGTGCGAGGGCGGCATGGCGCTGATGCCGATGCTCGGCCGAGCGCGGCTTTTGCGCAGTTGGGGCGGCATCGTGGACATGACTATGGATGGTTCGCCGATCATCGATAAGACACCGGTGGAAAATCTCTTCCTCAATGCGGGGTGGTGCTATGGCGGGTTCAAGGCCACGCCAGCCTCGGGTTTCTGTTTTGCGCATCTTATCGCACGCGGTGACCCGCACCCGGTTGCTGCCGCCTATAAGCTGGAACGTTTCGCCGAAGGCAATCTGATCGACGAGAAGGGAGTCGGCGCTCAGCCGAATCTGCATTAATGCGCATAATCTGCCCGCATTGCGGCGAACGAGGGCTGGAGGAGTTCACCTACACCAGAGACGCCGAGTGCACTCGTCCCATTGATGGCGGTGCCAAACTCACGAAAGAGTGGGAAGACTACGTCTATTTTCGAGACAATCTTAAAGGCCCACGCAAGGAATATTGGTATCATAGCGCTGGGTGTCATGCCTGGATCAAAATGGAGCGTGAAATGTCGACCCATGAAATTATCTCTGTGACGCCGCCATGAGCGGCTACCGATTGGCAACCGGTGGGTTGATCGACCGCGCCCGGAAAGTGAATTTCCGCTTTGACGGCAAGAGCTATACCGGCTTCGCAGGTGACACGTTGGCCTCCGCAATGCTTGCCAGCGGCGTGAAACTTTTTGGCCGAAGCTTCAAATATCACCGACCGCGTGGCGTGTTTGCCTCCGGTTCGGAGGAGCCAAATGCGCTGGTGGAACTCCGAACGGGTGCATACCGCGAGCCTAACACTCGCGCCACCACGGTGGAGATTTTCGATGGCTTGGAAGCGTCTAGTCAGAATCGCGGCTTTTCGCTGAAATATGATCCTCTTTCGGTGAATAATCTGCTCTCGCCATTCCTTGCTGCGGGGTTTTACTACAAGACATTCATGTGGCCCTCTGGGTTTTGGGAGAAAATCTATGAGCCTATGATTCGTCGTGCCTCCGGCCTAGGCCGCAATTCCGGTTTGCCTGACCCGGATGTCTATGAGAAAATCACAGAATTTTGCGATGTGCTAATCATCGGTGGCGGCGCTGATGGTTGTAAAGCTGCGCTTGATGCCGCCGCCAAAGGGCAGCGCGTCATTCTTTGTGATGAAAATCCGCCTCTTGCCAAGTTAGATCTTCCGGAGTCTATAAGTTTCTTTTCCCGCACTACCGTGTTCGGTGTATATGACGGAGGAACCTACGCGGCGCTGGAGCGGTTGAACGACCATTTGCCGTCCTCGAATGCCCCGCGACAGCGGCTCATCCGCATCGTGGCTCGGCGCAGCGTCCTGGCCACCGGTGCGTTGGAACGACCGATCACCTTTGGCGATAATGACCGTCCAGGCGTGATGTTGAGTCGAGCTGTAGGAGATTATATTTCCCGCTATGGTGTTTCGCCTGGCCGCAATATTCTACTCTATATCAACAATGATGACGCGGCCTCGCTAATTTCCACGCTGTATACGGCAGGGGTGAACATCGCCGCTTTGGTGGACGCGCGTCCTGGAAGCAGCAGTGCCGTGTATGACGCTGCATGTGCCGCCAGTACGCCGGTCTATGAGGGTGCAGCCATCATCCGCGCCATCGGCAGGTGGGGCGTGAAGGGTGCTAAACTTCGCCTATCTGGGGGCGATGAGATTAGCATCCCGTGTGACATCATTGCCACTTCCGGTGGGTTCAACCCAAATCTGGCGCTGACTTCGCATTTCGACGGCGAACCGATCTGGGATACTGGTATCGCTGCGTTTATCCCAGGCAAAACGCCTCCTTGCATGGAGGTTATCGGTAAGGCTGCGGGGCACGGGCTCAACGCCAACATTCAGCCCTGTTTTCATTCTGGCTTTTTCCCGGGTAAATCCTTCCTCGATCTGCAGAATGACGTTACGGTAAGGGACGTAAACCTGGCTGAGCTCGAGGGGTTTACCTCGATGGAGCATTTGAAGCGCTACACCACACTTGGCATGGCGACAGACCAGGGTAAGACTGCCAACGTGAACGCCATCGGCTTGCTAGCGAAAACTTTGGGTCGCCAAATTGGCGAAATCGGCACTACGCGCTACCGCCCACCGTATGTGCCTGTGGCCATTGGCGCACTGGCGGGCGCGCATACGGGCAAGCATTTCCGCCCCACGCGCTTCACCCCAACCCATGAATGGGCGAAGGCGCAGGGCGCCGTGTTCGTGGAAACAGGCGCCTGGCTGCGCGCGCAATATTTCCCTCGCCTCGGTGAGGATTGGTTGCAAGCCGCCCAGCGCGAGGTGGATGCCGTGCGAAATGCTGTAGGCATCTGCGATGTCACCACGCTCGGCAAGATTGAAATCCAGGGGCCTGATGCCGCGAAATTCCTTGAATGCGTCTACACCAATAGTTGGGAGAATCTACCCTGCGGCAAGGTACGCTACGGACTAATGCTGCGTGAGGACGGCATGGTGATGGATGACGGCACCACCGCCCGCCTTGGTGAAACCCATTTTATAATGACTACCACCACCGTCAACGCAGGGCGAGTGATGCAGCATTTGGAATTCTGTGCCCAGGTGCTATGGAAGCACCTGGATGTATCGCTTGTCTCGGTCACGGACCAATGGGGGCAGATCGCCGTGGCCGGGCCACAATCCATCGCCACGTTGGCAAAAATTGTGGACTTTCCCTTCGATCTTTCAGACATGTCCTTTCCCTACATGGCCTGTGGCGAGCTCACCATATGCGGCGGTGTACCCGCGCGGTTGTTCCGCATCTCCTTCTCGGGCGAGCGCGCCTATGAACTTGCTGTGCCTGCCCGCTATACCCATGCGCTGGTAGAGAAGCTGATGGAAGCCGGCGCGGAATATGGCATCACGCCCTATGGCACGGAGGCTCTAGGCATTATGCGCATCGAGAAAGGTCATGTCGCTGGACCGGAGCTGAACGGCCAGACCACGGCGCATGATCTCGGACTGCATAAGCTGCTCTCAAAAAAGAAGGATTTCATCGGCCGTGCCATGGCCTCCCGCCCGGCGCTCAAAGACCCGAAGCGCCAGAGCTTGGTGGGGCTCCGGTCGGTGAACCGCCAAGACATCATCTGCGCTGGCAGCCATCTACTTCCCCTAGGCGTGGCGGCAACGGCCGTTAACGATCAGGGACATGTGACTTCCGCAGCGCGCAGCCCTACATTCGGTTCTATCGCGCTGGCGCTACTGGAACATGGCCCAGAGCGGCATGGTGAGACGATCCGCGTCTACGACCCCGTACGCGGCGGCGACTTGGAGGCGATCGTCACAGCTCCGGTGCAGTACGATCCGGAAGGGAAACGCCTTCATGCTTGACGCTGTTGCTTCGACCTTCGCGCCACATCCTTTGATTCATACAGTGCCAAACAGACGCATCCGCAACATAGCGGTTTTTAGGGCCATGCAGCCGGTGCTGGAAGCTGCCTTAGGTGTGGCGCTGCCTGCTAGTCGTACGCGCATCGTGCATCGTGGCGCGGACATTCTCTGGAACGGCCCGCGCCAATGGTTGGTGTTGGGAGAGCTTGAGTTGCCCGTCAATCGCGCCGCTATTACCGAGCAGACCGACGGGCTGTGCCTGTTCAGCGTTTCCGGCCCGTATGCAGTTACGATTCTGAAGAAAATCCTGCCCATCGATATTGCCCGATTCGCGGCGGACGAAGTGGCCATCACGGCCGCGGCGCATATCGGCGTGCACGTATGGCGCCAGGATGAAAATTTTATCCTGGGCTGTTTCCGTTCCTATTCCGGGGCGCTACACCACGTCCTTATGCAGGCGGCAGACACATTCACGGAGCGAGGTTGAGGGCAGCGCGGCGCGCGCCATCTTAGCTTTTGCGCGCCGCCGCGTACCAGCCCGACGCGCCTTCCACGCTCCAACCTCAACCAGGAAATTTTCAGCTATGTCGCAGGCCAAGTTCGTGCTCACCCTCTCCTGTGTCAACCGCCCAGGGATTGTCGCCGCCGTCTCAAGCTATTTGTTCGAGAAGGGAGCAGACATCCGCGAGGCGCAACAATTTGACGATTTGGAGACCGGCAAATTCTTCGCCCGCATCGCCTTTACGCTTGTTGGAGAAGCAGAGATCGCGACGCTACAAGACGGTTTTGGCGCTATCGCCGAGCCATTTAAGATCACCTGGAAGTTCTCGGACCATTCCGTCCCGCACAAGGTGTTGCTGCTGGTTTCCAAATTTGATCATTGTCTGGAGGATCTGCTCTACCGGTGGCGGATCGGCGAGCTTCAGATGCAGCCGGTGGGGATCGTATCCAACCACCCACACGAGATTTATAAAGGGCTCGATTTTGGCGTTATTCCGTTCCACCATCTGCCCATCACCAAGGAGAGCAAGATGGAGCAGGAGGCTCAGATCTGGGCGCTGGTAAAGGAGACGGGTGCAGAGCTGGTGGTGTTGGCGCGCTACATGCAAATTCTCTCGGACGCGCTGGCCCAAAAGCTCAGAGGACGCTGCATCAACATCCACCACTCCTTCCTGCCTGGATTCAAGGGAGCCAAGCCCTATCACCAAGCGCATAGGCGCGGCGTGAAGCTCATCGGCGCGACGGCGCATTACGTCACCGCCGACCTCGATGAAGGCCCGATCATTGAGCAGGATGTGGAACGCATAACCCACGCCGACACGCCAGACGACCTCGTCCGCAAGGGACGTGACATCGAGCGCAGGGTGCTGGCCCGGGCCGTGCGTTATCACCTCGAAGACCGGGTGATTCTGAACGGCAGTAAGACGGTCGTCTTCGCCAGCTAGTTGGTCTAGAAGGGCAGCGGCATCACCGGGGTAATAAATTTGGCTGAGATCATCGATGGTAAGGGCTTTGCGGCCCATTTGCGCGCCGCCATCGCGGCAGAGGTTGCGGATCTGCCCTATAAGCCGGGGCTCGCCGTAGTGTTAGTGGGGGATGATCCCGCATCAAAAGTCTATGTCGCCAATAAGGCGCGCCAGACCGTTGAGGTGGGCATGGCCTCATTCGAGCACAGATTGGCTGCCGACACCACCCAGGAGCATGTGCTTGCACTCGTGCGGGCCTTGAATGAGGACCCCAAGGTGCATGGTATTTTAGTGCAACTGCCACTTCCCAAGCCTCTGAATGCGGATGCAATCATTGCCGCGATCTCGCCAGAGAAAGACGTGGATGGGCTGACGGTAGTGAATGCCGGACGCCTAGCCGTCGGCCTGCCCGGCCTCGTGCCCTGCACGCCGCTGGGCTGCCTGTTGTTGCTAGAGAATAAGCTGCCAGACATGACCGGGCTTAATGCCGTGGTCATTGGGCGCTCCAACCTCGTTGGTAAGCCCATTGCGCAGCTCCTGCTGCAAAAAAACTGTACGGTCACGATGGCCCATTCCAGAACGCGCGACCTGCCGGCGTTATGCCGGACAGCGGATATTCTAATAGCTGCTGTCGGCCGGCCGGAGACAGTGAAGGGCGACTGGATCAAGCCGGGTGCCGCCGTCATTGATGTCGGCATTAATCGCGTGCCCGCCGAAGGCGGCAAGACTACGTTGTTGGGCGATGTGGCCTATCGGGAAGCCGCTGAGGTGGCCGGTTTGATTACGCCTGTACCCGGTGGAGTAGGACCCATGACCATCGCCTGCCTGTTGCGCAATACGCTCACCGCCGCGAAACGTCTGCAGGAGACGAAATAACAAAACTGGCCTTTTCATTTTCCGCGGCATAAGACGAATGCCAGGAGGATTGTGAAAATATGCCCAGCCAGGCCAAGCCAGACAGCAACAAAACCCAGGTCATTAAGGTGCCTTTGCCTCAGGCGCTTGAGCAGGCTGGATTACCGGCGCAGATCGCAGAGCCCTACAATACGGGCAGCGGCGCTGCGGCGGTCTCCGATCTCACGCTGGAACAGGCTATAGGTGTGCAGGTGCGCCAGCTGCGCCGCCGTGTCGGCATCACCGTGTCCGAGTTGGCGGCCGCGGCGGGGCTCTCCGGCGGCATGCTTTCTAAGATCGAGAACGGGCAAATCTCACCCTCGCTTGCCTCACTACAGTCCCTAGCCGGGGCGCTGAATGTGCCAATCACCACCTTCTTTTCCACCTTCGAGGAAAAGCGCGACTGCTCTTTTGTGAAATCGGGCACCGGCGTGGTCATTGAGCGGCGGGGCACCAAGGCCGGGCACCAATATTCGCTTCTGGGCCATGCGCTGGGCGGCAATGTGGTAGTCGAGCCCTATCTCATCACGTTAAGCAAGGATGCCGTGGCCTATCCTGCCTTCCAGCACGAGGGCACCGAGTTCATCTACATGCTCACCGGCGAGGTTCTCTACCGCCATGGCGATCAGTCGTATCATCTTGCCCCCGGCGATGCGCTGTTGTTTGACTCCGCCGCGCCGCACGGGCCGGAAAAACTGTTGGTGAAACCGATGACCTATCTCTCCGTCATCACCTACGCTCGCGAGCAGAGCTGAGTTCATGGCTGTTTTGTTTACGCGCCTGCGCAAAGGCGCTGGTGCAGTCTGGCGAGGTTACGTGCGCCATCCATTCGTCGAGGCGCTGGCTGACGGCACGCTAAGTCGCACCGCGTTTTCAAGCTTCCTTGTTCAGGACTATTTGTTTCTTATCCAATATGCTCGTGCGTATGCGCTGCTTGCCTATAAGCTCGAGCACCTGCCAGACATTCAGACGGCGTTGGAGACTGCGAGGGCGTTGATCGAGACTGAGATGCCCCTGCATGTGAAATATTGCGCAGGCTGGGGCATTTTTGAGGTCGAGATGCGCGCTGCTCCCCCGGCCCTAGAGACGCTTGCCTACACACGCTTCGTACTGGAGGTCGGCTTCACTGGCGACGCGCTCGACCTGTTGGTGGCGCTTGCTCCATGCATCGCGGGTTACGCGCAAATCGGTGCTTGGGCCGCCGCGCAAACGAGTTCGGCCAACCCGTACCAAGGTTGGATCAATACCTATACCGGCGAGGATTATCTCAAGTCGGTCGATGCCTTATTGGCGATGATCGACCGAGTAGGTGCTGCTCTAGGGGCTGAAGCGCGTTGGTCCCGACTACAAGACACCTTCACCCAGGCTACAAGGTTGGAAACTGCTTTCTGGAACACTGGCTGGGCTTTACAAAACTAGCCGGCGCCGATTAGCACCCCTGTCGCGAACACTAAGGCGCCGCCCAGCGCCACCTGCAGCGTCGCGCGGATGGGCGAGGTATCCATAAACCGCCAGCGAATCCAAGAGATCGCCGTCAGCTCAACCGCCACTACGATGATGGCGACGATGAGCGCCAGATGTAGGTGGGGGATGAGGAAGGGCAGCGTGTGCCCCAGCCCACCCAGCGCGGTCATTAACCCCGTCACGACGCCGCGCACATAGGGTGTGCCACGCCCAGTGAGCGATCCGTCATCCGAAAGTGCCTCGGCGAAGCCCATAGAGATGCCAGCGCCCAGCGAGGCCGCGGACCCCACCAGGAAGGCCGAAAACGGGTTGTGGGTGGAGAAGGCAGCGGCGAAGATCGGCGCAAGGGTGGAAACCGAGCCATCCATAAGCCCCACTAGGCCGGGCTGGATATATTGTAGCATGAATTGCTGGCGGGCCTGCTGGTCTTCCTGAGAACGCACGTCCTCGGTTAGGTTTTGCTCCGAAAGCATGTCGGCCCGGTGCTCATGTGCGGCCTCTGCCTCGGCCAAGTCGCCCAGCAGCTTGCGGATGGAAACATCCGTGGCCCGTGCGGCGGCGTTGCGGTAGAAGCGTTGGGTTTCCTGCTCCATGCCCTCCGCCAGCTTGCGCACATCATCTATGTTCGGCTTGGGAAATTGCCAGATGGAGGGGCGGTTGATAAAACCGCGGACATCTTGTC
Organism: Pseudomonadota bacterium; assembly: GCA_021818425.1. Classification (GTDB taxonomy): domain Bacteria; phylum Pseudomonadota; class Alphaproteobacteria; order Acetobacterales; family Acetobacteraceae; genus Acidocella. Next base: position 9,262 of record JAKAEC010000002.1, read on the forward strand.
GGCGGATTAGAGGAATGTGCTCGCCGAATTTCTGCCGGTAGAGCTCCAGCAATTCACGCCGGTGTTCGCCTTCCTCCGCTGCCATTTCCGAGAAAATCTTGGCCGTTGCTGGGTAAGCGTCACGCAGCCGCTCGGCCACATCGAGGTAGATACGGCCGTCTTCCTCTTCATTGCCAATGGCCAGAGCCAGGATTTCGCGTTCCGAGAGCTGAGAAAAATCGCGCATGCGCACACTCCGGTTTGGACTGCCCATCTCGCCCGCCACGCACGTGACGTCAAGAGTTTTTGCGAATTGCAAATGAATGGCTTTCGCGGTCGTGGTCGAAAAGGCAACTTTGGCATCGCGTTGCCGCACCCGACAAATGATGTAGTATGACCGGGCAAGGAGCGAGGCAAAGCAGTTTGAGCTTAGGGACTACGGACGGGTTGTGCTCTTGCGGCAGCGGTTTGCGAGCGCTTCGCTGCTGCCAGGCCGACAGGGAGCAATGGCCTGGCCAGGACGCTGTCACGCTGCTGGACGAGAAGGCTGCCGAGGCTACTAGGCTATTCAATAAAAAAGAACACAGCGAGGCCGAAGCGCTGGCCTTGACGATTCTTGACGCGGCGCCAAACCAGCGCGCGGCACTACGTGTTCTGTTCGAAGTCCGCAATGCACAAAGGCGCATCAAAGCGGCCGATGCGCTGGGTGCGCGGCTGGCCGGGCTTCCGGGTCCGCCGGCGCTGCGCGCGTTGGCCAGCGGGCAATACGCGCAATATCTGGTAGGGCAGGGGCGTCATGCCGAGGCGTTGCCTTTTGCCGCTGCTGCGGTGAAGGCGGCGCCTAAAGTAGCGCAGACACATCACGTTCTTGGTGTGGTGTTTACCGAAACTGGTGCTGTGCTGGCCGGTGAGCGCCATTACCGCCAGGCGCTGGCGTTGCTAGGACGCGAGGATGGCATGGTGTTGGGCAATTTGGCCTGGAATCTCAAGCTCCAGGGCCGACTTTCCGACGCAGAGGCGCTATATGAGAAAGCACTAACACTGCGACCAGACAACCCGCGCGGTGTTGGTGGGCGGGCGCAGGTGATATTCACCAAGGGCGAGCGGGCGCGTGCCGATGCGCTGTTGGATGAGGCACTCGCCTGCTGGCCGCAGGATCGCATGCTTCGGCTGCTGAAGGTGATGGCGGACCTCGCCTGCCAGCGTCCGCAGGCAGCGTTGGAGCGTTTGGGTCCACCTGAAGCGCAGATGCCACCAGAATTGTTGGCACGCGGCCGGGCTTTCATGCAGCTTGGACAGAAGCAGGAGGCAATCAGTGCCATCGCCGCCGCGCGCATGACGCAGAGAGAACGTACTGGCAAAGTCTATCAGCCTGCAGCGTTGTTGGCGCGTGTAGCGCGTGATGAAGCCTACTTCACAGCAGATCGCGTGCGGCACCTGCCGCGTGCTGGGACGGGGCCATTCATGCCGGTGTTCCTGCTCGGCTTTCCCCGTGCAGGCAGTAGCCTGCTGGAGCAGTTGTTGGCACAGCTCCCTGGCTTTGCCTCCGGAGATGAAACAGCGCCCGTGGCGGAGTTAGCGCGGGCGGCTGAAGGGCTTCTCAGCGGGGGGTATCCCGAATGCCTGGACGAGATGCTAGTGGGCGAGGCTGCGCGCGTGCCCAACCAGTTGCGGCAGATGTATGAGGCGCCGCGCCAGAAAATTGGGCTGGCGCGGCCGGGCGTGCAGTTTATTACCGACCGAGCGGCTTCCAATGTCTGGCATCTCGGGCTCATTAAGCTGCTTTATCCGGAGGCGCCGGTAATTCACGTTCTGCGCCACCCCTACGATCTCGTGTTGTCCAACATCGCGCAGGACCGTAAGCTAGAAGGTGATGCTCAGGCCGGGTTGCCGGGGTTGGCGCAATATTTCGCGCTACATGCGCGGATGATTCGGCATTACCGCGGGCAACTCACGTTGCGTTATCTGCCGGTGCGCTATGAAGATCTAGTGATGGACCCAGACGCGGTGGTTAGCCGGGTGCTGACGTTTATCGGCATGGAGGCGGCACTGCCGAGCGGATTCGCGTTGAACAACCGGCCCGTGGCCGAGCCTTTGCCTGCGCATTTCGCCGGGCGTGAGGCAGTGCACCGCCGATCCGCTTGGCGGTTCAAAGATTATCAGGCGGCGATGCCGAATCTGTTCAGCGAGGTGGCGCCGGTCCTCGACCCCTGGGTACGCGAGTTTGGCTATGAGGAGCGGGGCGCATGAACGTTGCAGTGCAGCCCCTAGGTCCAGATAAGGTGGTGATGCCCCTGGCTGAGGCACTGAACAAGCTCGCCAAACTGGAGCAGGCGAACAAGCTAGCAGAGGCGGACGATCTTGCAGCGCGGATGCTGGCGGCGATGCCCGAGCATCCGCATATCCTGCAGTTGGCGGGCATTGTCTCCTACCGCAACGGGCGGGTGGCTGAGGCAATTGAGCAAATGGAGAAATCCGAAGCACTTTCGCCGGAAACAGCGCTCTATCCTCGCAACCTCTGCGAGGTATATCGCGGCGCAGGGCGGTTAGACGACGCGCTGCGCGCAGGCCAGCGGGCGGTACAGCTGGCACCGGAGGATGCGCGCTCGCATTTCAATCTGGCGCTGATTCATTACGAGCGGTTAGAACTCGACGAAGCAGTGCGCGTGGCCGAACAGGCACTGTCGTTGGACCCTGAGTTCGCCGAAGCTCATTTCGAGAAGGCTGAGGCGCTACTGCTGGCGGGAAGGTTGAAAGAAGGCTGGGAGAGCTATGAATGGCGATTTAAGCTGAAACAGGCCGAGGGCATGCTGCCGAAAACCGAAAAGCCGCAATGGCAAGGCCAAGCGATGGAAGCTGGTAAACTCTTAATTATTGGAGATCAGGGGTTCGGCGATTGCGTCCAGTTCGGCCGGTTCATTCCCTGGGCGGCGCTGTTGGCGCCGCAGCCCGTTGTGGCTTGCTCGACTGAGCTGTTGCCCTTGCTCAGCCAGTTGCCGGGTATTGGCAAAATCATCACGCGCTGGGACGACGCGCTGGGGTACGAGGCATATATTCCACTCTCTGGCCTGCCGCGGTTGGCAGGTACCACCGTGGATAACATTCCGCCCTCGGGATATTTGGCACCCAATCCGGAGCTGGCGGCGTGCTGGGGGCGGAGGCTGGAGCGGCTGACACCAAAAGGCAAGAAACGCATTGCACTGGTTTGGGCCGGGCGGCCGACGCACAAGAATGACAAGAAGCGTAGCCTGAAGCTCTCACAATTTGCGCCGCTTTTCGCGCGCGACGACGTGGTAATTCTCACAGTTCAGAAAGGCGACCAGATTGCCCAGGCGGGAGGTTATTACGGCCATGCACCGCTAATCAATCTGGGGCCCGAGATTGAGGATTTTCTCGACACTATGGCCATCTTGCAGCATGTGGACAGGCTGCTGACGATCGACACCTCGGTTGCGCACTTGGCCGGGGCCAGCGATGTGCCGAGCTCCGTTATTCTGCCTTACGCGCCAGACTGGCGCTGGATGTTGAACCGGGGCGATACGCCCTGGTATCCCTCCCTTAGGCTATACCGGCAGAGTGAGCCCTATAAGTGGGAAGATGTAATTCGGCGCGTGGTTGCGGATTTGTAGGTGGTGGTGCGAGTTATCGTTACGACACTGCTCACTGCTCACTGCTCACTGCTCACTGCTTCCGCCTTTGCCGAGCTGGCGGGTCGCGTAGCCACGCCGTTGCGACCGGAATCGTCCTGATAAAGGCAGAATTCGTGCATCGTCTTGCAGAACCGCTATGCTGTATCTTCCTGTCGCGGTGACAGGAGTCCCACTGTGCAGCCGATGCGGGCGATCCTGGCGCCGGGAAGGCAATTATGACACCGGTAAGATCATAAAGCTGTTGCGTGCCACCGCGGGGATTATCTGAGCGCAGCAAAGCCGATCGCCGTTATACAGCTATTTTGTCCGAGAATGGCGATCCCTCGTCGTGCGTAGTGCTTGTCTGGCTGATTTAGGGAGCCGGGTGCGTGAACGGGGTTGGGTCGGGCGCGGCAAGCGCGATTGCGGCAGCGCCAGTGCCAGCGGTCATCAACTCCGACGTAATTAGTAATATGACTGGCATGTCGGTATGCCAGCCAATAAATCTGTCAGCCCAAGGCTCTAACACCCGCCCGGCGCTAAAAATTACCCACCGGCGATACCGCGAATTTATCGTAATCCAGCGGTAGATAACAGCCGCTTCACCTGCGGCTTGGCCGAGCTGCTTGGCGGCCTAGCGACCATTGCCAAGCGTACGGAAACGCCCTGAATTTCCATCGCAAGCCCTGGGCGGCGACCGTGACGGCAGGTCGGGAGAAACTGTGTCCCTTTGTGCATGTTGACGATGCGGAAGCCTTGCCTGGCTCCAAAGGAATCGACTGGGATTTTCTAACGCGGCTGAACGCGGATTAAGCCGCTTGGTTATACTGACATGATGGTTACGTTCGGCCCGATGGAGGTCGATGGGCTGCGGGGCATGTCCGGCGGGTTCGGCATCGATTGGCCGTCCTGTGAGCGGCCTGTTCGATAAGCGGATGTTACATCTTTAGGTAACGCGAGACAAAGATATAGGCGATGCCGGTGGTAAGGAAGTTAATGCCGAGTAACAACCCGAGAGCGATGGTAGAAATACCAGGCCAGCCCGAAACTATGACAACGGACAGAAGCACTGAAGCGAGGCCCGAGGCCAGCATGCCGCCCCAACCCTTTGCTGGGCGTATTTCTAGCGCGAACATAAGCTCCGCCGCGCCCTGGAACATGAACATAATGCCGAGGATGAGGGTGAGCGCCATCGCGCCCGCTAGCGGGTTAAAGAGCAAAAATACCCCCGACGCGCCAGCGAGAAGTCCGAACAGGTTGGTGGCGAAGAATGGCCCGGTGCCGTGGATCCAGAAGGAGCTAACGAAGATCAGCACACCTGCGATTAAAAGTGTCCAGCCTGTCAACAGCGTGGCTGCCAGTGTGCCGAACTCCGGAAAGGCAATGGCGGCAAGGCCGAGCAGCGCCAGCAGCAGCCCCAACCAGAGCAGCCGCGGCGCAATCTCGTGCAGGCGCTGATGAAAATGGCCTGGTCCGGGGGATGGGAGACTCATTCTTCACGCTCCTTGAACGGGGCCATTTTGAAGTCGAACCATTACCATGGCAAGTCCCTTCGCCAGCCGTCACTTCGCGGCAATAACTGCGGCTGCACCGTTATCATGCCAGCGTCAGCCCGGCTGCGGCGATTACGTCCTCGCCCACCGGTGCCAGCGGCTCCTCCACGGCGCTACCAAGACCGAGTCATTTTGGCGGCGCCATTTTGTTCCATCAGGTTTCTGTTTGTCATCGGCCATGATGTTGCGTCTTCTGAATGCCTTTCGCGGCGGCATGGGCGCTGGCCCAGGCCCACTGAAAGTTGTAACCGCCGAGCCAACCTGTCACGTCCACCGCCTCGCCGATAAAATAAAGACCCGGCATAATCCGGCTGCTGCAATCGCGGGAGTTCAGCCCCGCCGTGTCTACCCCACCCGCTGTCACCTCGGCTTTGGCGAAGCCTTCCGTGCCAGAAGGGACGAATTCAAAGCGGTTGAGTTTTGTCCCCAGTGCGCGCAGGGTCTTGTCTGGTAAATCGCCCAGATTTCCCGGATGTGCTGCCGCCAAATGAGTGGCCAAGCGTGCAGGCAGATGCTCGGTTAACACCGCCTTCAGTCCCGCCTTGGGACGTGCGCGCTTCGCCTGGGGCAGCGCCTCCTCCATCCGGGTGCTTCGCACGAAATTCACCGCGAAAGCCTCGCCCGGCGCCAGATAGGATGAGATTTGTAGTATCGCCGGACCGGAAAGCCCGCGATGGGTGAACAGCAAATTCTCCGCAAAATGGGTTTTGCCCGCTTCCGTGATAACCGGCGCGGAAACTCCCGCAAGCCGCGGCATCCAGGCGGCCTCGAAGGTTAGCGGTACCAAGGCCGGGCGTGGCGGCACAATCGCATGCCCGAATTGTCGGGCTAGCCGATAGGCAAAGTCTGTGGCGCCCAGTTTCGGAATCGACAATCCGCCTGTCGCTGCCACGAGGTTTCTGGCGCGAAACCTCCCCTTGTCCGTCTCGACGCAAAACAGGCCGTCATAACAAACCTCCCTTACCGTCACGCCGCAATGCAGGGGCGTGCCGGTCATCCGCATCAGCAACAATTCAAGAATCTGCTGTGCGGGACCGTCGCAAAATAGCTGCCCCAGCGTTTTCTCATGCCAGGCGATTCCTGCTTCCCTTGCCAGCGCCAGGAAATCGTAAGGCGTGAACCCAGCCAAGGCGGATTTGCAGAAATGCGGATTGGAGCTCAGGAAGTTCTTGGCGCTTACGTCCAAGTTGGTGAAGTTGCATCGCCCGCCGCCAGAGATCAAAATTTTTCGGCCCGGCTCGGCTCCGTGCTCCAGCACCGTCACGGCAGCCCCCATCTGTGCCAAGCTGCCCGCGCAAAACAGCCCTGCCGCACCTGCGCCAATCACCACCGCGTCGTAAATGTCGTACATGGTACTCTCTAGCCTTTTGGCGCGTGCCGCGCCAGGATGGAGCCAATAACGAATGGAGAGAAGTCATGCCCAAGGGCAAGATGTCATCTTTCGACTGGCAGGACCCATTGCGGCTGGATGCGGGGCTGACAGAGGAGGAACGCGCAATCCGTGACACCGCCCGTTCCTACGCGCAAGAGAAGCTGCAGCCGCGCGTACTCTCTGCCTTCCGGGAAGAGCGATTTGATCGCGACATCATGAATGAGCTGGGTGAACTGGGCCTGCTTGGCGCCACACTCTCCAGCCATGAGTGTGCGAATGTATCCTACGTAGCCTATGGTCTTATCGCCCGCGAGATCGAACGCGTGGATAGCGGCTACCGCTCCGCCTTTTCGGTGCAGTCCTCGCTAGTGATGTATCCCATCTATGCCTTCGGTTCGCCACTGCAGAAGGACAAATACCTGCCTCGTTTGCGCACCGGCGAATGGGTCGGCTGCTATGGCCTCACCGAGCCCGATGCCGGCTCCGACCCCGCCGCCATGCGCACCCATGCCAAAAAAGTCGATGGCGGCTACCTCCTCTCAGGCTCGAAGACCTGGATCAGCAATGCCCCTATCGCGGATGTATGTCTGGTCTGGGCGAAAGATGAGGCGGGCGATATTCGCGGCTTTCTGATCGAGCGCGGGGCCAAGGGGCTCGCTACCCCGAAGATCGAGGGCAAGGTGTCTTTGCGCACCTCTATCACCGGCATGATCATGATGGACCAGGTGTTCGTGCCCGACGATGCGATACTAGACGTGAAAGGTTTGCGCGGTCCCTTCTCCTGCCTCAACAATGCTCGCTATGGCATCGCTTGGGGTGCTTTGGGCGCTGCCGAGTTCTGTTGGCACACGGCGCGAGACTATACGCTCAGTCGCAAAATGTTTGGGAAACCATTGGCGGCCACACAGCTCATTCAGAAAAAGCTGGCCGACATGCAGACGGAAATCACCATAGGCTTGCACAGCGTACTACGACTCGGCCGCTTGATGGATTTGGGGGAAGCTTCGTTGGAGATGATTTCTATGCTTAAGCGCAATAATTGTGGCAAGGCACTGGATGTGGCGCGCCTAGCGCGTGACATGCTGGGCGGTAATGGTATCACAGACGAGTATCACGTCATCCGCCATATGGTTAATCTAGAAACTGTGAACACTTATGAGGGGGCGCATGACGTGCACGCCCTCATTCTTGGTCGGGCGCAGACCGGGCTTTCAGCCTTCTGAGGCGAGTGCGTAATCCACGCCGTTCACCTTTTCCATACAGGTCACCGGCGAGCCATTCAGCTTCTCCTGCACGGCATTATGGCTCATCGCGGTGGAGGCTGTGGCGCCGCCATGCCAATGCTTCTTGCCGGTTGCAAACTACGCTACATCGCCCGGCCGGATGATCACAATCGGCCCGCTCTCATGCTACACCCAGCCGCTGGTCACAATCAGCGGCTGCCCCAAGGAATGCGTGTGCCAAGTAGTGCGGGCGTCGGGCTCGAATGTTATCAATTTCATCGCCGCCCGGGCCGGCTTTGGTGCGATCTGCAGCGGGTCGATCCGCACGATACCGGTGAAATACCCGTCCACCCCTTGTCGGAAGCCTGCGAGCCCGCTTGTTTTATGTTTATTCCGAGCCATTTCCCGTCGTGGTTAATGCCATCCCGGACTTGTTTATTCCCAGCGTGCCAATCTTGCCACAGACTGGGCAGGCGCAGGACCAGTTTGGCAATTGAGCTTGGCAGGATGTACAGCGCCAAGCCGGGGTGATGGCAGGGGCGGGTTTGCCCTCCAGCGCTGCCAGAATCGCCGCCGCGCGTCCGTCTCGGTTGCCCGCTTGCAGCGCAGCTTCGGCGTGGCGCCTTGCCTCGCCAGTCAGTTGCGCTGCAAGCGCCGTTTCGGCAAGTACTAGCTCTGACTCCATATGTCCTGGGTTTTCCGCCGCGAGCAGGGCTGCCGCTTGGGCGCGGCCCAGTTGTGTTGCAACCGGGGCGAGCCATGCCGCCGCTAGCAACTGGTGTGGCACCTGCTTCCATCCTTGCAGCAGGGCCTTGCGCGCCGCGCGTTCCTTTCCCGCGGCGCGCAGCGCCCGTGCCAGCGCGGTCAGTGTAACTGGGGAGGCCGGGTTTGCCTTCACCGCTTGTCGGGCAAAATCCAATGCCAGTTTTGGTGATCGGGTTGTTTCCGCCGCTGCTACGGCCAGGGCGGCGCGCTCTTGCGGTGCCCGGGTCAGCCGCATGGCGGCGGCGTAGTTTTGCGCCCGTACGGCAAGGGCGAGGCGTTGCGCGCGGGTCCAAGCGCCACCCGGATACGCGGCTTCGGCGGCTTCGGCATGGTGCGCCGCTTCGTCATCCTGCCCGGCCCTCAGGCTTTCGCGCAGCAAGCCTTGGTGGCCAAGGAACTTCAGCTCCCGGCTGTGGGTCAGCCGTTCGTAGGCAAGACGTGCCTGTTCGCCTTGCCCGGAAAGCCTCGCTGTTTCGGCGGTTAGCCATTGCACAAAGGCGGTGTCTCCTAGCAGCGTGCGCGCTTTTGCCGAGGCCGCTTTGGCCCCGCTGGTATCGCCCGCCGCCACCGCCACCAGCCCGCGTTGCAGGGCCAGTTCTCCCGCCTGAGTTCGGCGCTGTTCGCGCCAGCCCAAAAATCGCCCTGGCGCCCGGCGCAGCCCACCCAGCACCCGGAAGAAAACAACCAGCAGTCCTACCAGCGCCAGCACCAGTAATAGCGCCACCGGAGTCGGGGCGCTTATTTGGTAAACCCCAGTATCGGCGTTCACTGTTCCGGGTAACCCCGCCAACCACCAAGCCAGCGCCAAAGTAACAAGCGCCAGGATGCAGAATTTTAGCGCCGCCCACATGTGCCTACTGTCCTTGCTGCCGGACCATTTGGGCCAGTGCCTGTCGTGCTGCCAGCAATTGCCGCGCCGGATTAAGCCAGCTTGCCATTGCTGCCTGAACAGGCGGGCTTAACGTGTTGCTAGTGGCGATTGCCTTGGCCAAGTCGTCATTGGCGAGCGCCGCGTGCATCCGGTTCAGTGCCGCCTGGGCGGGTGGACCGAAAATCACACGTTCGCCTTCTGAGATAGTAATCATTCCCTCCAGCCGCAGCTTCACCTTCGTCCAAAATCCAGCTTGGCCGTTGGTCGCAATGCTTGCTGCCGCGGCACTACGAGCTGCGGCGGGGAAGCTTTCGCGTAGTTGCGCCATGGTGGGTGGGGCGACGTTCGTGAATACCGCCAGCGCCGCTGGCGCATTTGGCACCACGCCCAAAGGCTGACCGGCATCCAGCGCCATACGTGCCGCCGCTATTGAATTCAGTTGTGCCATGCGCGCAGTTAATTTACCGAGGTCTTGCGTGCTGATCTGCAGCGCAGTTAGCGCTCCATGATCGGTCGCCACTATCCCCTGCATGGCGTTCACCTGCGCGGCGAGTGCCGCCTGTTTTTGCGCCAAATTTGCCTCGGCGTTGATCAGGCTGGTCAGGGGAGAGGTCTTCAACGACGCTTCGCGCATGTCCGCCACTTGGCTTTGCAAAACCGCAAGCGTGGTATTGTTCGCTTGTTGCGCTTGCAACTGCTCAAACAAATACGATTCGCCCCCGGCCAGGACAAAGAATCCCAGCCCGAACCAGATGGGCCAAGCGGCGCGGCTTGGCTTTTGAGGCGCCTGCTCGGGAGTGGGCAGCACCGTTGTGGCGCTGTTCCGCGCCGTTCCGGGGAGCTGTGCCGTTTCCTGTTCGTCCGGTTTCGTATCGCTCATGCCAGCATCGCCATCAAATCCGCCTCGGTCGGAGCTATTGCCACATGAATGGCGGCCCAGGACAAGTCCTGCAACCCCATGGCAACGTTTTGGCTGAGTACATAAGCCTGCATACCCGCTGTACCGGGCGGGTTCAACGCAGCGAAAGCCCGGGCGGTTTCGGCTGAATAGAACAGTGCGCCATCAAATGTTCCTTCCGCTAGGCCGGAGAGAACGACCTCCGGCAGCGCTTGCAATTTCGACACCCGGTAAACCCGTCGCCGCAGTGCCGAAATGCCCGCCGCGCGTAAATCTGCCGCCAGCTTTTGCCCATGCCGTTCGCCCACGGTTAGCACGTGCAAACCTGGAATATTCCTGGTGATGATCAAATTTGCCAGCGCGTCGGCATCGCCCCGCGCGCTTTCCACACGGGTAAAACCCGCTATCCGCAGCTTTGCCGCCGTGGCATCGCCTACGCAGAACACCGGCACGCCGTGCAGGTCGGCGGGCAAGGCGGGCACCGCCTGGCCGCTGGTCACCACCAGGGCGGCGGGATGCGACGGTAGCCTGGTCTGCAGGTGCGTGATGGCAAGGCAAGGCAGTGCTAAGGGTTCATGCCCCATTGCCGCCAGCCTTTGGGCGGTGGCGCTGGCCCCGGGCTCCGGCCGGGTAACCAGCAGCCTCACGGCTCGAAAATGTCCCCTGGGCTGTCGGCCTTCAGCGAGGCGCCAAGCTCGTGCCCCAGACGCTCGGCATCCGCCACCGCACCGATTAGGCTGCGCTTGAGCAGAAAACTTCCATCTGCCCGCGCCACCAGCCCGGTGAGATGCAGGGAGCCATCCTCCAGTAACCGCGCATAGCCGCCGATCGGCGTTCGGCAGGAGCCATCTAGTGCCCCCAGCAGTGCGCGCTCAGCCCGGCTCACCGCACGGGCCTCCCGGTTTTCGATGCCTGACAGCAAAGACAGCAACTCCGTGTCCTCGGCGCGCACAGTAATGCCCACAATGCCTTGGCACGCGGCTGGCACCATCTGCTCGGGGCTCAGCAGCATACTGGCCTTTTCCGCCAGCCCTAGCCGCTTCAGCCCAGCATAGGCGAGGAGCGTCGCGTCTAGGCCGTTTTTACCTACCTTACCAAGCCTGGTGCCAACATTGCCGCGCAGCAGCGTGAAATTCAGGTCCGGCCGGGCGAATTTCATCTGCGCCTGCCGACGCACGCTGGCCGAGCCCACTACGGAGCCCTGTTTCAGCGCGCCGTAAGGTTCCGCCGGGTTCACCTCCACGCCGGGGGGCAAAATCAGTGCGTCTCTAGCGTCCTCACGTTTCAGCGTGCAGGCCAGTGCAATGCCTCCGGGCAGAACCGTCTCGAGGTCCTTCAGGCTATGCACCGCGAAATCAATAGTTCCCGCCAGAAGTTGCTCGTGGATTTCCTTGGCGAACAGCCCCTTGCCGCCAATATCGGCCAACGCTTTGTGTTGCACCGCATCGCCGGTAGTAACGATCACATGCTCCTCGAATACTTGCATGCCGCGCAATACTGGGCAAAAGGTGGAAAGCAGATGTAGGAAGGTTTGGGTTTGCTGGCGGGCCAGCGGCGAGCCGCGTGTACCGACGCGTAAGGGCAGGTTACGCTTATGAGGTTTCACGGACAGGGCGTGGGGTATTTCAGTTTTCACGTGCGTGGTCTAGAACTGGATCGCTCTTTGTTCAATCTCCGGCAGAGATTGAACAAAACGGGCGCCGGATTTGTTGAAGCGGGCAATTCACGGAAGCAACCGAACTAGGATGGTTCATTTCCTACCGCTCACACGCTAGAGCGTTTGATCATGGAAAGAAAAGACGATGCGCCGGTTTTGGGCATTGAAAGCTCTTGCGACGAAACCGCTGCTGCCGTACTGGCGCCGGACGGTCGGATTCTTGCAGAGGTGGTGCTGAGCCAGACTGCCGATCATGCTGCCTTTGGCGGCGTGGTTCCGGAAATTGCGGCGCGGGCGCATCTAACGGCATTGGATGCCATGGTGCGCCAAGTCCTACATCAAGCCGAAGTTGGGTTCTCGGGTCTCGCCGCCATTGCCGCTACAGCGGGGCCGGGGCTCATCGGCGGGCTGCTGGTGGGCACCGGCTATGCCAAAGGTGCCGCGCTGGCGGCGGGGGTGCCATATCTGGCCATCAATCATCTTGAGGCGCATGCCCTCATTGCGCGCTTGCCAAGCATAGGAAGTGTGAAGTTTCCCTATCTACTGCTCCTGCTCTCAGGCGGGCACAGCCAATGTTTGGCGGTGGAGGGGGTGGGGCATTATCGTCTGCTCGGTGCCACGCTGGACGACGCCGTGGGCGAAGCCTTTGACAAAACTGCCAAGTTGCTTGGCCTGCCTTATCCCGGCGGCCCGGCGCTGGAGGCCCTGGCGCGCGATGGCAACGAAAAGGCCGTGCCACTGCCCCGCCCGCTGTTGAGGCGCGCGGGGTGCGATTTCTCTTTCTCGGGGCTGAAAACCGCCATCGCTCAGTTACTCATCGCCGAGCCTGCCGGTCCGCTGCCCCGGGCGCGTGCAGCGGACATCGCCGCCAGCTTCCAAGCCTGCGTAGCGGACATTCTGGGAGATAGGCTGTCTCATGCCCTGGCCATGCTGCCTAACGCCAGTGCCGTGATCCTTGCAGGCGGGGTGGCGTCGAATCAGGCCATCCGTGCGCGGCTAGCGGAGGTGGCGGGGCGGGAGGGCAAGCGCCTTATTGCTCCGCCACCCAGGCTTTGCACTGATAACGCCGTAATGGTTGCCTGGGCGGGAATCGAACGTCTTCGTCAGGGCAATACCTCCACGCTCAACGCCCCCTGTCACCCCCGTTGGCCGCTGGAGGCGTTGTGAATTACCGCCACATCTACCACGCTGGGAATTTTGCCGACGTGATGAAGCACGCGCTGCTGCTGCGCTTGCTGGCCTCCATGCAGCGCAAGCCCAAGCCTTTCCTGGTGCTGGACACCCATGCCGGCGTTGGTCGCTACGATGTAGCCAGCGAAGGGGCCAAAAAAACCGGCGAGTGGGAGCAGGGCGTGGGTCGGTTGCTGGCGGCACCGCCGCCCGCTTTGGCCGAATATGTTAACGCTGTTAACAAGCTTGGCGTTTATCCGGGCTCGCCGGTTTTCGCGGCCGCAGCGCTGCGTCCGGATGATCGGCTGGTGGCTTGCGAGTTGCATCCCGAAGATGCTGCAGCTTTGCGTCGAAACATGCATGGCTGCGCCAACACCGCAGTGCATGAGCGCGACGGCTACGAGGCGCTCGGGGCGTTCCTGCCGCCGCCAGAAAAGCGCGCTTTAGTGCTCATCGACCCACCCTTCGAGCGGAAGGATGAATTTTCGATCGCTGCCCAACGTCTTGGTAAAGCTTGGAAAAAATTTCCCAGCGGCGTTTATGTCTTCTGGTACCCCATCAAGCATCGTGCCCCGGTGCGAGCGTTTTTCGAAGCGCTGAAGGCCACAGGCATTAAAGATGTTATTGCCGTGGAATTGTTGTGTCGGCCGGACACCGACCCCACCAGGCTGAATGGTGCGGGACTTGCCATTGTTAACCCGCCTTACGGTTTTAAAGACGAAGCCGCGCCAATCCTTGCCGCTTGCGTTGCCGCGTTCGGTGAGGCCGGGGCCGGGGTGGTGGTTGAGAGGGTTATTCATGAATAAATCCATTGCTATCATCGGTGCGGGCGCCTGGGGCACGGCGCTTGCCATATTGCTAGCAAAGGCCGGGCGGGAGGTGACGCTCTGGGCGCGGAACGCCGAGAAAGCCGAGGCGATGCGGCAAACGCGGGAAAACCCCCGCCTGCCTGGCATCAAGCTTCCGCCAAGCCTACGTGTGACGGCTGAAATGCCGGAAGCGGAAATATTGCTGCTCACGATGCCGATGCAGCATCTACGCTCCATTCTGCCGCTGCTGCCGCAAGGCGCGATGCTTGTCCTGTGTTGCAAGGGATTGGAACAGGGTACACTGGCTCTGCCGCCGGAGGTTGTGGAGCCGCGCCCCTGCGCCATTCTCACGGGGCCGAATTTCGCACATGAGATCGCCGCTGGATTGCCCGCCGCCGCAGTCGTTGCCACGCCGGACGCGGATTTACGAGCAGCACTCATTGCCGCACTGCATACCCCCAGCTTCCGCCTGTACGGCTCGGCGGACATTACCGGCGCCGCGCTGGGTGGTGCGGCGAAGAATGTCATCGCCATCGCCGCTGGAGTCGTGATGGGGGCAGGTCTGGGTGAGAACGCTCGCGCGGCACTCATCACCCGCGGTCTTGCGGAAATTGCCCGGTTGGCGGCGGCTTTGGGTGGCAAGGCGGAAACGGTTTCCGGCCTTTCGGGCCTGGGAGACCTCTTGCTCACATGTACCAGTGCGAGCAGCCGCAATTACTCGCTGGGCTTCGGGCTAGGGCAGGGGGGGGGGCTGCGGGAGATCCTTGACGGCCGCTCCGCCGTGACTGAGGGTGTGTTGACGGCACCCGCCCTGCTGGCCCGCGCTGGCTTGGCTAAGGAGGAGATGCCGATAACCCAGGCCGTGACAAAGCTACTTTCTGGTGAAATGAATGTGCCGGATACCATGGCGGCGCTGATGCGTCGCGGTTTGAAGGATGAATGATGCGGCGCACGGCCTTCGTCTCCCTGCTGATGATTCTCGCAGCGCGCCCAGTGCTGGCGGATGCGATAGGCTCTGCTGCTTGCGAAAGCCATGATGCTGCCCAGGCGGTGGCGGGGTGTGGCGTCATTCTCGCCGCCGGAGCAAACATGCACGCGCTAGATTTCGAGGCTTATAACAATCGTGCTTTGGCGGAATTACAGCTCCACCAGCCTCAGGCGGCACGGGCGGACGCCAAGGCCGGTATCAAGCTTGACCCTGAAAATGGCGGCATCCACCTCACCCTCGCCCGGTCTGAACTTGCCTTGCACCAGCCCCAGCAAGCACTGATTGCCGTGAATCAGGCAATTTCGTTGATGCCGGATGATCCTGCCCCGTTCGTTCTGCGCGGCGAGATTGAGTTTCTGGCTGGAGATTGGAGGGCGGATATTGCCGATGAGAACGCCGCCCTGGCCCATGACCCACGCAACGAGCAGGCGCTGTTGAACCGCGCCTTGGCTGAGCTGGCCAGCGGCGCGGTCGGCCAGGCGCTGGCCGATTCCAATGTGGCCGCTGAGTTGGGTAGCACTGACCCACGCCTGCATCTGGTGCGAGGGTTGGCAGACGCAGCCGTTTCCGATTGGCAGGGCGCAGTGGCCGAGGAAAGCGCGCTGCTGGCGGTCGAACCGAATAACGGCCCCGGGCTTGCCGCCCGCGCTGAGGCTGAGGCGCATCTTGGCCAGCTTCCCGCCGCCATGACTGATGCCAGCCGTGCTATCGCGATTTTACCCAATGCGGCGGAGCCCTACGTGGATCGCGCCTACGCTGAGCTGCAACTAGCCAAATTCCCAGAGGCGTTGGCCGATGCTTCGGCCGCGTTACTGCACAACCCGCATGACGTCCCCGCCTTTACCGACAAGGCGCTGGCAGAGCTGGCTCTGGAACGCCCGGATGCGGCGCTGGCCGACGCCACCCGGGCGGTTACGTTAGACCCCAGAAATGCCGCGGGCTTTGATGCGCGGGCGGGGGCAGAGGTGATGAAAAGCGAACTGCCAGCGGCCCTGGACGATGAAAGTCAAGCCATCAGGCTTGCTCCTGCCAATCCGGCCTACTACGAAAAGCGTGCACTGATCGAACTGCGCCAAAACCAGCTCCAGCCCGCCTTAGCGGATTTCGGAAGTGCCATCGTCTTGGCACCGGATGAGCCGCGTCTTTATGTGCAGCGCGCCGGGGTGGAGGATGCGCTGCACCAGCCTGAAGCCGCGATTGCTGATTTAACAGCGGCGGCTCACCATGCTGGGTTGGACGCCGACAAGCTCTATCAGGTACTGGTAATGCGCGCAGGTGCCTATCAGGAGAACAACCAGGCAAATCAGGCCATGGCCGATGTCGGGCGGGCCATTCAGCTAAACCCGCAGGCGCCGCAGGCATATGCGGTGCGTGCCGAACTGGAGCAGGCGGAGCGACCCAGCGCCGCCATTGCGGATGACAGCAAGGCAATAGGTCTGGATCCCGACTACCTCCCTGCCTACGAGGACCGCGCCGTGATCTATGGCAGCCAGCGCCACTATGCCATGGCTGCGGCGGATGAGACGAGAATTTTGCAGATGCAGCCCGACGACGCGGGAGATTGGAACAATCTGTGTTGGTTTTTGGCACTTGAAGGCAAACTTAGCGAGGCGCTGCCCGATTGTAAGAAATCTCTCAGCCTTGACCCCACCAATGCGGCGGCCCTGGACTCGACCGGCTTTGTTTACCTGAAGCTAAAGGACGACACGCAGGCGATCCGTTATTACGATGAGGCCCTAAAGGCGGACCCCAGTCTTGCGACCTCGGTTTATGGCCGCGGCCTAGCTGAGCAGGCCGAAAGAGATCAAGCCGCCGCAGCCGCGGATCTGGCGCTTGCCCGGCGCGATGACCCGAATATTGCGCAGGATTTTGGCAGTTGAGGCGCCAGTCAGGGCCGTTTGGTTACTCTGGCTAGCCGCCCTGCTGCTGGGTGGCTAGCCCTCCGGACCTATCAACAAAACTGCGCTGTGACGATGAACTACGCCAATTTGGCCTGTGGACATTGAACGCCTACAAGTTCCTGCGCTCTATATTTTTAAGTGGGCCGCCGATTCACCGATTATAGTCGTTTTGAATTAAGAATGGGATTTCATTACTTCATCGAAGGGCTTTCCTAAACCCCTTCTCTGTCATTTTAGGATCGTGAATGCCTTTTCGATTGGGTTGAATACCTGGGCGCGGCAGCAGCCCGTGTCCGTAGTCATTGAGAACCGTGGTGATTCTGGATTTGCTGTGGGATAGGTCATTGTCCATGATGCCAGGGCTTTCTGAATTGAAAACGGGCGGCCGCATTTCTTTCATCCACGCGGTCGTCGTCAGGTGGGTCCAGAACGCCTCGAATAGCATCGGCGCTATACAATCAATTTCTGTTTCGCCATGATGAATTTAGTTCGCTTATAGCTATCGTTGCTAACTCTGCCAAAAATCCGTCTACCTCGGAGAGACCAACCGTGGGACCTATGCGCATCAGCTTCAAAGCTACTCCCGTCAAAATCAACGATGTCTTGTCAGCCATCTTTGGCAACCCATGAACGAAGGTGGCGCAGAAATGTGATTGGTATATCTAAACACAAGTCGGAGTATCAGGTTATCCTTTTAATCATGGACAACTTATTTAGGACAACCCAGATCGTCTTGATTGTCACTCACAAAATGCGCGGCCGATTCCGCACCAAGGTGCCTGGAAAGTCACGAACGTGCTGCAAGCGCCGACTTATCCAGCTTGCTTCCGCAGCTTCAGAGCTTGATAATACAAATCATGAGTTCCGAGACAGCGATAGATTATTGCTAGGCAAATTCAAAAAACTTCGTAGTCCTCCGCTGGATTACCATCTCAGCGAACGAAATTCACCACCCGCTCGAGAAGAAAAACGCCGTAGTCATCCTGACCTTCTGTAAAGAACCAAAAAATATCGCGTCTCCATACTAATCTCAATAACTATAGATAAAATCAAGAAAAATTCCACCTGATCACGTCGAAGGCTGAGCCTCTACTGCCACCCAGTGGCCGTCTGGGTCGCGCAGTAGGCCCGGCCGTACCCCGGCTATTACCAGCCTGTCTGCGGCGATATCGGCTGGTGCGGAAGCAAAGGAAAAAGCAGAGGTATGTGTGCTGCCGTAATTCAGCAGTTCCAACCCGGGCCCGGATGCCGCGCGTAGCGTTGTGATATGGGGTGCTGCGCCCTCTAACCCATCTAGCCGCGCCTGCTCTGGCCCCATATTGGTTTGGTCGTACACCTTGTGCAGGCCAAGCCTCCTGTAAAATTCAGCAGAGATCTTGCTATCGACGACCACGATACCGGAATGGTCGTAACCGATCTGATCGCGATGCTGCAGGAATTCAATTGGGTGAAGATCAGGATCGCGGAATTTCCATGCCACTGCCCCGCCTGAGTCTGCTGGCAATTGAACAGGCCCACCCACGGAAATTGCCGCCGCTCCCGCGGCAAGTGCGCGAGATGCTGCGGCGACAATGTCCGGCGTGAGCATGGCGATGTGCTGGAACAGTCTCGAACTGGCGTCCGCGTGCGATGGATACGGCGCGCCAGGGGGATCTGTTTGGGTTAGTTCGATTTCGCATAATCCTAGAGTTAGACATGTGCTCTTGGCGTTCGCGACGCCGAGCATCGCCGCCAACGCGGCATTGTCCTGTGCGGGGCTAAGCGGTTGAAAGCCAAGTGCCGCGTAGAATGTCGTGAGATGGTCCAGATTGGAGACGTTTCGTGCGATACGAAGGATGGTCATGCAATGCCACGGGAATTTGTGTAAATGGCCAAAAGGCGATTGCGTGCACAGATGAATAACCGGCAAAGATGACGTCCGCCAAAAGCAATATTGGAAACGGTGCCGCCCGTGACGATCTTGCCTAGCAGTTCACCCGCGGGTGAGAGGCAATGCACGCCGTCGCCGGCGCTGCACCAGAGGTTGCCATCTGCGTCGCAGGCGACTCCGTCGGCATAGCCGGGGGAGATGCGGGCGAAGATACGGCCGTTAGTGATATTGCCATCATGAAGGTCAAACACTTTGATATGTTGCTCGGGGTTTTCGTCAAATTGGCTGCCAGATTCTGTCGTATAGAGTCGGGTTTCGTCGGGTGAGAAGGCGAGGCCGTTGGGGCCGGTGAAATCCCGTGACGCGCAATGCAGATGCCGGGTTTGCGGGTCCAGCCGGTAAAGTGCGGCAGGGCTTTCCTGTTTTTGCTTGCCACCCTCGTAATCGGTGCTAATGCCATATGGCGGATCGGTGAACCAGATGGCGCCGTTGCTGTGCTGGACGGTTACATCGTTTGGAGAGTTGAGCCGCTTGCCCTCGAACGTGCTGGCGAGAGTCGTGGTCCTACCGTCTAGTTCGCGCCGCGTGATGGCGCGACTATGATGTAGGCAAGAAATGAGTCGGCCTTCGCGATCCCGTGCATGGCCGTTGGCAAAATCAGAAGGGTACTGAAAGGTAGAAATCTGATTTTCGCACCAGCGCAGCACTTTATTGTTCGGAATGTCGCTGAACAGGAGCACCTCGTGATCGGCGAACCATACAGGGCCTTCCAGCCAGCGGAATCCTTCGCCCAAGACCTCAAGTTCTGCGTTGGGCAGTACCATGGCGCGGAATCGTGGATTATGGAATTCGTAAAGACTCATTTAAAGTGGCCTGGCTTGCGAATCGGCTTAGTATTCAGGCGCGCGCACATCAGCACGCAAGGACTCTCGCCAACGGTGCCGGAGCGATGCCCCTTGCGGCCGTTCCATTCGTTACAATTCTGATCTTCACCGAACTGTATATCGCCGGGGCCGAATTCGCGACGTGTGCCATCCATCGCTTCCACCCACCAGCGGCCCGAAACGGGAATAATCCACTGCGGCGTTGGATTTTCATGCCATTCGCCAACCCAGCCAATCGGTTGCACGGTGAAGACCAACCCAATTTCGTTACCATCGACCTGTTTGTTCCATTGTGGATCGGCGTCGCCGACGCCTTTAAATTCGAAGTCCTCCAACTGGCATTCTGAAAAATGGCTGATTCCATCGGTGTCGGTCCATAGGTGCCAGTAGGGGATGCTAGGCATTTGTATCTCCTATCTTGCAGCGGAATAGGGTGCATTGCCGAGTGGGTGCGTGACAACGGTGCTGAGCCGGACGTAGCCGCCGCTGAGCGCGAGTAGCGCCATACCGCCGGCAACGCAGAGGTTCTTGAAGAAGTCCCAAAAATGTGAGCGACCATCACCCGCTTGCGACCAAAAATGAGTAAATTCCCAGAACGGATGGTAAAGGACGGCGGTGATGATGCAGTAGCCGCACAGGATCACGGCGGCCAGTCTATCGTGCCAGCCAAGTACAATACAAACGGGTGCGCAGAGCTCGTTAAGTATTGCCAGCACCAGCAGCGCCACTGGTGCTGGCACAGGCGCGGATTTCGCCTGTGCCATGGCTTCTTTCCAATGGAATATCTTGTCTAGCCCGGACAACGGGAATATGCATACCAGGAGTACGCGAGCCACTATTTCTGGGCCAAGTTGGGTGATAAAGCTCATCCCAGACGTTCCTTTAAATGCGCGGCCACACGCAGCGCGTTGGCTATGATGGTAAGTGTAGGGTTCACTGCGCCTATGGAGGGAAAGAAGCTGGCGTCGGTGACGTAGAGATTATCCAACTCATGTGCCTTGCAGTTTACGTCCAGGACAGAGCTTGAAGGGTTCGTGCCGAAGCGCAGTGTGCCCGCTTGGTGCGAGGTGCCCGCAAGGCCAATGGGCAGGTGGAAATAGGCAAGGCGTTCGGCAAAGGGCTTGTAGGCTCGGCTTAGGGCGTTCATCATCTGAGTGCGCAATCGCTTATGCGCTTTAACGTTGGTATCGGTAACTTCAAGCCTGACGCGGCCATTTTTGTAATAGATGCGATTTTCAGATTTTGGTAGATCCTCGCTGGAAAGCCAGAAATTGAGTGAGTGGCGTGCCATCATTCGGAACGGCGTATCGGGCAGCCAGTATAGCCAAGAGGGCAGCGCCTCGCCTTTTATCTGCTCGGTATGGGCTGCGGCGCACATTTGCACGAGGCCGAGCGGATAGCCGCTGCCATTTTTATCGTTGAAGTAAAAATCTGAAATAGCCAAAGTTTTCTGGAAGACGTCCAGGTTGGCGGTGCGCATCAGCGCCATCAACACCGACTGGTTATGGCGTATATAATTGCGGCCCACTTGGTCAGAGGCATTGGCGAGCCCAGAAGGATATTTTTCACTTCGAGATCGTAGCAGAAGTAAGGCGGAAGAGAGCGCGCCGCAGGCTACCACGACGATATCCGATTTTAATATTTCGATTTTGCGGTCTTGCTCTACCTCGATGCCGACGATACGTCGGCCCGACGCGTCGGTAAGCAGGCGTTTCGCAAAAGTATTGGTACGAAGCTCTATGTTCTGGTACCGAGCAAGGGCGGGATCGATGCACATGACCTGAGCATCTGCTTTGCCGTTCAGCGGGCAGGGGTAGCCGTCGAAGGTATTGCAGCGTATGCAGAAGCTGTTCTTCAGGGGATGACCATGCTTCTCTGTGAGGCGGATACCGAGCGGCAGATGGAACGGGTTTAATCCAGCTTCCGCAAGCCGTAATGAGAGGTTATGGATGGTGGGCTCATGTGAAACTGGAGGAAAGGGGAAATTCCCCCGCGGGGGCTCGGTTGGATCTTCGCCGGCCTGGCCATGAACTTCGAACAGTGCCTCGGCCGCGTCGTACCAAGGGGCAAAATCATGATAGTCGAGCGGCCAGGCAGGGGAGATGCCATCCTCATGCCGAATTTCGTCGAAATCCTGTGCACGCAGGCGTAATAGAGCGGCACCATAGACTTTTGAATTTCCGCCAACGAAATAATGTAAGCCAGGAGAGAAAATTTTTCCGTTTTTGTCTTCCCATGCCTCCTTCGCGCGGTAGTCGCCATGCATGAACACAGACTTGGAGGACCAGTTTTTTCTGGCGCGGGGCAAATAATCGCCGCGTTCTAGTACCAGAACGTCCTTGCCGGTAGCGGCGAGGCTCTGAGCGAGACTGGCACCGCCCGGCCCGCTGCCAATGACGATGACATCTGCATGTTTAGTCACGCTTCATCTCCCGTTTGGCGCGTTCGGTTGCGGGCGGATCGATTTTGGCAAGGCTATAAGCGGTGTTGATGAGCGCGATATGTGAGAATGCTTGAGGAAAATTGCCAATCTGACGCTTAGCGCGAGGATCATATTCTTCTGCCAGTAGGCCGACATCGTTACGAAGCGCCAGAAGGCGGTCGAACAATTCGTGCGCTTGTTGCATCCGACCAAGCAACGCATAATTCGTCGCGAGCCAAAAACTGCAGGCAAGGAACGCGCCTTCGCCGCGGCTCAAACCGTCTACGCCGTCCTCGGTGCGGTAGCGCAGCACTAGCCCATCTTCAAGCAACTCTTCTTCAATGGCTTCCACTGTGCCGGCGACGCGCGGGTCGTTTGGCGGCAGAAATCCGACCATCGGGATGAGCAGCAGCGCTGCATCTACTCCTTTTGCACCATAATACTGAACGAAGCTGTTGCGGGACTTGTCGAAGCCTTTCAGGCAAACCTCATCATGGATACGCGCACGCAGGGTCTTCCAGTCCTCTATAGGTCCCTTAAGGCCAAAATCTTGTACGCTGCGGATCGCACTGTCGAATGCGAGCCAAGCCATGATCTTGGAATGCACGAAATGCTGCCTACCACCGCGTACCTCCCAAATGCCGTCATCCGGCTGATCCCAAATTTGCTCGAGGTGTTTGAGCATCTCCAACTGAATGGCCCAGATTTCTGGATCTGCAGGCAGACCTTTTTGCCGTGCGAGGTAGAGTGCCTCCATCACCTCGCCGTAAATATCGAGTTGGATCTGCTCTGATGCTGCGTTGCCCGTGCGCACGGGGCGAGAATTTTCATATCCGGGCAGCCAAGGCAGTTCGCGCTCATCGAGGCATTTCTCGCCCGCGACGCCGTACATGATTTGCAGCTGTGCGGGACTGCCCGCAATCGCGCGTGCCAGCCAATGACGCCAAAGCCCCGCCTCCTCCCGGTAGTTGGACTGCATCAGGGCGAAAAGCGTCAGTGATGCATCACGCAGCCAGCAGAAACGGTAATCCCAGTTTCGTTCACCGCCCAAGGCTTCGGGTAACGAGGTAGTGGGGGCGGCGACGATGCCACCGGTTTCGAAATGCGTTAACGCCCGTAGGGTAAGCAGGGAGCGCTCGACCGCGTCGCTGTACGATCCGGCCCCGACGAACCGGTCCGCCCATCCCCTCCAGCGCGCCACGGTTTGGCGCAAGACCTCATCTAGCTTGATGGGACTTGGCACTGCATGGTATGACCGGGACCAGCTTAGTACGAAATCGTAGGTTTTGCCTTCACTTACCTCAAATTGAGCGACGCTCTTCATGTTTTTGTTCTGAATACGAATCGGCGTTTGTAGTACCAATCGGTCCGGGCCTGAGACGTATTGCATGCGCCCGTCCTTCAGCCGACTGGCCCAGGGGATTGTGCTGCCGTAATCCGGGCGGACAACGAGCGACAGGGCTAATTTTACTTCGCCCTTGACGCCAGTCACCCGGCGCATCAGGTAGGAGCGCTCATCCTCGCGCGTCATGAAGTCGATGACAGTGACGGTGCCGCGCGCAGTTTCGTGAGTGGTTTCCAGCACAAGCGTGCCCGGTACATAGCAGCGGGTAGAGGTGGCATGGGCGGCTGGGGCGATGCGCCAATGCCCGTGCGATTCATCGCCAAGCAATGCCGAGAAGAAGGCTCCACTGTCGAAGCGCGGCATACATAGCCAATCTACCGAACCACTTTTACAAACAAGTGCTGCTGTTTCGCGGTTGCCGATGAGGGCATAATCTTCAATTTTTGCCATTTCCTTAGCCGCCTGTCGCAAAACCCGGATACAGCGTCATTCCACCATCGATATATAACGTGGCGCCGGTGATATAATCGGCCGCGTCGGAAACCAGCCAAGCGGCGGCCCGAGCGATGTCGTCTGGCTCACCGATGCGCAAATAAGGTACCAACCCCATGAGCCTATCGTATGCTTGCGGTGTATCCCAGGCTGCGCGGTTGATCGGTGTACGAATGGCGCCTGGGGCAATAGCATTCACGCGGATGCGCAGGGGGGCCACCTCTTGCGCGATGCTGCGCATCATCATGTTGATCCCGCCTTTCGACGTTGCGTAATTCACGTGGCCCGCCCATGGGATTTCCTGGTGTACCGAGCTTGTGCAGAGAAGCTTGCCGGAGGCAACCGAGATTTCAGGCTGTGGGCCGCGGCGTTTGAATTCACGTACCGCAGCGCGTGCAGTGAGAAACTGGCCGGTGAGGTTGACGCCGATGACCTTGTTCCATTGAGCCAGGGTCATTTCATCAAACGGTGCGTCGGCCTGTAGTCCCGCATTGCTGATGGTGATGTGTAGCGTGCCAAAATGCTGGATGGCGTCGGCGAACATGCGCTCCACCGCATCTTCCTGAGAGACGTCGGCCTCGATTGTCATGGCGCGCCGGCCGAGCATCTCGATCTCATGGGCGACATCTTCTGCAGGAAGTGGATTGCCGATGTAATTTACTACAACATCGGCGCCGGCCTTGGCTAGGCCCAGGGCTATTGCTTTGCCGATACCGGAGCTTGCGCCCGTGATGAGAGCCGGCTGACCTGTGAGCGCCTGCAGATATTGTGGCTGTGGCGAGACAGAATTCTCTGGTTGGTTGGCATTTTTAGCATCCGGCATGGTGATCTCCTGCTCGGTTTGTAGGCAGACCTCACTTATGGTGGCGCCGTGTCAGATCAACCATTGGCAGGCAAAGAAGCATTTCTGATATCTGTCTTATTGTTCATATTTTGAGGGTGAACTGCCTTGCAGATTTGTGGTTTTTGGCAAAGCAGTGAATGCCAAATGAATATCTTTGAGGGACGTCTGCGTGGTGATTAAAGCTGAAGGTCGGAAAGTCTTTTTCTGTAGCTCTAATCCTGAAAATGCATGAGCAGGGTACAAAATACAAAACTAAAATGAGTTATAATGTTACGCAAAGATTTCTTAGCGAATTGACTACATCATAAAAGACCGCATACCAAGCGATAAGGCTAACAAATGCCAGAGTCATAGCAATGGTTAATTCGTGCTTTTCTCTTAGGCTAAGCACTTTTTTAAGATAACAACCGACCGGAATGCATACGGCCTCGGCTAAACGAAGGGCTATATAATATGCTAGAATTAGTATGGCAGCCAATGAGAGGCCGCTAAGAATTGCTTGATGAGCAAGAAGTGCGTAATATCTGAATCCGCCTACAATGATTGTTTTTTCTAGTACATCAAGGAGCAATTCCGTTCGGCTAAGGTTTTGTTCGAGAATTTCAGAATGTTGTTGTTTTTCTTTAGGTCTGTTGTTCGTATCTGTAGAGAGATGTCTTTCTTCGTGCATAAGTTCCTCCTAATTTGTTTCTTCAAGTATTATCTTCCCTAATTTGTGGACATTGTTATTTGATCTATTAATTTGTTTTTTGACGCGTTAGCCTCCTCTAATTTGTGAAAATTTGTGACATCGTAATAAGCCTTCAGAATAAGAACAATAATAACAGCATCAAATGCCAAGTTTTTGAATATTTTTGAGGTTTTCTTGTTTCATTGCTGATGATCTCACAGCGTTATTCCGGGTGGTTATCAATGTGATTGGAGGTCTATGCGCTTGATGAATAAAAAGAGCATTCCGCGGTGTGCTTTATGGTTGATTGCTAGTGAGCGTTGGGCAGCGGCGTGATGTCGCCGTGCTCAGCTATAAGGTCGCCTGCCTACCGATATTCTGTGCAAACTTGTTTGAGAATAGCGTGATGATGCGGCTTGGTTGCGGGGAGCTATTCTAGGTTGTACGGTTTGCGGAGCGTGAGGTCCGTGCCCGATGGCTGAATGTGGCTGCAGCGTGTTGTGGCGGTTGCGTCATTGTTCGATGGATACGTGCTTCCTTCGGGCCATAGGACATTCCACCGTTCAACAGGTCATCACGCAACTTACTATTGATGTTCTTGCAACACCCGTTCGGCATCGCTGGCCCAGTTCAATGTAACGTGTTTGCGCTTCGATTTTGGCAAATTAGTCTCAGACTACCTGCGAAGTCACTATAAGCCTATTGTCGGAATGAACATACCCGGGAGCCCCTGGGCATCATGACCTTGGCCATGGTTGCAAGTATGCCCAGGATATTGACCCCGCGCGCTGCCCAGGTGGCCATGCATTCCCAGGAAAGTTCGCCGATTAACGTGATCAGCTACAGCTTGCTGCCATCATGTGTCTGAGTTTGGATGGAGTTACTAGACGGGATATGGTCGAGTCGTCCTGGTCGTAGCGGGATGTGGGGGCATCATTCCACCAGAGGCGGACTTCTGGGCGTCTACTGCTGGAGAACCTTCACCGCTTTGCTAGCGCCAGATTTGCTGCGCGAGTTCCTCTTCCACGTCTTCATCTGGCGGCCCGCACGAATGCTATGGCCCGTCTATAGCGATGCGAGCCGTAGCTGCCGGCATCGTTCGGAACCTACACGTTTCCGTTGTTACGTTTTAGAACCCGCTTCTCAAGAAAAAATCCGGTGCTACCCGTCTCAACCGGTTGTTTTTCTTGTCTAGTTCCTTGAGTAACTTGGCTTGGTCCATATCCAAGTCACCATATTCATTCCGGCGCCAGCAATGACTTTTGTTCGGAATCCTAGCCTCGCGGCAAGCGTTATGGGTCGTCTTTCCTGTTTCAGTCTGGACTTCAAGCTGCCGGAGCAGCATAGAGGTCTGCCCCGCGCTCATCCGTCTCGTGGGCATATAAATACTTGCCTTCTAAATCGGCTTGTCTCAGTTCAATTGGTTCAAAAATCCGTCGACAGGCCAAGCATAAAAGGCCAAAATCTTGTGCTAATTATTTGGTACATAAAGATTCTTGATCTACTGGTGCCGGGTGAGGGATTTGAACCCCCGGCCTTCGGTTTACAAAACCGCTGCACTACCGCTGTGCTAACCCGGCCCGACGCGGCTCTACTGGAAAATCTGGAATTCAGCAACAGCTAGACGGTGGCGTTGCTATGTTCAGCCGCGTCTGTCCGGGCCCATCAGTGTGATCGCGAAGATGGCGCTCAGCACGCTCAGGGTGATTACCATGAGCCGGATCTTATAGGCTGCGGTACGTGCCTGCGCCAGGGTTTCCCGCCGCATATTGGCGGTTGCCGCGGCCACGCGGGCCGACAAAGGGCCGGTGCCGTTGGTGACAATGGCGGCGGTATCGGCATCGACAGTGTCTGGTAAAGCGGCGATGGCGGCTTGCCGTGCCGACGGGCTGGCGGCGGTCAGCACCGCGTCAAGTGCGGCCTGCTGGTGCAGGGCGTCCACCAGTGGGGCGGGAATGGAGAAGCTGGCGAACGTACCGATGAGAGCCGGCAGCAGAAAGCAGCACAGCATAAAGCCAATTCGGGAGACAGAGATCTTGCGGGGCATGGGAACAGACATCGCGAAGCCGGATTATTGCCTCAGGCCACTGTGGCGGATTGTCTAGGCGGCGGTGAGGGCGGATCATCTATTGTAGGTTTCAGGGCAGCCAGCAAAGCCTGCCGGAGCTGATAGAGCTTGCGCTCGTTTTCTACCTTCATGCCAAACACATCCTTCACGTAGAACACGTCCACGGCGCGGACGCCGTAAGTTGTTACGTGAGCGGAAGCGATTTGCAGGCCCTCGTCTGAGATAGCGGCGGTGACATCGTGCAACAGGCCAGGGCGGTCGCGCCCATTCACTTCGATGACGGTGTGGCGGTTAGAAGCACGGTTATCAACGACTACGCGCGGAGGCACATGGATCGCGCGCATACGGCCGGGCACCAGGCTCTTGGTGGCCTTGCGGATTTCCGCCGCCAGCCTGATGCGTCCGGTGAGGGCCTGCTCGACAATGGCAGAAAGCCTTGCTAGCCGGTGCGGGGTTTCGAATGGGCCACCGTTGGCGTCTTGAATCCAGAACGTATCCAGCGCCATGCCGTCCGTGAGGGTATGGATGCGCGCATCCACGATCGAGGCGCCGGCAATGGCCAAGGCGCCCGCGATGCGGCTGAATAGCCCGGCATGATCGGCGGTGTAGACTACCACTTCCGTAACCGCACGGGCCGGAAGCGGTTCGGTTTGGATCGTGAGCGGCGCGCGGCATGATTTAGCGTCGCGTATCATGCGGCCGTGGCGCTCGATGCTCTCTGGATCGAACCCTAGCCAGTAACTCGGATAGCCGAGAGAGAGGAAATCTTGCCGTTCCTCTTCTGGCCAATCTACCAGCATGGCGCCGACAACCTCTTTGACACGGGCGATACGGGTATCCCGCTCGGTGGTGGAAAGCCC
Source organism: Pseudomonadota bacterium (assembly GCA_021818425.1). Taxonomy (GTDB): domain Bacteria; phylum Pseudomonadota; class Alphaproteobacteria; order Acetobacterales; family Acetobacteraceae; genus Acidocella. The sequence goes on from JAKAEC010000002.1 coordinate 37,532, forward strand.
ACCTTCCAGAACTTCCGCCACGCGGGCATATAGTTCGCGTAGCAGCGTTGCCTTCCAGCCGTTCCAGACCTTCGGGCTGACAGCGCGGATATCCGAGACGGTGAGGATTTGCAGTAGGCGCAGTCGTTCGGGCGATTGGATGGTATCTGCCAGGTCCAGGATAGTTTTCGGGTCGTCGATGTCACGGGAGAACGCAGTTTGGCTGAGCAGCAAGTGGTGCAGCACCAGCCATGAGACCATTTCGGTTTCTTCCTGATCTAACCCCAAAGCGGGGCAGATGGTGAGAGCCAGTTCTGCCCCCAGCACCGAATGGTCGCCGCCGCGTCCCTTGGCAATGTCGTGCAGCAACACCGCGACATAGAGCGCCCGGCGGGATTGAACTTGGCCGATGAGTTCGCTGGACAGCGGCGCGATCTCCTTAAGCCTGCCGGCTTCAAGGCTATTGAGATTGCGGATCGCCTGCACCGTGTGAACATCCACGGTGTAGACGTGGTAGGTGTCGAACTGCATCTGGCCAACAATGCGCCGCCAGTCTGGCAGATAGCGCCCCAAGATCCCTGATTCGTTCAGAACTGCCAGCCATTCGGCGGAGTCGCCGTCGCGGGCTAGTGCATCGTCATCGCCGCCGCAAAGTAAGTTAAGGAATAACGCCGCCCCCTTCTTACTGCTGCGCAGTTCCGCTCCCAGAGCTGCGCAGCGGATAAGGGTGCGTTTAGCAAGAGGATGCAAATCAAGCCCGCGGTCGCGCGCCTCAATGAGGATACGGAAAATCGAGGTGGGATCGGTGGCTGGGTCGTGGCCAGGGGCGAAAAGGATCTGTCCGTCTGCCAACACGAAACCAGCGGCGATCAGCGAGGCGTCGGTGGCAGGTGCAATGGCCGGCGGGCCAAGGGCTGCGCGCATGAGGGCAGGCTCCAGCACGCCGGTAACGCGCGCTACCTCCCGTACGACCAGGAAGTAGTGGCGCATGAAGCGTTCCACTCCGTCCTGGCGGCCGTGGCGAGTATAGCCCATGCGCGCTCCCACCACCGGCTGAAGGTCGAAGGTCAGCCGCTCTTCGGCGCGCCCGGCGACGTAATGCAGGTGAAAGCGCACAGTCCAAAGGTATTCCCAGGCGCGTTTGCAGGCACGGGCTTCGGTTTCCGTTAGGATTCCGCCGCCCGGGCTGTCCTTGCCCACCAGTTCAGTCATGGCGAAGGTGTTGAACACGTACCGAGAGAGCCAGTAGAGCGTTTGCAAATCGCGCAGGCCGCCCTTGCCTTCCTTCACGTTAGGCTCGACCATGAACGGCGTTTCGCCAAAGCGTTTGTGGCGGGCGGCGCGCTCCGCCTGTTTTTCCTGGATATAGTCGCCAGGCCCTTCGGCGGCGCAATCGGCGCGAAAGGCAGTCTGAAAATCGGCGAACAGGCTGCGGTCTCCGGCCAAACAGCGCGCATCCAGCATCGAGGTACGAATCGTCACATCCCCCTTCGCCTCGCGTAGGCATTCTTCAACCGTGCGGAGGGCGTGGCCCACTTTCAGCCCGAGATCCCATAGGAAATACAGTATGAATTCGACCGCTTGGTTCACCTCCGCAGATGGCGTCGGGCCAGAGAGGAAAAGAAGGTCGATGTCTGAAAACGGCGCCAGCGTAGCGCGGCCATAGCCGCCTGTGGCGGCCATGGCCAGCGTACCCTTTGGTCCCAGTGGGATGATCCGCAGTGTATAGGTAAACAGTGCGCTCACCAACTCATCCATCAGCCTGGCATGTAGGCGGGCCGCTTGCAGCCCGTTCAGCCCATCTGCTTCAAAGCAGGTTTGCACATGCGCCTGTGCCCGTCCCAGCTGACGGCGGAAGCCGGCAAGCGCGGCATCGCGCGCGGGCGGGGCGCATGCGTTCAGCAATTCAGCTAGGGCAACGGAGATATCGGGCAGTTTCCTGGCTTCAGGCATGTCGAGCAAGCTAAATCAAACCGGAGTAAGTTGGAATTGAAGACGCACGGGTCAGCCCTCATTTTCCGCGGAGCCGCGGCGGATATGCCGCACTTCGTCGCGCAGTCGGTAGAGTTGAGCCAGTGCCTCTCGCGGCGAGAGCGCATCAGGCTCTAGCGTCAGCAGCGACTCGAGCAGGGCTTCGGCTTCGGGAGCTAAGCAATGGGGGGAGGCATTAGCGAACAAGGGCAAAGGTGCCGCGGCGTCTTGCTGGCGCTCGGCGGCTTTCAGCAATGCGTTGGCACGGCGCAGAACAGCATCTGGCACACCGGCCAAGCGTGCTACATGCATGCCCCAGCTTTTTAGTGCGGCGCCTTCGATGACTTCGTGCATAAACACCACCTCGCCGCGGAATTCTTTCACCCGCATTGTGTGGGCCTTGAGGCTCGGCAGGGCTTCCGTAAGCTGCACTAGCTCATGGAAATGTGTAGCAAATATGGCGCGACAGCGATTCTGATTGTGTAGACTCTCCAAGACCGCTTGGGCGATGGCCAAACCATCCCTTGTGCCGGTGCCCCGGCCAATCTCGTCCACGATCACAAAGCTCTTGGGGCCGGCCTGGTGCAGAATGGCGGCTGTTTCGGTCATTTCCACCATAAAGGTGGAACGACCTGAGGCAAGATCGTCCGCTGCGCCCACACGGGAGAACAGTCGGTCCACAAGCCCCAACTTCATCTCTTCGGCCGGCACAGGCAGACCCGCCTGGGCCATTATCACCAGCAGCGCATTCTGGCGTAGAAAGGTGGACTTGCCGGCCATATTGGGACCGGTGAGCAGCATCACCCGCTGGGTGCGGGAAAGTGTGCAGCCATTTGGAATGAAGCTGGCACCGGGTGGCAGCGCATCTTCCACCACCGGGTGGCGGCCAGCGGTGATTTGGAAAGTCTCGTCATCTGAGAGCTCCGGGCAGCAATAGAGCCCCGTTTGGGCAAGCTGGACGGCCCCCTGCAGCACATCCGTTAGTGCTAGTGCCTCCGCGCAGGCGGTTAGAGGCTCCGCAGCTTCCAGCGTCTGTGTCACTAGCGATGAAAACACCAACCGCTCCCGTGCGCTGGCGCGGGCCGCGGCCTCGGTGATGCGCCTGTCGAGATCGGAAAGCTCTGGATGGGTGAAGCGCGCCACATTGGCCATTCCCTGGCGTAGCTGTAATTCAGGATACGCGCGCAACTCTTCCACCGCGCTGGCGGGAGCTTCCAGCACATAGCCGAGCTGCGCGTGATGGCGGATTTTCAAGGACGCAACGCCGTAGCGCTGGGTCAGTTCCGTCTGGAATTGCGCGATGATCCGGCGGGTATCATCCCGTAAGGCACGTTCGGCATCCAGTTCAGCATCGAAGCAGGGTGCTATGGCGCCGCCTTCATCCAGTCGCAGTGGGGCGGGTTCTGCCAGAGCGGCTTGCAAGGTGGCGAGTAAGGCTGGGGCGGGAGTGAGTGCGGCGGCGGATGTTTCCAGCAGCGCCGCCCCCACAGGCAGTAACGGGGCGATGGTCGCGCCAACCTCCAGCCCAGATTTAATCGCGGCGAGATCGCGCGGGCTGGCGCGGCCGAGCGCGATGCGGCCCAGCGCACGGGCCATGTCCGGCGTACCGCGCAGAGCGGCACGCACGGCTTCGGCCTTGCCCGAATCCCTTAAGGCGAGCCAAGCCTGCTGGCGCTCTAGCAGCTTCTCAAGCCTGCAAAGTGGGGCGGTAATCCAATGCGTCAGCAGTCGCGCCCCAGCAGGTGATACAGTGCGTCTGACGGTTTCGAGTAGGCTACCGTTTTCTGTGCCGCCACGGTTGTTGACGAGATTCAGGCTCTGGCGGGTGGCTGCGTCCATGGCGAGCTGCCCGGCGAGCCCGGCGCTGGCAGGGCGGGAGAGCCGGGGTAGGTTGCCCATTTGTGTAGCCTCAATATAGGCCAGAACGAAGGCGGCGGCGAGCACCTCGGCGGCGGAGAAATCTCCGAACGCCTCCAAGCTGGCGGCGCTGAATTTCTGTGCCAGCTCGCGCTGCGCCGCAGCGGCGCTGATGGGCAAGGCGAGTGCCATGCGCTTAATTTCCACGCGCCGGGCGGCATGGGGGCCAAGCGGAATTTCTTCAGAAGCCAAAATCTCTGCCGGATCCAGCCGCCCAAGGATGGCGGCGAGGCCGTCCGCATCGGCCTGCTCGGTTTCGAATTGGCCCGTGGAGATATCCGCCCAGGCGAGGCCGAATTTGCCCTCATGTGCCACGATTGCGGTGCAGAAATTCGCGCGTCCCGCCTCCAGCAGCGCCTCCTCAGTAAGAGTGCCAGGGGTAACAAGCCGCACCACGCCGCGCTTCAGCGGCCCCTTGGTGCCGCGTGCTTTAGCCTCGGCAGGGTCTTCTAGTTGCTCGACGATGGCCACTCGGAAGCCTCGGCGGATAAGGCGGGCCAGATATATCTCCGCCTGAGAGACGGGCACGCCGCACATGGGAATCGGCTGGCCTTGATGTTGGCCTCGCGCGGTGAGCGCGATGTCTAGTGCAGAACTTGCGGCTTGGGCGTCGGCGAAGAACAGTTCATAAAAATCGCCCATGCGAAAAAAAAGCAGCGCGTCCTCATGCTGTGCCTTGATAGCGAACCATTGCGCCATCGCCGGCGACGCACCTGCTGCTTCCTTCATGGTCGTGTATTTAGCCGCCGTCGGCGCGCTAGGCCAAGGGGAGATATGCGGTTCCGCACTTAAAGCATGAGGGGCTGTTGGTGGATCTAGTGCCGTTCTGTTCAGCAGCGAGCTTTGTAAAATTCCCCCGACTGAACTCGTCTCTGTTCCCGGCATTTCTTCGGCTTGTCGCGTAGAGGCTGTTCACTGCTTCGCGTGCCGTGTTCGCCAGTCACTGCACTCGGCCGACGCTGGCATTCGATACGAATGCGCCGAGGCTTCTGCTTCAGCGTGGACCTACCGCTAGGCACGTCGTCAGCTCTGCTCAGCCTACGTGCTTTTTTGGATTGGTGTCGCCATGTACAAGAATGCCGTCAGGGCGGACCGCGTCATTAAAATCCGGAATAGCAAAAAGCCCGGCAAATGCCGGGCTGCCTGCCTGTAGCGATAAAGGCGGGGGCGCCTAGCCCTGGCGCGCCTTCATGCGCGGGTTTTTTTTGTTGATCACGTAGACCCGGCCATGTCGGCGGACAACGCGGCAGTTCTTGTCGCGAAGCTTCGCGGACTTAAGGGAATTGCGGATCTTCATCAGAGGTCTCAGTTAGAAATGGAACAATCTGCGGCGCGATATGCCGCCCTTGCGTCGATATGTCAACCGCAGGGGTACGCATACCGCGTTAGGGATTTCATCAAAAGATCATTCGCTTTCGGGGGGCGTCCGCTGTTGTTAACCGTTTGAGGTGCCTCCGTAACCTCTCGAGTCTCAGGAGCCTAAGCGCAATGAAGATCAGTTTTGTCGTTCCGGCCTATAACGAGCAGAGTCTACTTGCCCGGTCCCTGACAGCGATCAGCGAGGAGGTTAGTCGTAACGGCTTGAAATTAGGCGAGGAGGCCGAGATTATCGTGGTGAATAATGCCAGCACCGACAATACCCGCGAGGTGGCGCTTTCCGTTGAAGGCGTGCAAGTGGTTGACGAGCCCCGCAAGGGGCTGGTTCAGGCCCGCTGGACTGGCTTCGAGCGCTCAACTGGCGTGCTAATCGCCAATATCGACGCCGATACTATTATTCCGAACGGCTGGCTCGCCGAGGTGCTGCGCCAGTTCGGCCGATCCGAGGCGCTGGTAGGGCTATCCGGACCGTATATTTATTACGGCGTGCCACGGAAGGTAAACGTAGTTGTTGCCTGCTATTACCGGCTGGCTTGGCTGGCCTATGTGTTCAACCAGTATGTCCTGAATGTGGGCGCGATGCTGCAGGGCGGCAATTTCGTGGTGAAGCGCTCGGCCATGCTCAAACTCGGCAATCCGGATTTACGTTTCTCCTTCTATGGCGAGGATACTGATATGGCGAATCGTCTCTCCAAGGTGGGCAACGTGAAATTTACCTTCCGCTTGCCCGCACGGTCGTCCGGCCGGCGGTTGGTGGGGGAGGGGGTATTCACCATCGGGCTGCGCTATACGATGAATTTCATCTGGGCAACATTTCGCAAGAAGCCTTTCACCGAAGAGTGGAACGACATTCGCGAGGCTTGAGGCGATCGGGTGCGCCCGCAGGCGTTTAGGGGCGGGTTTCATGATAATGGCGCGCGGGCTGTTGCGGAGCGGTATTTGGTTCGTCGCGGTTCGTTGCTGCCGCCAGCAGAAAGCGCCGGTTGGTGAGGAACCAAAAGCCGAAGAGCAGGTTTTCCAATACCGTGCGGCGGCGGAAACGTTGGCAGCGTAAGGCTGAGAGGCGGCTGGTGAGCCCGCCATAAAGCCCGTTGCGCACTAGCGCCAAATCCCGCTGTGTCTCGGGAGTCAACCTTGCTGCTTGGGCAGCTAGGGCGTCGGCGTGGCGCTGCATCATGGTCATGTACACTGCCGGGCCACGCCGGATGGCGGCCAAGGCCCGCGCGTAAAATGGTTGGGCGCGGCCGATCAAATTTCCTTTGTGCAATCGGTACAGAACCTGCGGCCGATCATCGAATATAATTCTGCCACCGCAGGCGGAGACAATAATGTAACTCCACCAGTCATGCACTGTGCCGTCCGGCTCGCCGGAGGTGGCGACAAGGGCGGCGGCGGAAGCATTCATCACCAGGGTGTTGCCGTTGGCGATGTTCTGGGTGAGGCACGCGGGGAACCCGGCGAGGTGGCTGTGATGCGCCGAGAGCTTTGCACCGCGCAGTGCACCGTCCACCAGATATTGCCGTGCGCAGTACAGGGCAGGGGCTTCTCCCGCGGGCGTCAGTAATTCCAGAGCGCACTGCAGCTTTTCGGGGAGCCATACATCGTCTTGGTCGGCAAAGGCCACAGCCATGGCGCCGATGCTCTCTCTCAGCAAGGTCAGGAAGCTGGCGACAACCCCTAGATGCGGCCCGGAAGATGGCGACTCAACGCAGCGATCAGGTCCGACCCGAAGAGCAAATTCGCGCATGATATGTACCGTGCTATCGGTCGATCCGTCGTCGCGCCAATGCAGCACCCAGCGTTCATGGGTTTGCGCCAGGAAACTGTTCAACTGGGCAGGCAGAAATGTTTCCCCGTTGAAGGTGGAGAGCAGGATCGCGACACCTGTGTCTGATGCCCGATTGGTAGGCGAAGCTGTGCATGCATACATATGCAAACTAATAATAAAATACTTGCGAAGTAACAGTGTCAGTTTTTGTTGATGGTTAATTTTTCTTTTTGAAGGAATAAAAGATCGATGTGCACAAAAGGAGCTTTATTGCCAAAGGGGGCGTGAAAGCGTGCTGCTGATGAGAGGCATTTGGCGTAAATTTTTATTAGAAACCGGATGTTTTTGTTCATTCAGAGGGTTGAGGCATAAGTTGACCCTATTTGGGATGCAGAAGACAATTCTGATATTTACGTGTCCATAAATCGGGACAGATAGATATTATTGCATTTTTGCCGTCTCGTCTTGTGTCATTAAATTCGCGATGATGTCGGGTAGCGCGCTCTTCCATTCAGGTAGTCTTACTCCGAATACCCGGGCGAGCTTGCCGCTATCCAGCCGCGAATCGGGCGGGCGGCGTGTAGGGGTTGGCCAGTCGGCTGTGGCGATGGGCTGTAACTGCGGTGCCGGATAACCATGCTTTGCCGCTTCCTCGAAAATGGCGACGGCAAAGTCATGCCAAGTGGTCTCGCCGCGGCTGGTGGCATGGAAGATGCCTCGATATTCTGGTTGCCAGCCCGTGGTCCTGATTTTATCTATGATGGCAAGAATGGCGTCCGCCAGATCGCCTGCCGCGGTGGGTGTGCCCCGCTGGTCCGCGACCACGCGTAAAATGTGCATCTTGCGTCCGGCGTTGATCATGGTACGGGCGAAATTCTTGCCCCAGGCCGAATAGACCCAGGCAGTACGCAGGATGATGGCTTTCGCATTGGTGGCAAGAATCGCTGCCTCACCGTCGCGCTTGGTCGTGCCGTATACGCCGGTGGGGCCGGTGGGGTCAGTTTCTAGGTAGGGCGCGCCTTTATTGCCGTCGAACACGTAATCGGTTGAGACATGGATAAAAGGGACATCGGCGGCCTCGCATAATTTTGCCAACGCTAGCGGACCGGTATGGTTGCCGGCTTTGGCCGCCTTCAGGTCGGTCTCTGCCTTGTCTACCGCGGTGTAGGCGGCGGCATTGATGACGAGGCTGGGCTTTGTGGCTTCGAAACAGGTGACGATTGTTTCTGGCTTTTCAAAGTCGAAGCCAGGGCGTCCCGCCGCGGTGAAGGTTTCGTCGCGCACGCTGAGGCGGTGCGCAAGCGCGTTTCCCAATTGTCCGGAGGTCCCAATGACAAGGATCATGCGTAGGTGAACCACTGGTCTGCCGGATTGAAGAGGGGAGCAGATTGATCCTTGTCCGAAAGCAGCGCCTCGCCGGGTGCCAGTGGCCAGGGCAGGGCGAGGATCGGGTCGTTCCAGCGCACAGCTCGTTCACATTCTTTGCTATAATTTCCAGTAACTTTATAGATCACCTCAGTGTCGGGTAGGAGCGTACAGAAGCCGTGCAAGAAGCCGCCGGGAATCCAGAGCTGCGCCCAGTTCTCGGCCGAAAGCTCGGCGGCCACCCATTTACCGAAGCTGGGTGACCCCTGGCGGATATCTACCGCCACGTCCCAGATGGCGCCCTTGATAACGCGCACAAGCTTGCCTTGCACATGCGGTGCGACCTGGCAATGCAGGCCACGAATAGTGCCCTTCTGCGTGGAGAGACTGTGGTTGTCCTGCACGAAATGCTCATCCAAACCCCGTGCCTTTAATCCAGCCGCACTCCAGGTCTCCGAGAAAAAGCCCCGGCTGTCGGCGAATTTGGGCGGGGTGATGCGTTTCACCTCGGGAATAGCAAGAGGCTCGACCTGCATCAGTGATGCACCCCGTCGGCAATGTTTTGCAGAATCCGGCCAAGCTCGGTCTTAGAAATCAGCTTGGCTCTCTCACGCAGCTGCGCATTGTCGATGAAGCCCATGCGAAAGGCTACCTCCTCAGGGCAACCAACAAGATTGCCTTGCCGGTCCTGGATGGTTTGCACGAAATTGGCAGACTGCAACAGGCTATCCGGCGTGCCCGCATCAAGCCACGCGGTGCCACGCCCCAGTCGCTCCACTCTCAACGTGCCTTCCTGCAGGTAGATGTTGTTGAGATCGGTGATCTCCAACTCGCCGCGCCTGGAGGGTTTCACCTGCCGGGCAAACTCGGTCACGCGCTTGTCGTAGAAATAAAGGCCGGTGACAGCCCAGTTAGAAGCCGGGTTGGCAGGCTTCTCGACAATATCAATGGCCTTGCCATCTATGTCGAATGAAACAACGCCGTAACGCTCTGGGTCGCGCACCTGGTAGGCAAATACTGTTGCCCCTTCTGTTCGGGTGCCAGCGGCACGCAGCATGGTGGAAAGATGGTCGCCATGAATGAGGTTATCGCCCAGGGCCAGCGCGCAGGCTTCACCGTCGATCCATTCTTCGCCGATGAGGAAGGCTTGCGCGAGCCCGTCGGGGCTGGGTTGCTCGGCATAGGCGATACGGACGCCGAGATGCGAGCCATCATGGAACAGGCGTTGGAATTGCGGCAGGTCCTGAGGGGTAGAGATGATCAGCACTTCCCGGATGCCCGCCAGCATAAGCGTGCAGAGCGGATAGTAGATCATCGGCTTGTCGTAGACAGGCAAAAGTTGCTTGGAGCTGGCCTGGGTGATGGGGTGTAGGCGCGTGCCAGAGCCGCCGGCCAGAATGATGCCCTTGGTGATCACGCGGCGGCCCCTAAGCGTTGGCCGGAATATGTTTTGGAACGGATGCCCTCCCACCATGGGCGGTTCTCCAGATACCAGCCGATGGTGGCGGTCAGACCGCGTTCAAAATCATGCGCAGCCTTCCAGCCCAGTGCGGTCTCCGCGCTGGTAGGGTCGATCTCGTAGCGATGGTCATGGCCAGGTCGGTCAGTAACATAAGTGATGAGGCGCTCGCGCGCCCCGTTGGGGCTAGGAAGCTTCTGGTCCAGAATGGCGCAAATAGTCTTCACCACGTCAATATTTCGCCTGGGCTGGTTGGCGCCAATGCAATAGGTTTTGCCGGGTACACCGTGAGTGACGACCTTCAGGAGCGCCTCGGCATGGTCGTCCACGAACAGCCAGTCTCGTATGTTCACGCCCATACCATAAACCGGCAGCGGCTTTTCTTCGATTGCGTTCAGCGTAACCAGTGGAATCAACTTTTCCGGAAACTGCCACTTACCATAATTGTTGGTCGTGTTTGAGACGATCACGGGAAGCCCATAAGTATGCATCCAGGCGCGCGCTAGATGGTCGGAAGCCGCCTTGGAGGAGGAATACGGGCTACGTGGGTCGTAGGGCGTATGCTCATTGAAGGGCGGATCGTTATCTTCCAACGTACCAAATACTTCGTCAGTGGAAACGTGGTGAAACCGGAAGCGCTCCTTCTTCTCGCCCGAGAGCGTCGCAAAATATTCCCGCGCCGCTTCCAGCATCACGAAAGTGCCAGTAACATTCGTGTGCACGAAGGTAGCCGGGCCGTCGATGGAGCGGTCCACATGGCTCTCCGCAGCTAGATGCATCACCACATCCGGCTGATGTTCAGCAAAGGCGGCACGAATGCGGGCGCCATCGCAGATGTCCTGCTTCAGTAGCGTGTGGTTCTGGTGAGTGAGCGTATCCTCCAGTGCATCCTCAGAGGCGGCATATGTCATCTTGTCGATATTGACGATCTGATGCCCGTCCCGGCGGATCGCCCGCCTGACAACCGCCGAACCAATAAAACCACAGCCGCCGGTTAACAGGATTTTCATGGGTGCTCCATTTGTCTCATCAAGGGTCCAAGAGTAGTACAATCAGACCTTTTTGCGTCTGGCAACAGGGGCCGGGGCTTTCATTTTCGCGCTCGCGAACTGGCGGGAAAGTCGCGCCAGATAGGCTGATTGATCTCCTATGGTCGCCTCATCCAGCGCCAGCAAATCCGCCGCGGTGGCGTGGAGGCGCTTGATTTCTTCCAGATGCGCCTTCGGCTCTAGTGTAGCGGTCACGCCGGCTGCATGCCGCCTGTGGGTGTTGAGCGGTTCCGCGATATAAACCACCTCGCCATCATTGCTGGTTAGCAGTTGCAGGTATAACCGCCAATCGCCGGCCAGCTTCCATTCTTCCAGGTCAGGCACGGCGTCTAGGGCCTTCAGCAGTGCCTCGCGCCGCCATAGCACGGCGCTGACATTGGGGATGAGGTTGCGCACGCCAAGGAAGCGCCTTGCGAATTCCCGAGCTCCCCAACTGCCCGAGGCGGCCAGCGTGCGCACGCCGGATTGGAAATAATAGTTCTGGTAGTTGGGCATGGTTTCTCGATCGGCTTCATCCACGGCGCGGCTGTCGGAAAAGGCCAGCAGGGCGGTCTCGCTGCGTTCCAGTGCCGTCACCAGTTGGGCAAGAAAGGTGGGGCTGGAGGAATCATCTGCCTCGCACAGCCAGACATAATCACCCGTCGCCGCCTGCGCCGCGCGGCGCCATTGCGCGAAAACTGAGCCGGAATTCTTTTCATTCACCAGGATGTTGATCTCCCGACCCGCCTGGGAAGCGGCTTGTGTTGCCACCTCAAGGCTTGCATCGTCGGAGGCGTCATCCAGAAGTACGATCTCCCGCAGCGGGTAAGTTTGTACGAAAATGCTGGCTAGGCGTTCTGGTAGGTGGGCGGCGTAATTATAGTTTAGTACCATGGCGCTGATGTGTTTCAGGCCAGGAATGGCAAGGTGCAGAAGTCTTTCAGTGTACTGCGAGAAATCAAACCGCGCCTCCGCCATTTTCATGATTCGGGAGCGTGCTGTCTTTAGGGTCTTATGGTCCAACAACGCTTCCAGCCCGGCTTGGTAGCTGTCCAAATCCGCCTGCGGGGCAACAAAGCCTGCCCGCTCAGTTCGCAGCACTTCTGGTATACCGCCCGTTTCGTCAAAAGCTACGCATGGCATGCCGCACGCAAATGCCTCAATTGCTACAGTTGGCAATGGGTCTTCGCGGGATGTTAAGGCGAGCACGTCAGAGGCCGAGAAATAATCTGCCATTTTGTCGGTGAAGGGGATGTGCCTGAAAACGCCTCGCTCACACAGCATTCCCATTTCAGGCTCGAGATATGTTTGCAGTTTGAGGTCAATGTTGCCAACCCAAAGAAATTGCACATCCTTGCGTTTGACGGAGATCCGCCGTGCCAGTTGTAGAAATAGGTCAAACCCCTTGCGGATATCCGCGAAGCCGGCGCCCAGAATTACGAAATCCGTCTCGCCCACGCCCAGCTCGGCACGGATACGTGCGCGCGCTAGGGGATCGAAGCTGACTCGCTGGTAATTGCCCTGGGGCAGTATCACTTGGTTACCGCCGTCCAGTCCCACAGTGGAGCAGAATTTTTCTGCGACGTAAGCGGAAGAGAAAACGAGCTTCCGCGCCGCTGTTCCACCGATCCGTGCTTGGATTTCGAGGTTGTATTCCTTCAGTAGTTGCGGCATCTCGTGGATTAGCAGCACACATCCGATGTTACGCTGCTCTGTCCAGGGTACTACTCGGGCCGACGCGGCGGAATTGACGATAGCGTGTCGCAATCCTAGACGTTGGTATTGGTCCAGCCGGTTACAGATAACAGATTTGTCACAAGCGATTGCGACATCTGCAACCTCACAATACTGCGCCAGCAGCGGTCCGACGCCGAGCAGAAGGAGGTGGACCTTCAACCCCCATTGGCGCTTGAGCTTCTGGGCGATGTGCAGCAGCAGAATTTGCGCACCATGGGGGTGAGCGTCGTGTCCTATGAGCAAGATGCCTGCGGTAATGCCCGAAGCGTACTGTTCACACACCGCCCGCCCGGTGGCATTCAGGAAGGCAGCGCCGGCGTGGGTGTCCGGCTCCAGGAATGCACCTTCGGCCCATTCGTTCCAGGCATTCACGCATATTATCTGCTGGCCGTAGAACGGATGATCCGCCGTGTAGCGGATGAGCTTTTCCAGCCAATCCTGGTATTTCGCCGGGCTGACGTTATGGAGTACGAGCCCCTTGCCTTCGCGGCGAGGGTCGTTGTCCCAGCCGGGCACGATGGTTTTGATCAACTGATAATCTGGTACCGGGAGGGCGAGGGAGGTTCGTGCCAGCGCCTCGTAATCATGGACGGTGGCAGAGAAATCGGGATCCAGCAGGCTCAGAGTATCGTTGATTCGCGGTGTCGACTGGCTGAGCTTATGTGGCGGGAACTCTACCGCGCCGTCCAGTCCGTAAGGAGTGGGATCGTAATCTTCCCCCATGCTCTGTGCCATTACGATCAGCGGTCGTTCGCCGTGGTTTTGCTCAAACAATTTGCGCCATTTTCGTAGCCGCGTTGCGGCATTGGGGATCAGTTGGACGCGGTAGATCATCAAGAGCGGGCGGTTTTTCACACGTATGTAGCGGGAATCTTCGAATAGCCTAGCGAAGCCCGCGACCAGAGCGTCGTCGTCGGTCTCTAGGTATTCTTGGGCAATGAGTACCTCGCGTTCTAGGCCGTCCCAGCGGCGGGTCCAGTTTTCATTTGCCCACATAGTGCAGAAGCCAAAATCCAACGACTTGTTCGTCAGGAACTGCTCTAGCGGCTTTTCTAGAAGTCGGTGGCCGTTGAACCAGTAATAGTAGAAGACGAAGCCGGAAAGACCGGCGCCTTTAGCCATCTCCACTTGACGCTTAAGGGTTTCGGGGTCGTCCAGCGAGTAATGACCCAGGTCACGCGGAATTCGAGGCTGCACATGGCCAACAAAGCGCGGCATGGCGCGCCCGAGGTTGGTCCAGTCCGTAAAGCCTTTGCCCCACCAAGCATCATTCTCCTCCACCCGGTGGAACTGAGGCAGGTAATAAGCGAGAACTATCGCCTTGCGGATGGCGTGCGGTGGTGGCGGGTTAAATTCCTCGAAGAACGTGGCTGGCCGGGTGGAGCGGCGTATGGCGGTGGGGATCAACCCTTCCTGTTCCGGACGTTGAGGCAGGAACATGCCGCTTTCTATATTTGCGAGGTAATGCAGGAGCGGGTTCTGCCCTTTTAAATATTTCTTGTAGCGGCCCAGATAGAACTTGATGTCGAACTCCGGTGAGGGGTCACGTTCTTCCTGAGCCCCGAAAGCCAGGAAATGTTCGAAGGGGTCTGCACCGCTTTCGGCTACGTCTTGGTACTGGTCTAGATACCAAGCCGCATCGAACACTGGCACGGGATTCACTTGGCCGGAGTGGCGACGCTTGAGAAAGTGTGCGAGGCAGGATGCTGGTGGCGGCAAGTTATAGGTTTGACGGTACCAAGAAGTGAAGAAATAAGGGCAGGGGTCGCGTCCCTCTGCCTCGCCAGCGGTTATGAAGTGCAGCAATGCATTGACGCCGTTTTCGGCGACATCCGGATAGCGGGTTAAATACCATTGCGGATGGAAATAGGGATTGGGGCATGCGCCTTCCCTCCAGCCAATGCGGCAGAAATGGGTAAGCGCGCTGGCGGTCTCAGTGGCCGCTTGTGGGTGCTGGGTGAGGTACCACTCTGGCAGGAACAAGCCGCTTTTTTGGATAATGTCGATTTCAGACTGAATCTGTTTGCTCACACGCATTGCCTCCGTGAAGGCGCATCATGCCCGCTGAACGTGGGGCTGTCGATGCTTGGTCCGCGTAGCCTCAACCCTCGTTGAGCGCGAGCCGCTCCAGCAATGCCGTAAGGCTCACAGGAGGCAGAAAAAGATGCCCCTGCATCAAGCTACACCCCTGCCGCCGCAGGCAGTCCATGTCGTCTTTCGTTTCTACGCCTTCAGCGACAACCTGAATCCCGAGTGATTTCCCGAGGTTCAGAACGGACTGAACCAGAAGCTGGCTATCATGCGATTTCGCGATGTCCTTTATGAAGCTCTGATCAATCTTGATCTTTTTTATATAGCTCTGACGCAAGGTCGCCAGGGTGGAGTAGCCGACACCGAAATCATCGATCGCGATTTGTACGCCGCCCTCAGTCAGCCGGATTAACTTGTCCTGCACGGAACGGATATCCAGAGCCGTTTCTTCTGTAACTTCCACTTCGAGCATGGCGGTGGGGCAGCCGTGCTTGTTCAGTTCCGAGAACAGGATTTCATCGACCGCCAGATGAGAGATTTCGCGCGGAGAAATGTTAACCGCCACCCGGAGCTGCGCCAGCCCCCGTGCGCGCAGTTCTTGGATCGTCTTGCAAACATTGGAGAGAATGAAGCGCAGCAGTGGTTCGGCTAACCCCGTAAGGGCAGCTGTTGCGACGATCTCCTGCGGTGGCACCATTCCGTGCTGTGGGTGTTGCCAGCGCAATAGCGCTTCAAGACCCGCGAGCGTCAGGCCGCCATGGCTGAATATGGGCTGGTAATAGACTTCCAGCTCGGCCGTATCTAGCGCGCGACCCAGGTGCCGCTCGATATCACGGCGCATCTTTAGTCTAGCATTCAGCCGTTCATCGAAGACTTGAAACTGATTGCGTCCAGTACTTTTTGCGGCGCGCAGAGCCTCAGTGGCGTAAGTCAGCAATTCCGCCACATTGCAGGCATCGCCTGTGTAAATACCGATACACGCGCCAAGCCGCCCTGCATCGAGAGAGGCAAGTGGCATTGCGCTGGTGGCGATGAGGCGCGTCGCGAGCTCAGTGGCGGGCTCGCAGGTCGCGCAGACCGTAAAAAAAATGGCGAATTCGTCGGCGCCTATTCGGGCTGTTGTGACGGTGTTGTCCAGAACTTGCGAAAGTCGCCTGGCGACCTCGATCAGCACCCGGTCTCCGGTGTGATGACCAAAGGTGCCGTTGATGGACTTGAATCCGTCGAGATCGAGCAGCATTAGGCAGAACGGGCCGCGGGCGGCACGGATACAGCGTGAGATTTCGCGCAAAAACCCAGGGCGGTTGAAAAGCCCGGTTAGGTCGTCGTGCATGGCGCGGTGGTTCATCTGCTGGGCGACAGAGACTGCCTTCAAGCGCTCCTGCTCCAGCGAGTCAGCAAGCACGCGGGCTTCGTTCTTCAGCAGGCTGCTTGCCCGGAATGCCGCTTCGCTCTGCCAAGCGAAGCGCAGCAGCGCTGCGGCGTAGATTAGCACCGTCAGTGCCAAGCAGTTCCGATCAAACCCTCCGGCATAGAGTAAGCATACGAATACGGAGAGAAGGGGCGGTACAATGAAGCAGCTCGGCATCAGGGCAAAAGGTGTGCCATGGGTGACGGCGCCCGCCGTGATGCCGCAGATGATGGTAAGGTAGAACAGTGTATGTGGGCTGGTAAAAGCATCGCACAGAACCGGTACGAGTGCCCAGACAACTCCCGAGAGCAGCGCGGTGAGGCAGAGCCGGTTCAACGCGCCCTGTGCTCCAGCAAAGCTGAGAGCTGATGCTTCTGGCTTTCGCCGCATGACAGCGGGCCAAGCCTGGCCCATACGCAACGTATTGACGGTGCCGACAGCTATGAACCAAGCAGCTCCTTCCTTACCGCGATGGTCGTGGACAGAGACAAACAGTGCGATGGCCGCGATGACAAGATTGACTGGGATTGCCGCGAGCATATTACTGCGCAGGGCATAGAGCTGATCGCGGCAAACCAGCAGGAGGAGAGTGCTGTTGGGTGGATTGTGTCCTGCGTTGTCTGGGCTTGGCATTGATATTTGAAAGCCCCTGAGATTCAATGGTTCTTATGCACCACCGTGCCAATAGTGCGAAAACAATTGTCCTTGTCAATTATTAATTCGGCCCGACATCAAGTAGGCTTCGTGGCGCGGCCTTTGTTATCTGGGAAGGTGTAGGTAGTGCGCCTTGGTCCTCGTTAGCGTGTCACACCGCCAGTGCGTGAGCGTAAACCCGTGCCCGTAATTCTGACCCACCCTAGGAGGAACCGCCCCAGCGCGGCAGTCGTTTGGAAATCATGCCGGTTTCAGTCCTGTCGCCCAGCGCCTCGGCGGCCTCGGCCACGCGATTGAAGATGACGGCGGTCAGACCGAAGGGCGTGCAGTTCATTAGCGTCAGCGTGTCTTCCTCGGGTTGAGCCGCTGTAATGATCGTGACGAGATCAGAGCTCGTTTCTGTTGTCTCCGCGTGGAATAATTGACTTCTGCCAGTATCTTCGGCGCCACGTGGCATCGCTCCGCTTGTCGGCCTCGAAACACGATGGATCGACCAGCACCTTGGTTCCTGCGTCTACTTCCCCACGTCGCCGCGGATGAATACTGCCGCGCGCGCATTCATTGCGATTCCAAAATCTATATCCTGCAAAGTAGGGTCATCCAAGTAGCATCTGCTCACCATTGCTACGGAGCTTGATGAACACGTCACACAAGCCTCATGCGCGTGGCGTTGTTCGATGCAGCAGCGTTGGCTGAAATTTGAAAAAGCGTCGTCAGAAGTTTTTTAAGGCGAGGGCCACATTGTTCACTTGCTAATTGTGGACCATGTTCTCCGCATTCACATGCGAGAGATGCAGCGCTCCGAACGGCTCTTGCGAGGCACAGCGATTGAACCCATCCTTTCTGCTCCGACTTTTAGGTGTACGCCCGGTCTCGGCCTCCTCAGTCAATCACGAGGCGCGTGCTTGGCCCATGTCCGCCTCAGTTGGTATCTGCGGGATGGTACGGTCCATCTGTCTATAAATTTCCGGCTCGATTTCGTGCACGCGAGTCAGCAGTGCGCCGCCAAGTTTGCAGAACTTGTGGCGGACGGCGGCGCTTTCGGCGACGCTAGCCTGCTGCCAATGGGCTTGCGCGTTTACCACGCGGTCTAGTCGGTAGTAATTTTCATCGATTTTGTGCACGTACGCTGTAAATCAACGCCACACATTCACGTGTCAAATGGCTTGTCGCACAGTCATTTTTTGCGGTTACTCGAAGCGTAAACCCATAGCTCATGCCCAGCATAGGACAGCCCCGCAAGGCATGCGGGGGCAAGAAAGTACATGACACGGAAAAGCAAAATGGTCCCCAGCGCAGTGGCGGCGGACATACGGCCAGAAAGCCCCAGCAGCAGCACGGAATCAAAAACTCCTACTCCGCCAGGCAGTCCAGAGAGCATGCCAGCGGCGAAGGCGCCAAGATACAGACTTAACGTGTCCGTGTAGGCAAGCCCTGAGGCCGCGGGTAGCACCGCGTGCAGAATTGCGCAGGCGCAAGCGATGTCCAGGCAGGAAATGCTGATCTGGGCCAGCGCAATGCGCCCGCCCGGTAGAGCGATGCGCTTGCCAAACAGCGTTGCGATTTCCCGTCCGCGCGCGGCGAGTATGTAGGCTATCGGCACCGCCAGCAGGCCCGCCCCAACAATCCGCAATAGCGGAGGCGCCAAGCCGCCGGGTAACGGCACCGACGACGGGTCTAGAAGCAGTAGCGCGCCCAGCAAGGTTAGCGCTCCCAGGGCAAAATTGCTGCCCGATATTGCAACGATGCGCGCAATGCCACCGGGCGGCACATCCCAGTGGGAATAGAAGCGCAGACGGATGGCTGCCGCAGTGAGCGCCGTGGCACCAAGCACATGGCTTAACGCATAGGCGCAGAACGAAGCCAAACCAATGCTGGGATACGGCAGATGCGGGCTGCCGCCAGCGCGGCGGGCAAAGAAAACCCCCGGCAGGTCATAGGCCGCCATGATGCAGATAGAGGCGCCCAGAAGCCCCACCGCTCGCACCACATCCCAGAAGGGCGTGGCTAGAAAGGCAGCAAATATTTCCCCTAGGCCCACCTTGGCCAGAACTCGGTGCAGCCCAAGGGCGATTCCTGTTAGCAGCAGAAGCCCGAAAGCCGGCGGCAGCAGCTTCAGATAGCGGCGCAAGGCGTCAGGCCGCCGCCACCTCGCGGGCCAGGCTTATCCCAATTAGCGCAATGGTCCGCTCCACGCCGTAAAGGGCGATGAACCCGCCAAAGCGAGGGCCTTCCTGGGTACCCAGCAGCACTTGATACAGGCAGTCAAACCAAGCCTTTAATGGACTGAACGGGTGGCGCTTCCCGATGGCGTAGACGAGATTTTGCAGCCGTTCGGCCTCATTTGTGCCAGGATGGCGGGCTTGTTCATTGTCCCGCAGACTGTTGGCGAGGTCCTCCAATGCCGCGCGCTCGGTAGCACTTGGCGCGCGGTACTGGCGCGTGGGCGCCACGAAATCGCGGTTGTAGGCCACGGCGTAATGCACGAGTTCCGCCAAGAAGGGGAAGCTTTCGGCGTTAGCCTCCGGCATATAGGCGTGGATGAAGCCCCAGAGCATCTCCGCACTGTCCGCGTTGCTCACGGAGGCCAGATTCAGCAGCATGGTGAAGCTGATGGGCGAGCCGGCATGCGTGGGCAGCACCCCGCCATGGATATGCCAAGCGGGATTGTCATGTGGCGTCTGCGCAGTGGGTAACGCTGCAATGGCGTTGATGTAGTCGTCCGTCGAGCGGGGGATGGCATCGAAGAACAGCCGCTTGGCGCGCTGCGGTGCGTGATACATGAACTGCGCTAGGCTTTCCTTGGGCGCGTATGTGAGCCATTGCTTGATGGAAAGCCCATTACCTTTGGACTTGCTGATCTTCTGGCCTTTTTCATCCAGGAACAGCTCGTATGTGAGGTTCAGCGGCGGTTCTTTGCCCAGTGCCCGGCATATGCAGGAGGAGAGCTTCACCGAATCGATGAGATCCTTACCGGACATCTCATAATCCACATCCAGCGCGTACCAACGCATTGCCCAGTCCGCCTTCCATTGCAACTTGGCATTGCCGCCCAGCACGGAGGTCTCGAACGTGGCACCGCTTTCCGGGTCGGTCCAGAACACTGTGCCGTGTGCAGCGTCCACGCGGTCTATGGGAACTTGCATAACGACACCGCTGCGCGGGTGGATGGGCAGGATTGGCGAATAGGTAGCCTGTCGTTCCTTACCCAGCGTGGGTAGGATGATGTCCACAATCTCTTGATGGTGTCGTAATACATGCAAAAGCGCCGCATCAAACCGGCCAGAGGCGTAGTAATCGCTGGCGGATGCGAATTCGAACTCAAACCCGAAAGAGCGCAGGAACTCTTGTAGCATGTTGTTGTTATGCGCGCCGAAGCTCTCGAACTTGCCGAATGGGTCGGGGATGCGCGTGAGCGGCTTGCCGAGATGGCTCTGCAGCATATCTTTATTAGGCACATTGTCCGGCACTTTGCGCAAGCCGTCCATGTCGTCGGAGAAGGCCAGCAGGCGAGACTTTAGCCCAGTGAGTTCGGTGAACGCCTTGCGCACCCAGCTGGTGCGCGCCACCTCGCCGAACGTGCCGATATGCGGCAGGCCCGAGGGGCCATAGCCCGTCTCGAACAGCGCAATAGTCTTGCCTTTCTGTTTCAGCCGCTCGGCAATGCGTTCGGCTTCGCGGAAAGGCCAGCTCAGCTGGGAGGTGTTGGTATTTTCGCTCATGATCCGCTTGCTCTAGAGCCGGATGCGCCGCAATTCAATCACCCGGATGCGGTTATGGATTGTCGATGACATGCGGTAGGCCCGGCCGCCAGGAAGCATCGTCCGGCGTGTTCATGGTGTAGACATGCACTTCTCGGGCCTCAGGAGATTGGATGACGACTACTTGGTCCGGCGTCGCGACGGCGGCATGTGCTGTTTCGGTCGTCAGATTTGGCGGCACATTCCCTAGTCGTTTCCATGCCGCCAACACCTGGCGCTGATACGGCAGCCCGAGATCCGGTAGGAACGAATGATAATCCGCGATTGCAGTGTTCCAAGAGCCCGTCTGTGCTTTCAGGTGGGTGAGGTAGAGAGCGGCATAGGCGGCGTTCGTGGCAGGATCGAAAGCGTCCGATAACGAGGCAAAGGCCCCCGGGTGGTGCTCTAGGCTAATCTGGAAACAGCCCACATCGATATCCCTTGCGCCGGAAGCCTGTGCGAGGCGCACAAAGGCTTCCGCATCCAGCTTATTGGCAAAAAATTTGCCGTTGCCGTCTACGTTCACTGTCCATGGCCAGGGGGCGGAGTGGCCGGTGAAGGGATTTGCCCGACCGCTTTCCACGATGCCAATGGAGAGTAGAAGATTGGCTGGTAGGGAGTCGGCCAACTCTGCGGCGCGTCCGGCCACAGCGCAACTGGCGCTGGAGGGTATGTTAGCCAAGGCCGGGCTGGCGCCCAGCAGAAGTGTAAATAAGGTGAAAGGAAGTTTCACATGCCGCCCAGTATAGATTCATGGTTTGCAAACGGTGAAGCCTGCCGAATCTCTAACCGGATCCAAATCTTATGACGAGGCTTTAATGCCGCCTCCACGCCCTTTGTCTTGGTATCCGCGACTTATTTCCCAGCTTCAAAGGTGTTCCGCGGCCATCCGGTCGCGCACGCAAAATAAAGGAGAAAGCCAATGCGCTCGATCTTTCTGGGTTCGGCCGCGCTGTTCGTGTCTGCAGGCATTGCTTGCGCCCAGACAAATATGCAGGCGCCGGCGGGTGGGGCAAACTCACTTTCTGACATGCAGCCGAGCATGCCGTCCGGCAGCATGGAGCCTCATGTTCAGCCAAAGACACATGGGCATGGTCTCGCGATGCCGGAAGGTGCCGGGCCGCACGAATATCTTCGCATGGCGCAGAGTGGAATCGCGCATCATGATCGGCGGTTGGCGGCATCGGCGCTGTCTCACGCAGAAACCCGCTTGCTCAGTCGCAGTGTTGAAGCTGGCTCTGCCCGCCCGGTTGACCAGTCACCGGCAGTGCTAGCCATTGAAAGGGCCCGCCGCGCCCTGAAGTCAGGCGACTACGCGACCGCATCTCAGGAGACAGATGTCGCGCTACAGGCGATGGAATCCCGGCAAAACATGTCTGCTGGCGCCATGGACAACGACGGCGACAACGACCGTGACACTAAGGGCCTGGCGCCGTCGGTGAACTCTACCTCTCGAGCCGGTGATATGTCACAAAATGGGGGAGTTTCGCATGATGTCGGTTCGTCTTCGCCTGGGGGTACGTATCCGGGCGATGGTATGGTGCCGTCTGTCAACCATACCTCTCGCGCCGGCGGCATGTCACCGCCCACGCCATAATTGCCACATGGGCGCCGCAGGGCGCCCATGTTCCAAGTGGGACTTTTCCCCCCTCGCTTTTGCGGCGCAATATCGCTATGCGGGGCACAAATCAGCCCGAGCATGCCGGCCAGACCGAGGCGACCTCAAGTGCCCCGGCCCGGCCGGTTTGCTCATGTTCCGATAGGTAGTCTTCAGATGTCCGCGCCGAAAATTCGCAATATCGCCATCATTGCCCATGTCGACCATGGCAAAACCACCCTTACCGACCAGCTGTTGAAGCAATCAGGCGCATTTGCCGCTCACCAGACGGTGGCCGAGCGGGCGTTGGACCGCAATGATTTGGAAAAAGAGCGCGGCATCACCATTCTGGCTAAGGTTGCCTCCGTGGTGTGGCAAGACACCCGGATTAACATCGTCGACACCCCCGGTCACGCCGATTTCGGCGGCGAGGTGGAGCGGATTCTCTCCATGGTGGACGGCGCAGTACTGCTGGTCGATTCGGCCGAAGGCGTGCTGCCGCAGACCAAGTTCGTGCTCGGCAAGGCATTGGCGCGCGGGCTGAAGCCGATGGTGGTGGTAAATAAGATCGACCGTGGCGACGCCCGTCCGGACGACGTGCATAATGAAATCTTCGACCTGTTTGCCTCGCTGGGCGCCAATGAGGAGCAACTGGATTTCCCCACCCTCTTTGCCTCGGGCCGTCAGGGGTGGGCCGTGGCGGATTTGAACGACCCGCGCGAAAGCTTGGCGCCGTTGTTCGACCTGATTTTGAAGCATGTGCCCGCCCCGGCGCTAAACGCGGACGCGCCCTTCGCTATGGTTGCCACCATTCTGGAGTCGGACACTTTCCTGGGCCGTGTGCTGACTGGGCGCGTGGAACAGGGGCGTGCCACCGTGAACATGCCGGTGAAGGTATTGGATTTGGACGGCAAGGTGGTGGAAACCGGCCGGCTGACCAAACTGCTTTCCTTCCGCGGGTTAGAGCGTGTCCCAGTGGACGAGGTGAGCGCTGGCGACATTGTTGCAGTGGCGGGTCTTTCCGACACCACCATCCCCTATACGATCTGTGCGTCGGAGGTTTCCGTCCCGCTGCCGGCCACCCCGATCGATCCGCCGACCCTCTCCATGACCTTCCGTATTAATGACGGCCCGCTGGGTGGCCGCGAGGGCAAGAAGGTTACATCCCGTCAGATCCGTGACCGGCTGTTCCAAGAGACAGAGGGCAATGTCGCTATTCAGGTGGCGGTGTCCGCTGAGACAGACGCCTTCGAGGTTTCGGGCCGTGGTGAGCTTCAGCTCGGCGTGTTGATCGAGACCATGCGTCGCGAAGGATTTGAACTCACCATTGGTCGCCCCCGTGTGCTGACCCGAACCAACAAGGAGACGGGCGAACGAGAGGAACCCTACGAAGAGGTGCTGATCGATGTCGATGAGCCTTACGCTGGCGCGGTAGTGGAGAAGATGAGCCGTCGCAAGGGCGAGCTTGTTGATATTCGTCCATCTGGCGGCGACAAGCAACGCCTCACCTTCCGGATTCCCTCGCGCGGGTTGATCGGTTACCACGGGGAGTTCTTGACCGATACGCGTGGTACCGGTGTGATGAACCGCTTATTCGCGGGTTACGGACCTTGGAAAGGCAAGATTGAAGGTCGCCGCAACGGCGCATTGATCTCGTCCGAGGATGGAGAGGCGGTGCAGTACTCTTTGTTCTCTCTGCAGGACCGTGGCGTGCTATTCGTCAACCCGGGTGACAAGGTTTATGTCGGCATGATTCTAGGTGAGCATAGCCGCGAGAACGATTTGGACGTGAATCCCATTCGGGAAAAGAAACTCACTAACATCCGCGCCGCTGGCAAGGATGAGGCGCTGTTGTTGACACCACCACGGCGTATGAGCCTGGAGCAGGCAATTGCCTATATTGAGGATGACGAGCTGGTGGAAGTGACGCCTTCTGCAGTGCGCCTCCGCAAGCGTTATCTGAACCCACATGACCGCAAGAAGGCCGAGCGCCGCGCCGACGACGCAGCTTGAGGCGCCGTTCTGTTATGAAGGCGGGGCACAGGTGTGTGCCCCGCCCAAAACAAACCCCACCGGATCATGGCGGGGGCAGTCCCGAGGCGACTTAGTGGATCAGCGGCGCAGATTCAGTCGGCCGATCAGGTCTTGGTAGCGCTTCACGTTCTTGCGCTTCAGATAGTCCAGCAGCGAGCGGCGTTGGCCAACGAGAACCAGAAGGCCGCGGCGGGAATGGTAATCCTTCGCGTGGGTCTTCAGATGCTCGGTCAGGTTAACGATGCGCTCGGAGAGCAGGGCGACCTGCACCTCGGGGGAACCGGTGTCGTTGGCTGCGGTCGCGTATTCCTTGACGAGCTCCGCTCGGCGTTCAGGCGTAATCGACATCGTGATATCCTTCTGAATAACGTTAAAACAATCGTTCGGGCTTCAGCCACCCATCGGAGAGTCGGGCCATGGCCTTTACGCGCCCTGCCGCCGTCACGCGCACCAGCCCGTTATCAGGGTTGGCAGCCTCCGGAATGCGCCCCATCAGGTCCACCAAGCTGATCGCCTGGCCTTGAGATAAGGCGAAAAACTCTGCTTGGCTCAGGGCCAGAGCCGGGATGTCGTCCAGCGCGGTCTCGAGCGGCAGCAGAGTTTCGGCAAGAGTGGCGGGGTTCTGCGCCGGATTGAGAAAAAAGTCCAGAGGAACCGCCATATTTTCCAGAAATGGCCCGACGCGCAGGCGACGCAAGGTTGAGATATGCCCCACGCTGCCGCAGGCCCGCGCCAAATCCCGTGCCAGGGAGCGCATATAGACACCTTTGCCGGACTGTACCTCGAACACGGCGTGGTCTTCGTCCGGCCGGCCGATTAGTTCGAACCGTTCCACCTGTGCCGGGCGTGGCGGCAATTCGGGCGGGCGGCCGTCGCGGGCCATGTCGTAGGCGCGTTCGCCGTCCACTTTAATGGCGGAGAAGGTGGGGGGCACCTGCATGATGCTGCCGATGAACCGGGGCAGGGCAGTCTTTATCTCGGCGTCGCTGGGGCGGATATCTGAGGCGGCGACCACCGCGCCTTCTGCATCGTCTGTATCCCGCGCCTCTCCAAATTTTAGAGTGAAGTGATAGATCTTGGTGCTGTCCATCACATAGGGGACAGTTTTAGTGGCAGCACCGAAGGCCAGCGGCAAGATTCCGGTAGCCAGTGGATCCAGGGTGCCGCCATGCCCAGCCTTCTGGGCATCGAATGCCCGCTTCACCTTGTTCAGCGCCTGCGTGCTGGTGATGCCTTGCGGTTTGTTGAGAATGATCCAGCCGTCCAGTTTGCGGCCTTTTTTCTGCCGAGCCATCGTGTCCTGTAAAAATCGAAATTGAAGGGGCGCTGATATAGCGGCGCGCGGCGCCCCGCAACCTTCGGCCCGCGCAGGCGTCCTAGCCAGGACGGAGAATTAACGGGATAGCAACCCGAATTTGTTGAAATATCCGCGTCTCCGGAGGATTGTTCATGCCGAATGATGACCCTGTACCCGATCCGTCGGGCCAAGCGGAAGCTTGGCAGCCCGAGCCTTATGGCAACAGCCTGCATCCGCGCCCAGCCCCCGCGGCGATGTTGCAGCGAGATAAGTTCATCGGTTTCGCGTGCGACGCGGATAGCGTGAGGGTGCTGCACACGGTATTGGCAGAGCATATTCCCAACGACAACCAAGTGCATTTGGCGGATTTTCGTCATGCACTGACCATTTTGGCCGCAATGCCCACGCCGGAGATCGTGCTGGTTGATCTGTCTGGCGAGGAGCAACCGATCAACGCGCTAATGGACCTGGCGGACGTGGTGGATGCCGGGACGGTGGTTTTGGCCATCGGTGAGGTTCACAACGTGAATTTTTACCGCATTGTGGTGAAGAATATGGGGGTGAAGGAATATCTTCCCAAGCGGCTGACAGAAGACTTGGTCGCCGAGCATTTTCTGCCGGTGGTCGATCAGCTTGCGCCACGGCAGATGAGCACGCGCGGCGGACGAATGGTTGCGCTGTGCGGGGCGCGTGGTGGGGTGGGGGCGAGCTGCGTTGCCGCCAATCTGGCTGCCTATATCGCCAATGAGTTGCACAGGCATACAATGCTGCTGGACGGTGAGATCAATACTGGCACGCTGGCGCTGGACCTGAACATTCCCACAAGCCGTGGCTTATCCTCGGTGCTGGAGGCGCCGCAGCGCGTGGATCAACTGCTGATCGAGCGTTGCGTGCAGGATTTGGGTGACAGGCTGCATGTGATGGCGGGTATGGAAGCGCTGACGTGGGAGGCGCCCTGCAACCCGGAAGGGCTGGTGGCCTTTGTGCAGGCGATACGCGCGCGCTATAATTTTATGATTGTCGATGTTGGTGCACGGCTGACGCCGTTGGCTCGGCAATTTATGTTCAATGCACAGCAGCGGGTGATTGTGCTGGACCCGACACTGATTTCGATCCGCAACATGGAGAAACTGTACGGCCTGCAAGGAGGGTCAGGCCAGGCTTCGCGCCCGTTGTTGGTGCTAAACAAGGCCGGCGCACCGGGTGGGCTGACGCAGAGTTTTATCGAGGACAAGCTCGGTGTGGCACTGGATGCGGTGATACCGGATCTGCCGCGCATTGTTGGTCGCCATTCTGGTTTTGGCACACTGGCGATGCGGCAGCGGGGGCCTTTCCGTCAGGGCATATTGGCTTTGACACAGGCTTTGGGTGTCGGTGGGAATTTCAACCATCCCCAGCTTTTGCCCCAGTTTCAGCCCCAACCCGTCCATGCGGACGCACGTTAAGGAACGCCGCGAGCGGCATTAGGCTTTCGCCCAGATATGCGGTATGAATCGGCCTCATTCGATGATTTTGGAGCCGGTTACCGATTATGCCCGACACGCCTGAGACAGTCCCGCAAGACGATGCCTATGACGCTGCATCGATCCGTGTTCTGAAGGGGCTGGATGCCGTTAGGAAGCGGCCCGGCATGTATATTGGTGACACGGATGATGGCTCGGGCCTGCACCATATGGGCTTCGAGATCATTGACAATGCGGTGGACGAGGCCCAGGCGGGTTTTGCCAGCCGGGTGGAGGCGGTGCTTAACGGCGATGGCTCTATGACCATCACTGACGATGGTCGGGGCATCCCCACGGATATGCACCCCGACGAAGGCGTTTCCGCCGCGGAAGTGGTGCTGACCAAGCTGCATGCGGGCGGCAAGTTCAACCAGAACAGCTACAAAGTTTCTGGCGGCTTGCACGGCGTGGGGGCAGCAGTGGTGAACGCACTCTCCGACTGGATGGAGGTGCGTATTTGGCGTAGTGGGCAGGAGCATTTCATCCGCTTTGAGAACGGCAACACGGTGCAACCGCTAATGGTCGTTGGCCCGTCCGACCACGTCAACGGCACTGAGGTGACATTTAAGCCGTCCGCCGCCACCTTTACCCGGACGGAGTTTGACTACACGGTGTTCGAGCGGCGCCTGCGCGAACTGGCTTTTCTGAACTCGGGTCTCGCCATTGTGCTGCGTGACGAGCGCCATCAGCCCTTCCTGCAGAACGAATTCCATTACGAGGGCGGGGTAAGAGAGTTCTGCGTCTGGCTGGATCGGGCAAAGAATGCCTTGCTACCCAGCCCGGTCACCGCGATGAGCGAGGTCAAAGAGGTTGGAATAAAGGTGGAGTTCGCGCTTTCCTGGAACGATTCTTACCACGAAACCATGTTGTGCTTCACTAACAACATCCCGCAGCGCGATGGCGGCACGCATCTTGCTGGTTTCCGCGCAGCGCTGACACGGGTAGTAAGTAATTACGCCAAGGGCATGTCGGGTAAGAAGGATATGGCCGATATCTCTGGCGAGGATATGCGTGAGGGCTTGACCGCTGTACTCTCGGTGAAAGTGCCGGATCCGAAATTCTCCTCTCAGACTAAGGACAAGCTAATTTCCTCCGAGGTACAACCTGTCGTGCAGGCGGCGGTGGCCGATGCGTTGAGCCATTGGTTCGAAACGCATCCGAAGGAAGCGAAGAATATTGTTCAGAAGGTGATCGACGCTGCCGCTGCGCGCGAGGCCGCGCGCAGGGCCCGCGAACTCACCCGCCGCAAGGGAGTGCTGGATATTTCTTCGTTGCCCGGCAAGCTGGCTGATTGTCAGGAGCGCGATCCAGCAAAGTCGGAACTCTTCCTTGTCGAGGGTGACAGCGCCGGCGGCTCCGCCAAACAGGGGCGCGACCGGAAATACCAGGCTATCCTGCCGTTGAAAGGCAAAATTCTGAACGTTGAGCGCGCGCGCTTCGACAAGATGTTGGGCAGCGCGGAGGTTGGTACGCTAATCACGGCGCTGGGGGCGGGCATCGGCCGGGCTGACTCTGGAGAGGGCGGGTTCGACCCCGCCAAACTGCGCTATCACCGCATCGTCATCATGACTGATGCGGATGTGGACGGTTCCCATATCCGTACGCTGCTGCTCACGTTTTTCTATCGACAAATGCCACAGCTTATTGAGCAGGGCTATCTCTATATTGCGCAGCCGCCGCTCTACCGTGCCAAGCGCGGCAATGACCAGCGCTACCTGAAGGATGATGAGGCACTAGAAGCCTTCTTGCTCGATCGCGCTTTAGGCGATTCGGTGCTCTCCAACGGCGTGTTGACGCTCTTGGGCGATGAGTTGCGCGAGGCGGCAGTGTGGATCGGGCAGGTGGTACATCGACTGAGGGCCATGGAGAATACGCTACCGCAGCTCTATTTGGAGCAGATTGCCATTGCCGGGCTGATGACGCCGACGGCGTTGGGTGAAGCGGCGAAGGATGCAGCATTGGTGGCGCGGCTGAACGCAATTTCTCACCCTACGGAGCGCGGTTGGGTTGTGACGTCCGACGAGACTGGCCTGAAGCTGGGCCGCACGGTGCGCGGGGTGGCCGAACATTACACATTGGATGCGGCCGTACTACGCACGGCCGAGGCGCGCTATTTGGCCGAGCGCGCGGTCCGGATGGCGGAGCTTTTCACTGACGAAGCAACCCTTTCTATCGATGGCGGGGCTGCAAAACCAGTTTATGGCCCGGCTGCGATGTGGGACGCGCTGCTTGCCCATGGCCGCAAGGGGCTGGTGATCAGCCGTTTTAAAGGGCTGGGAGAGATGAATCCCGAGGAGCTTTGGACGACGACGTTGGACCCCAAGGCACGCCGCCTGCTGCAGGTGAAGATTTCCGATGCCGAAGGCACCGACCAGATTTTCTCCACGCTGATGGGCGATGTTGTGGAGCCGCGTCGGGAGTTTATTGTAAACAACGCACTCCGGGTGGCGAATCTAGACACGTGATGGCGCTATAGGTCAGCAAGGCTAGGGATGGCCCAGGGCCTTGCCGGTCTAAATCAAAGGATGGGGTTGCGTGACGGAAGCGCTTCGGTTACACCCCGCCCACTGCGCGCTCGTAGCTCAGCTGGATAGAGCATCAGACTACGAATCTGAGGGTCAGGAGTTCGAATCTCTTCGAGCGCGCCAAGGAATCTCTTGAAAATCAAGTGCCAGCGGGCCGGTCCACGTGGACTGGCCCGCTGGCGTTTTTGGCGTCCCACCGCTATCCTCTCAACAGCCCCGGAACGCCGCAGATCGCCCGGTGGGAAGCGTGCGCGTCGGGCGCGCACCACCCCGCACCCGACGACAACCGGGTGCAGTTGGTCTAAGGTGCCGCCATGTTCCGCACTGGCATCGTGCTCGCCCTTCTCTCGGCTGTCCTGTTCGGCGCTAGTACGCCGCTCGCCAAACTCCTGCTCGGGGCGGTGAGCCCCTGGATGATGGCCGGGCTGCTCTACCTCGGCGCCGGGCTTGGGCTCGCCGTCATCCACGCCTTCCGCGCCATGCTCCGCCTGCCCGCAACGGAGGCACCGCTGCGGTGCGCGGACCTGTTCTGGCTTGGGCTGGTGATCCTCTCTGGCGGCCTCGGCGGGCCGCTGCTGCTCATGTTCGGTCTGTCCCACACGGGCGCCGCCAACGCCTCGCTGCTGCTGAACCTGGAGGGGCTCGCGACCATGGGCATCGCCTGGGTTGTGTTCCGGGAGAATGTGGATCGCCGGCTGCTGCTCGGCGCGTTCGCGATCCTGGCCGGGGCGGCGCTGCTGTCCTGGCAGGGGCGGGCGAGCCTGGATGTCGGCGCCACGCTGATCGCCGGCGCCTGCCTGTGCTGGGGGATAGACAACAACCTCACCAGGAAACTTTCTTCGGCCGATCCGGTGCAGATCGCGATGCTGAAGGGGCTGGTCGCCGGGGCGGTGAACGTGGCGCTGGCGCTCGGCGCGGGCGGGCATTTCCCCGCGCCGGGGCTGCTCGCGGCGGCCGGGCTGGTCGGCTTCCTCGGCTACGGGGTGAGCCTCGTGTTGTTCGTGCTGGCGCTGCGCCATCTCGGCACCGCCCGAACCGGCGCGTATTTCTCCCTCGCCCCGTTCGTGGGTGCCGCGATCGCGGTGGCGTTCCTCGGCGAGCCGCTGTCCGCCAGGCTGCTGATCTCGGGCGCGCTCATGGGCCTTGGCCTCTGGCTGCACCTGGCGGAGCGGCATGAGCATGTGCATGTGCATGAGGAGCTGGAGCACGAGCACCGTCACAGCCACGACGAACACCACCAGCACGAGCATGGCGAAGATGCGCCGCCGGGCGAACCGCACGCGCACAGGCACCGGCACGCGCGGCTGGTGCACAGGCACGTGCATTACCCGGACCTGCACCACCGGCACACGCACAAACACTCACCCTGATAGAGTCTGCCGCCACCAAAGCGCCGAGAGGCGCGGTCGCCAAGGGCTAATCCCGCTTCCTCTTTCTTCCGGCTGGCAGCGGTGCTGCCCCATCCCCCCGGCCCGGGATCGGCGAACAGCGCCGCCGCGATTTTCTCCAGCACTATCACCATCAGGTTCTCCAGCCGCCGCTCGATCCGGCTCCTTAGGTCAGGTCAATCCCGGCGCCGACCGCGAACACCTCCTGCGAGACCCCGCGCTCCACGTGAAGTTGCCTGATGTTCACCGCAACTCTCTCCCGCCCGTCCATGGTCGGCAGACCACATATTGCGAATGCCTATTATTTCGCTGAGAATTGGCCCTGGCTCACTTTTGCCAATGGCGTTCTCATGCCACGCCGATCAATCGGGCCTGAAGCCGGTCAAGTTTCGCGCGCCCATACATATGTCCCTTGATAAATTTGAGGCGGGTGACCTGTCCCTCGGTCTGTCTGTTCGACCATGGCGAGAGGATTGCGTTTCTGACAGCCCAGTCCTTTTCGATGCCATTGGCGAATGACCCGATGAGGCTGCCTTTTGCAATCGCAAGCCTGTCATCGAACTTTGCCGCTGACTTTGAGCGAATCATGGCTTGGACGTCTCTAATTGCTTTGCGCGCCGCGACCAATTCAGGGACGTTTGCCTTGATCGCCGCCACCAGGATTGCTTCGTTCGTTTCCTGCCGACGTCGGCAGCCTTCGTATTACAGCTTCTCGGCATCGGTAAGAAGTTTGGGATCGATGTCATTGCTGCAGACCGACTGTCTAATCTGCCTACCGACGATAAGGTGACAGGCTTCCGGCGCTCCAGATCGCAAATGATCGTTCCATAGCTCTGGCTTCGCCGGAATGCGAAATCGTCAACGCCGATGACATGAAGCTCTTCAGTCTGATCAAGCGCACGCCGACGCACCACGCGCAACAAGGTGTCCTTGCTAACTGGCATCATGGGCCCAGTGGCGAAAGCTGCCCCAGGTCTGCGACCCAGCGTCAGCCCGGGATGATGGACAGTTGTTTCAGGCCGCTGAGTGCGTCGAGCGTAACGAAACAGAACCCATGATCAAACTGCTCGCAGAAGATGCGTCGCCTGCAAACAGTCGCGTCAAGCCAAAACCGGCGCGCCATGATCGAAAGAACGGCGCGGCGACCACCTAGAGGGAGGTCCGATGGTCGACGGATATATCGGCTCTGAACACGGCGACTTAGCTGCCCGCAATCAGGGCAAGCCCCAGAAACATACCGTGAGCGAAGTAGGATTTGGACACCCTCGCCGACGCTTTGTACTGAGACAACAACAAAACCTTCCGGTACGAGATTGGCGCGTTGAAATCGACCGTGCATGGCAGATATTCCCAATGACGCGGCCAAAGAATATCCCTTAAACAACAGCAAAAGTGAGTCAGAGCCAATTCTCAGTGGAAAAATCCGGCCCTCCCGGGTTACTTCTCAGCGGAAATCAACACCTATGCTGACTCTGCACCTAGGTGATATCATCCCGCGCCAAGCTCGGTGGCTTTGATGTTTTGGGGGCAGGCTAATCTTCGCCACAATTGTGCCCATGCCAAGTTCATGGCTAAGCAGGCAAAGCCGGCAAGTACCGCAACAGACACGCCCCTCAGGGTCAAAAGCGCAAAGCCAAACAAATAGCGGAGTTGCGGCAACGCCAGAGTGAGGCCGAGTGCGCTGATTGCTATGGTGGTAACAATGCCCAGCGCTCGGTTCGGTCTGCGCAAGGCGACCAATGCGCTCTCACCTAGAGCCTTGTTGCTTAGAATCAACCCCAAATTTCCGGTTACTAATGTGATGAACGCCATGGCGCGGCTTGTGCTCTCATCAACCGCACTATGAGTACCCATTAGGGAAACAAGCAGCGTGGCGATTAACACGCTAGTGCCCTGGACCAAACCGCCAGCCAGTAAGCTCAGGCTAAACAAACCTGTGCTAGGTTTGCGAGGAGGGCGCAACATGGTGGTGCTGTCTTCTGTCTCCGCCTCGAACGCAATTGAGGAAGTGGGGTCGATAATCATTTCCAGAAACACCACGTGCACCGGCCCAAGCATGAGCGGCCAGCCGAGCAACACCGGAATCAACGACATGCCGGCGATCGGCACATGCGCTGCGAGGATGTAGGAGAATGCCTTGCGCAGATTGGCATCGATCCGCCGGCCCAGGCGGATGGCGGCAATCAGATTGGTAAAGTCATCGTCTAACAGCACGAGCGAGGCTGCTTCGCGAGCCACATCTGTACCGTGCAGACCCATGGCGACACCGATATGTGCTGCTTTCAGAGACGGAGCGTCATTCACCCCGTCGCCCGTCATCGCCACTATCTCGCCGTTGGCGGCGAACGCTTGCACTAGGCGCAGTTTCTGCTCCGGCATCACCCGCGCGAAGACCCGCGTGCCTGTTACCGCGGCGAGCAAGGCGGTATCGTCGAGTTCAGCCATTTGCGCGCCGGTGAGCACTTGGCGGCTTTCGATTCCAGCTTGGCGGGCAATGGCAAGAGCTGTCGCCGGATGGTCGCCCGTTATCATCGCAACGCTAATGCCGGCTTGCCGGCATGCCGCTATGACCTCTGGCACGCCGGGACGCAGCGGGTCGGCGAGGCCGACAAGGCCAAGAAAGACGAAATCGAAATCATGCTGACTCTCGGGCCAGTCTGGCCCCGTATGAAGCCCCTTGGCCACGCCCAGCACGCGTAGCCCCTCAGCCGCCATTTCTGCAACGCCGTGCAGCATTACTTCTAGCTTCCGAGCATCCATATGGCAAAGGTCTGCAATCGCTTCTGGTGCACCTTTCGCAGCAACGACATGGACGCCGTCGGCAGAGCCACACCAAGCTTGCGACATTGCCAGCAGTTCCGGCTTCAATGGGTAGCCATGTGCCAGCACCCAATCCGCGTGCAGGTGCTCCGTGTTGGCGAGTTTCATCTGTCCCAGCCTGTGGAACGCCTGCTCCACAGGGTCGAATGGGTTTGGGCGGCTGGCGAGGATGGAGAATTCCACCAGCGGATGAAACGCTTCGGGCAGTGTGCTCGAGAGTTCGTTCACGTCAAGCACTTCTCCGGCCGCCACCAATCGTACTACGGACATGCAATTCTGCGTCAGCGTGCCGGTTTTGTCCGTGCAAAGTAGGGTGGTCGTGCCCAGCGCCTCAATGGCGGCGGCACGGCGCGCCAATACATGATGGCGCGACATGCGCCTCGCCCCCAATACCAGGAAGCTGGTAAGGACAAGCGGAAATTCCTGTGGCAGTGTTGCCATGGCCAAGGTGATGCCCGACAAAACGGCCTGCAGCCATTGCCCGTGCAGCAGGCCGTAGGCGATGGCCAGGAGTCCCGAAGCGCCAATGCCCGCCGCCGCGAATAGCCAGATCAGCCGGCGCATCTGAACTTGCAACGGCGGCACCGCAGCTTCTACGCTGCTTAGCGAATGGCCGATACGGCCGACTTCAGTGCGCGGCCCCGTGGCGGTCACACGTGCAATGCCGCTACCGGCCGTGACCAAGCTGCCCGCCCAGATAAGCGGTGAATCCTTGCCGCCGGGAACACCTTCAACCGCGGAAGTCGTGTCAACTAGTTTACGAACCGGTACGGATTCGCCCGTCAGTAGTGCTTCATCCGCGTGTAAAGAGCTTGCTTCCAACAGTGTAGCGTCTGCCGGCACACGTTCGCCCTCCCGCACCTCTATGACATCTCCAGCCACCAAAACGCGCGCTGGTAGGTGCATCTTGGCCCCGTCGCGCCAAACGAGTGCGTGCGGGCTGGTCAGTTCTAACAGGGCTTCCAGCGCGGTCGCCGTGCGGGCTTCCTGGACCACGACCATGGCGACATTGAGAACAGCGAAACTCAAAAGGATCAACGCTTCGGCAAGATTGCCGAGCAGAAGGTATATAAGCCCCGCCGCCAGTAGCAATTGCAGCATTGGCTCTTGTACCGCGTCCAAGACAATGCGTGGCAAGCGGCGGCGACGATCTTGCGGCAGTTCATTCGGACCGTCCTGACGCAGTCGCGTCGTAGCCTCGGCGGATGTCAAGCCCTGTTCCGTTGCCTGCGGTTCCGGGGCTACCATGGGTAAGATGCGCCTTGCGCAGAAGATAAGAAGCCTAGCTGCGTGGCATGCGCCAGGTCATCTCTGCCAGCCGCTCGGTTGTTGTCGTGTTTATGTTCCAACGGATGACCCTAAAGCGTGGCCGGTTAGAGCCATGGCATGTAGCGGTCGACAGGGCCTTGATTTGGCGCAACATGTTGAGGTCGATACAGTCGGAAGGCACCGCTCAGGGCGCGCCAGATAACCGGCGCTCGCCAGCAGCCAGAGCGGTTGCGCCAGCCTGGCCAGTTCCCTGACCTGGGTCGGCAGCGCGCGCCTGAAGGTCACTCATATTACAGCCGCACCACACGCGCCTTAGTGGCGGTTTACTCGGGGAATTGGCTGCCGAGGCAACAATAAGGAGCTCAAAGGCGGTGGCAAGTAGCTTGCGTGTGTGGATTCCGATTTTATGTGGGGTGGGTCGACATGCGGCTTCTTGTTTTGTGGCAATCGCAATTGAAAAGATCGTTTATATGTCAGCGGAAATCGTACGCCTCGTACGCATCGTCATAGTATTCAAAAATGCAGTTTTCTAATCGCTTTGGTGAGGAGTTCAGCCAGACAAACCGCTCGCCAGGGCTCAAAGCTTGTGCATGGGCGGCTGACCAGGACTTGGTGACATGACCCAGGCGCCATGAATTATTCGGCGGCATGGGGCTTTACGTTGAGGCGGTTGGCCAGTATGAGCGGGCAGGCTGCGTTATTTTAGACAAGGCTGTGCAGCCGGAGGGGTGGCCGAGAGGCTGAAGGCGGCGGTTTGCTAAACCGTTATACGCTGTCAAGGCGTATCGTGGGTTCGAATCCCATCTCCTCCGCCACGGCATATGTGCCAATGCGCTGATTTAATTAAAAAAATGTTTGGATTTGCTGTGGGCGCAAGCACGTGCATTTTTAGTCGCCTTACCGAAAACCGCATCAAAAATATAACGATATAGTGCGACGAGATCTGTTTATCGGGGCAAGTAGATAGCATCGCATTATACTGGCTCATCTCGAAAATTAGACGCCGGTGGGCGTGTGGCCTTGCTATGGCAGCTCTTTTGGGGGAGGAGCCAGCGTGCCAAACGGACGGCCGTCATCGCGCAGCACAACATAGATTGCGGGGATAACAAGCACGGTGAGGAACGTGGAAGATGCAAGGCCAAAAAGCAAAGCCGTTGCCAAGCCCTGAAAGATGGGATCTGAGAGAATCGTGGCGGCCGAGATCATGGCTGCCACGGCGGTGAGAAGGATTGGCTTGATCCTGATTGCGCCGGCTTCAAGCAGTACGTCACGAAGGGCGCGTCCTCTGCCTTGCCGGCAACGAATGAAATCGACTAACAAGATTGAATTGCGCACGATGATGCCGGCCAAGGCGATAAAACCAATCATCGAGGTTGCCGTAAAATCCGCGCCTAGCAGCCAATGACCGAGCATGATTCCGATCAGGGTGAGCGGAATGGGAACCAGCACGACCAAAGGCAGTTTGAAGGATCCGAACTGGGCGACCACCAGCACATAGATGCCAAGGATAGCAACGCCGAAAGCGATGCCCATATCGCGAAAGGTGACATAGGTGATCTGCCATTCGCCGTCCCATAACAATGAAGGCTTTGCTTCGTTTGATGGTTGGCTAAAAAAGCGAATAGCTGGTTTAGGAAGTTTCCCCCAGTTGGCGTGGGCAATTGCATTGTCCACCGCAAGCATTCCGTAGATGGGTGACCCGAATTGTCCGGCGACTTCGCCCATTACCATATCGGTCGTGTAGCCGTCGCGCCTATAGATGACCCGGGAGCCGGGGACAATTTTGGCCGTTACGAGTTGGCCTAGCTCAACGATTCTGCGCTCGCCCGGGAGAACATTTGCAGGCAC
The DNA here is from genome assembly GCA_021818425.1 of Pseudomonadota bacterium. GTDB lineage: Bacteria > Pseudomonadota > Alphaproteobacteria > Acetobacterales > Acetobacteraceae > Acidocella. The sequence goes on from JAKAEC010000002.1 coordinate 74,249, forward strand.
AGGCGTTGAGGCAACAGAGTCATTCCAGGTTAGCCCTGTCTTTGGCAAGCCAATCGCGATCTCCAGCGGTAAGTGACCCTCGCCCCGGTAGGAATATCCAATGCCCTGGCCAAGGAAGAGGTCCTTGATCGTGGCATTTACGTCGGATTGCCGTACCCCGAAGTATTCCAGCGCGTCTTGATTCACCTTGAGTTGGAGCTGCGGTGGTGGCAGCCCATAGCTGTCGTCAACATCAACAATGAAGGGGATCGACTTGAAGATGGATTTGACTTTCTCGGCCTCAGCGCGGCGGATCTTTTGGTTGGGTCCATAGATCTCGGCTAGCAGCGATGCTATAACCGGCGGGCCTGGAGGCACTTCCACAACCTTGATGACGCCGCCCGGTGGAAGCTTGATCCGCGTATCTAGCCGACGACGAAGATCCTCGGCGATGGTATGGCTCTGGAGGGAGCGGTCATCCTTGTTAACAAGAACGATATGCAGATCTCCCAGTTGTGGTGAAGAGCGGTTGTAATAATGCCGTACCAGTCCGTTGAAATCAAACGGCGATGGCGTTCCCGCATAGAGCTGCATGGAGACAACATCTTTCTCCTTTCCTGCGATGCGGGCGACGGCAAACAAGGTGCGCTCTGTGTCTTCCAAGGCGCTGCCAGGCGGTAAATTCAGCACCACATCAAGTTCTGACTTGTTGTCAAATGGCAGCAGCTTTACTTTTACGAGATCGAAATAGAATAGTGAGCAGGCGGCAACGGTGGAGACGCCAACGACCGCGAGAAAGCTGAGCGCAGCCTTGCGAGTTCGTAAAAACGGCCGCGCGATACGAATGTAAATGTGGCCCAGTCGGCTTACGCCAGCCATATGGTGTCCATGCAGCCGACTGCCAGAGACCTTCATCATCATCCAAGGAACGATGACCATGGCTACGAAGAAGGAGAAGGCCATGGCGGCAGATGCGACCGCCGGAATGGGCGACATATAGGGACCCATGAGGCCCCTAACGAACATCATAGGCAGCAGAGCCGTAATGACGGTTAATGTTGCTACGATGGTCGGGTTTCCGACTTCCGCCACAGCTTCTATCGCCGCTTGCAGACGCGGACGGCCATCGCCCATCGCCCAGTGACGCGTGATGTTCTCAACCACTACAATGGCGTCGTCCACCAGGATGCCGATGGCGAATATAAGCGCGAAGAGCGAGACGCGATTGATGGTGTAACCCATCATCTCCGCGGCAAAGAGCGTAAGCAGGATGGTCGTAGGAATCACGACTAATGTCACCGCCGCCTCGCGCCAGCCTAGTGTGAAGCCGATGAGGAGAACGATAGAAAGGGTAGCCAGCGCCAGATGAAACAGAAGCTCATTAGCTTTCTGTGTGGCGGTTTGGCCATAATTGCGCGTAGTCTGCACGTTGATATCGCCGGGAATGAGCTGGCCTTGTAGGGTTTTTACCTGTGCCAGTACCGCGCGGGCAACATTCGCCGCGTTGGAGCCGGCAATCTTGGCAACGGCAAGCGTTACAGCCGGTGTGCGTGTCCACTTGTTGTTTGTTCGGTTGAACGCCCAGACGCGCTCTTCCTGTGGTGCGGGGGTGACGACCACGCGTGCTATGTCGCGGACATAAACGGGCCGGTCGTCGCGGGTGGTTACCAGCAAAAGACCGATATCTGGGACGCCGGACAGCGTTTTGCCCACCTGCACATCTTGCATCTCATTATCATTTCGGATCATGCCAGCAGAGAAAACCTCATTGGCCTCCCGTACCCTGGCGACGAGTTGCTGCAGAGTAACGCCGTATAGCATCAACTTTTCTGGGTCGGGTTCGATACGGATCTGCTCGGGATCTTCGCCGGCGATATAGGTTAGGCCAACATCATGAACCTTGATGAGCTCGCCCTGCAGTTTTTGCGCAAGATCGGTAAGGGTCCCGGCATTCCAATATGCGGCAGCGTCTGGTTTGGGCGTCAGCGTCAAAGTGAGGATGGCCACGTCGTTGATGCCGCGACCAACGATGAGGGGCGGCGGTATCCCGATGGGAATGCGGTTCATGTTGTCACGGATCTTGTCATTGACTAGAAGGACGGCTTTGTCCTCGTTGGTGCCAACGACGAAACGCGCGGTTACTACAACATGGTTGTCGACGGTCGTGGAATAGATATGCTCGATGCCGGGAATCGAGCGCAGTACAACTTCTAATGGCTTTGTAACAAGCTCCACGGCGTCTGAGGCTTTTAGGCCATCTGTATTCACCATCACATCCACCATCGGCACGTGGATTTGCGGATCTTCTTCGCGCGGTATGGTGGCAAGCGCCATGAGTCCCGCCATCAACGATGCGATTAGAAACAACGGCGTCAGCGGGGAGCGTATGAAGCTCTTTGTCAGGGCCCCAGAAATACCTAGCCTCATGGGGCACTGCCAGGCGGTGCCAGAACATCGCCCGTCTGAAGTCCAGTGAGGACCTCAACGCCATTGGGCATGGCCGGCGTGGGCTGCGGAGCGCCAAGCTGGATTGGCACGGCGATCGCCGTGCCGTCGGGCTGACGCAAATCAGCATAGTCAAGGCCAAAGCGTGTGTCGATAAACCGCTTTGGAATGATAATGCCTTCGCGAGAGCCAGCATACACCCAAACCTGTACGCGCCTACCGACGAAGTAATTGCCAGCATTTGGTACTGTGGCGTCAGCCTCAACGCTACCGTTGGCAATCTGCGGATAAATTAGTGTGATCTTGCCGAACACAACGGTCCCATTCTCGTTTACCCGTATAGGGTCTCCAAGATGCAGATAGGAGGCATGCCGCTCGGGCACATCCAGACGGAGCACATAATGCTGCTCGGCAATCGTTGCCACACTGTCTCCGGGTAGAACCACCGTGCCTGCTGTGACCGGGGTCGTGAGCACACGGCCGGTTATTGGGGCCCGTACCGCGCCTTCATGAATCTGTTGGGCCAGTGCATCCCGGGCGGCTGACTTGGCCTTCAGCGTATTTTGTGCAACCGAGACGGCCGTCTTTGCTTGATCGTAGACGGAGCGAGAAATGGCGCCGGAGCGGATGAGCGCCCGTGCGCGGTTGAAATCGACGTTTGCCTGCGCGAGTTGGGCCCGCGCGGCTCCTATATCGGCGTTCAGTGCCGCGAGTTGTTGCTCCATAGCGGGGTCGGCGACCATGGCAATCTCTTGACCGGCCCGAACCATGTCACCGTCCTGCACGGAAAAACTAATCAGCGTGCCGCCTATGCGGGCGCGGGCTGGTACGACATGCGCCGCCTCGATAGTAGCGAAGACCGCCTTCTGATCGGCGATCGTGGAGGTTGTGACCGTGAAAGACGCCGTATTGGCATGTGCCGCATGTGCGGCAAGCAGGAGAGCGGCAGGCATTAGCTGGCGCAGAGCCATGACGGCGCTCCTTCAGTTCAGCTGGAGATGACGGGCAGGCCGGCGGCATTCCAGGCAGAGAGGCCGCCCGCAAGATGGCCAGCGATTTTCACGCCAGCTTTGGCGCACAGATGTGCCGCCATAGCTGAGCGTTTACCTACGCCGCAATGCAGAACCACGGCGCCTGGTGGCAGGCCGGTTGGATCGAATTTGGACAGCGGATGGTTTATTGCAGTTTTGATGCGCGCCGCCGCGTGCTCTTCCGGTTCACGTACGTCCACCAGGATAACGCGGTTGGCTGTCAGGGCCTCATGCAACTCTGCTGGTGTAAATTCATAAATAGCCATTTTTTTTTCAAAAAAGAACATAACAATCTCCTGATTTCAGGCTTCGGGGGCGCAGAGGACCGAGTTGTCCTGCGCGGTGCAGAACAACTCGAACAAGGTTTTTAAAATGCGGCGGGCAGGCTGGCTCTCGATGCCGTAAAAGATGGTCTGTGCCTCCCGCCGCGCCGAAACAAGCCCCTCTCGCCGCAACAGCGCCAAATGCTGTGACACTGTGGAACCGCGCAGGGCCAAAAAGCTAGCCAACTCACCTACTGAACGTTCTCCATCCAGCAGTTGGCAGAGGATCATCAGCCTGTGCGGATTCGAAAGTGATTTCAGCAACTCGCTCGCTTGACCAGCCGCGCCATGCATTTGCTCGGGTTTAATTTTCATGATTGCGTATATACGAATATTAGAATATAAAGGCAAGGCAAAAGCTGAGAGGCTTGCAGATGTCGGAAGTTGTCATTCTCGGTGCGGGGCTTGGTGGCACGCTAATGGCATACGAGTTGTCTGAACAACTGCGTAGCGAGGATTATCTAACGGTTGTTGGTTCGTCTCCTGCTTTCCACTTCAATCCGTCAAACCCTTGGGTCGCAGTGGGTTGGCGGAAACGTCAGGACATAGAGGTGGACCTAACTAAAGTCATGGCTAAGAAAAAAATTCGTTTTATCTCGAAGGGTGCAAGGCGAGTGCGTCCCGCTGAAGATCGGGTTGAGCTCAACGATGGGCAGAGTCTTTCTTATGATTATTTGATCATCGCAACCGGGCCGCAACTTGGGTTCGACGAAATTTCCGGCTTGGGGCCTGCTGCGTACACCCAATCCATTTGCGAAGCGGAGCACGCGGTGCAGGCTTTTGTCGCATTCGAAAAATTCTGTCAGAAGCCAGGGTCTGTGGTTATCGGCGCGACGCAGGGTACTTCCTGCTTCGGGCCGGCTTACGAATTCGCGTTCATTCTTGATACGGAGTTACGAAAGCGTAAACTCCGCCATCGGGTGCCGATGACATTCGTAACGCCGGAGCCTTATATCGGCCATCTCGGGCTCGATGGCGTGGGTGATACGAAAGGTATGTTGGAGGCGGAGTTACGCAATCGCTATATCAAATGGATTGCCAATGCCAAAGTGAGAGAAATTTCTGAAGGCCACATGATCGTTGAAGAGGTTAACGATGATGCCTCCGTGAAGGCGACGCACGAGTTGGACTTCGGGTATGCCATGATGATGCCGCCGTTCCGTGGCGTGGAGGCAGTGAGTGGTGTGCAGGGGCTCACAAACCCGCGCGGTTTTGTTCTTGTGGATGAGTATCAGCGCAATCCCAACTATCGGAACATTTTCTCCATTGGTGTATGTGTTGCGATTCCACCGATTGGCAAAACCCCTGTGCCGGTGGGTGTGCCAAAAACCGGTTTTATGATCGAAACTATGGTGGCTGCAACAGCACACAATCTCGGCGCTCTGCTGCGCGGCGGCGAGGCCACCATCAAGCCTTCTTTGAACGCCCTCTGTTTGGCTGACTTCGGCGATGGTGGCGTAGCTTTTGTTGCGCAACCTCAACTTCCGCCGCGCAATGTAAACTGGGCGGCACAGGGCAAATGGGTGCACTTAGCTAAAGCTGGGTTCGAGAAATATTTTCTGCACAAGATCAAAATGGGTAAGAGTGAGCCATTCTATGAGCATTATTTGCTGAAGCAGCTCGGCATTCATAAATTTGTCGATGACGACTAATAGGAGTGAAATGAACATCACGCTTGTTTGTCCCACGTGCGGCGTGCTTAATCGCGTGCCAGAGGTGAAGATTGCTGCTTCGCCGCGCTGCGGCGCCTGTAAATCAGCCTTATTCACCGGTGAGGTGCTTTCCGTGGATGAGGCAGCGTTAGCCCGCCACATAGCGCACGACACAGTGCCTGTCTTGGTTGATATATGGGCCGACTGGTGCGGTCCATGCCGGGCGATGGCGCCCCAGTTTGCTGCAGCGGCGCGTAGGCTTGAACCTCGTGTACGGTTGCTGAAGCTTGATGCCGACGCGGCGCCGGACACAATGGCACGGTACGGTATCAGTTCGATCCCGACACTGCTGCTGTTCAAAAATGCACGACTACTTGCCCAACAACAGGGCGCAATGTCCGCCGCGCAAATTGTACAATTCGTTTCTCAATGTCGAATATAATGGGAGTTTACGATGAACATAGACAGGGCTGTGCTATCTTTTGCCGGTTTTATGGTACTGCTAAGCGTTGTGTTGACGCTGGCCTTTTCGGAATGGTGGCTGCTGTTGACGGGGGTTGTTGGTCTGAATCTGCTACAGACAGGATTCACGGGCTTTTGCCCTGCGGCCATGATCCTCAAAAAACTGGGCATGAGGCCAGGCTGTGCCTTTAACTGAGATGTGGGCAGAGCACGCGTCTTAAATGTCGCTCGATCATACTCGACCTTAAAAGTCAAATCTCTCCATCGCCATGTCGCGCCAGCCCGTTCTAGCATCATCATGTCATTAACAATCAAATCGTATGCCCGCTGGCGGTTGCGGCAAGCGCCTTCCCCCTCCGCTTTTGGCGATGGTCGGGTTATGAGCGAGGCGCTAGAACATGGCGGCCGCCACTTTGCTGTTTGCGGTGCTATCATCACGATGCAGGATGCGCTGGCGCCGCACCGCGGTTATCGGGTGGGATGTGACGTTGCTGCCGTTACTCGCAATTTGCACAAGCAGGCTGCTGCAAAATCCCCTGTGTTAGGAGGATTTTTTTGACGCGCATTTACGCGTTGCGTCATTTGGTGCTTGTGCGGCCCGTTTTGGGCCTGATCCTGGCGCCATGCCTGCTGTTGGCTGAGCAGTTTTGGCGGTCTGATGAGGTTGTAGGCTGCGGCGGCGCAGTTGAAGATGGCGGCGGTTCTGGCGAGAATTTTGAGCTTGAATTTGGTCAATCTAGCGCTGGCCTTGGCTCTTGCGGGACAGCCTGGCATCCGGGTCTGTGGTTGAGGCATGGGTCTCGTTCGAGCGCGTCTCGCCACGGAAGTTCAGCTCGGCGTTACGCCCCGCGGGCGGTGCTGGTGGCTCATCACCTTTGTCCTTGGGCACAAAACCCTTCATGCTGGGCCGGGCGTCGACCAGCGTGCCATCCACCGAGAAATGCTCCGACGACAGCAGCCGCTTGACCCGGCGCAGCACCAGCAGCCCTCAGAAATTCTCGCGCCACATCCGCCTGCAGCAGCCGGTCGGAGTTATGGGTGAAGCCCGTCGGATTCCACGCGGCGGCGCCCATGGAGAGCTCGACAAGCCAACGGAAATGCACAGGCTGTAATTGATCTGCTCCATCAGCAGCCGCTCCAAGCGCAGCCGAAGACAGAATACAGCGCCTGCAAAAGCGTCGCCCGCAGCAGCACCTCAGGCGGGATAGAGGGACGGCCGGTGCGCGCATAAAGCGCCGAAAACGCCCGCTCAGCCCCGCCAGAACCTCATCCGAGGGCACACGTTCTTCAAGACGTCCAAACTGAAAACCTCGTCCTCAGAACCAGGCCGACCACGTATCCCACCTTCCCATGGGAAGAAAAAATCAGCCAATCCAGCTAAAAGAAAAGTTCTGCAGCAGCCTGTTAAGGTGTCCGGCACAGGCAGGATTCAGAATGATAGAGCCGTGCCAGCTTGGGTGCAGGGGGGCGGCCTATAGGCCCTGTGATCTCGGGTGCTAGTTATCTCTAAGGCTAGGTGCTGGCTTGCCTGCCGTGCTTATTGGCTGAACGCCTCTCCGACCTGATGCGCCGCGTGGACGATGGCGTCTCCGGTGGCGTTGGCTCCGTCGCTGAAGCCCCTGCCTACGTCGTTGAAGGCGCTGCCGAGATGGCTTTGGCCAAAATTGTTGCCAGCAGCGTTGAAGTCTCCCTGGGCGCGGGCGCCATTTGCGTTGCAGGCGGCGAGCGTTAGTGCCAGGCCGAGCAAGCATAGGCGAGGTAGACGCAAGGTTTTCAGGCGCATGGTTTCCTCTGCCGGAACTGACGTACTGTTCTGGAGGTCCGGGCGGGAATCGAACCCACATACGCGGATTTGCAGTCCGCTGCATCACCACTCTGCCACCGGACCGGTTGGGTGCGGACCCTATATCCTCGGCTGTGTCGTGGTGGTCAAGCGGTGTTTCATTAAGGCGAAAAAATACTGCTAAGCGGGCGGGAGTGGCGGAGTTGAGTTTGAGCCCAGGGGGCCGCTATAAGTGCCGCACTTGCGAAATGGAAGGGTTCCATGGCGGATACGGATGTTTTAGTAGCGGCACGAGATTATATGGTGGATTCGCAGGTCCGCCCTAACCATGTGCACGACGTACGGATTATCGGGGCAATGCGCGAGTTGCCGCGCGAGGCTTTTTCGCCTTCGGGCCCGCTTGCCTATGCTGATGCGGATGTTCCGCTTGGTGGTGGCCGGTTCATGCTAAAGCCCATGCTTGTGGCGCAGCTCGCGCAGCTGGCGCTGGATGCCCACCCTGCCCATGGGCTTATTATCGGCGCGGGAAGTGGCTATTTGGCGGCGCTGCTGAGCCTATCAGGGGTGGACGTTGTGGCGCTTGAGGAAGAGGAGCGCCTCAAAAGTGCGGCGCTGGCCGCTCAGGCGCCTAAAGTTCAGTCTGTGAGCGGGAAGCTTGCCGCCGGCTGGCCGGCTGGCAGCCCATATGATGTGATTATTATCGAGGGTGCCGTGATGGAAATCCCGGCGAATCTGGCGGCGCAGCTTACCCCTGGCGGGCGGATCGTAACCGTTTTGGCCGATGATACGGGCCACGGCGCGTTAGGCCGTGTGGTAGTGGCCGAGCCCGTCGCCGGCGGCTATGCCACGGTAACGGCTTTTGATTGCGTGGCGCGGCTATTGCCGCAATTTGCCCCCGTCCCGGCCTTCAATTTTTAAGGATGATGCGTCCGCCCGCGCCACGCACTCTTTGGCTTTCCGGCGCTGCGCTGGCAAGCATAGCTGCGGCCGTACCCGTGCCCGCAGTGGCGGCCCCACCCGCAACCCTCACCCAGGCGCTTGTTGAGGCTTATTACAACAACCCAACCTTGCAGCAGCAGCGCGCTGCGCTGCGCGAAGCTGACGAGAACGTGCCGATGGCACTTTCCGGCTGGCGTCCAACCGTAACACTGCAGGGCGAACTGGGCCGGGTGACGGGGGCTGCGAAATACGGTACGACCTCGTTCAATCCAGTCACGCAGCAGTATGTAACAAATTCCAGTAAAGTTCCCGAAAACGGCACTGAGAAGATCGGCCAGATTACGGTCACGCAGCCGATTTATACTGGCGGCAAGGTAATTAGCCAAACGCGGGAAGCAAAGAACCAAGTATATGCCGCGCGGGCGCAGTTACTCTCCCAGGAGCAGACGGTTTTTCTGAATGTAGTGCGGGCCTATGTGGCTGTGGTACAAGATCAGAAGGTTCTTGCCCTGCAGGACAGCAACCAACAGGTGTTGGAACAACAACTGAAAGACACCCGGACACAATTCAATATCGGTGCGCTTACCATGACGTCAGTGGCGCAAGCCCAGGCTTCGTTGGCGCAGGCTAGGCAGCAGGTGACGGTGGCGCAGGAGAATTTGGATATTGCGCGCGAAAATTTCCGGCAATTGGTTGGAGGTTACCCGGCGACCACGTTGGCACCGCCGCAGCCGTTGGTGCTGCCGGTGAGCGGCAAAAAAGAGGTGGGGGCGGCGGCCGTATACAACAATCCCGACGTCGTTGCCGCTGAGTTCACCGACTCCGCCGCCAAGGACGCGGTCGACGTGGCGTTTTCTGCGCTGATGCCGCAGCTTTCCGTACAGGCTTCGGCCTACGATGAGGCAGGCAGCTCGGGGCAGAATAATTTCACCCGGGGCGCATCGTTCATCGGGCAGCTCACTGTGCCGCTTTACCAGGGTGGACAGGATTATGCGGCTATTCGTCAAGCTAAAGCGAAGGAGCAAGAAGCCTTCGCTGCCGTGCTTGCGGCCCAGCGCAAGGCTTATGCAAATGCCACCCAGGCGTGGGAGGGTATGACCTCGTCGCGCTCGGCCGTGTTGGCCATCAATGCGGCGATCAAGGCCAATGCGATTGCGCTGGACGGCACGGAGCGCGAGGAGTTGGTGGGCACCCGTACCACGCTGGACGTATTGAATGCCCAGCAGGCGTTGTTGAATTCCCAAATTCAGCAAGTACAGAACATCGCCCAGATGGTCGATTACTCCTATGGTATTGCCTCGGCCATCGGCCGCCTTACCGCAAGGGATTTAAATTTGCCGGTGCACGAGTATGATGATCAGGACTACTATAACGCGGTGAAATATGCCGGCTTCGGTACGGGCGGGGCGGCGGACCGGGTAGCAGGCATTGCACGCGATGGGACATTGCTGAACGTGCCGCCCGCTCCGCCGATAGTGCCGGTTTCGAATTCCGGGCAGAACACGCCCTAGAGGAGGCAGGATGAGCGACGGCATTTCCAACCGCCCAGGCCCGGCCAGTGCCGCGGAGCCTTCGATGGAGGAAATTCTTGCCTCTATACGCCGCATCCTGTCGGAAGAGGAAGCGGGCGCCAAGCCGCCGCAAGAGGAGGCTGAGTTGCTGTTGACGGCTAGCATGAGGGTGCAGGCTCAGGAGTTTCCTGCTTCGGGGACGGAGCCACCCGCGTCAGATTTCATGCCCATCCTCGAGCCGGGCCCAGAGCAGAAAGCCTTTGCGGCGCCCCGGGCTTTAGAGCGGCCAGAGCTGGATTTCATGTCGGCCTACGAGGCAAAGGTAGTTTTGCCGAAGGAGATCGACATAACCTTGCCTCAGTCGCCGGCTCTGCAGCCCGCGCCCGAATCAGAAAAGGAACATTACGACATGGAAGAGCAAGTGCAGGCCCCAGACGGGTTGGTCGACGACGAAGCCGTTTCAGAGATTAGTAATTCCATCGGTGCGTTGGTGCGCAGCGTGAGTGCTGAACGCTCCGCCAGCGTGGGGCGTCCTGGCATTACCATTGAGGACATCGTCCGCGAGGAGGTGAAGCCGGTGCTGAAGGCTTGGCTGGATACGCATCTACCAAGCCTAGTGGAACGCATGGTGAGGGCCGAAATAAACCGGGTGATGGACCGCGCACAAGGCTGAGCCACTACTGATATTTTCATGAATGGCGCGCCCGAAGCCGGGCGCGGAAGGTTTTTTCGTGACGACACTAGATAAGAATTTCGAGCCGGCCTCATTTGAGGCGCGGCTTTATGTTGGTTGGGAAGCTTCGGGCGCGTTCGCCGCACAGCCCAAGAGCCATGCGGTCCCGTACACCATCATGATTCCGCCTCCAAACGTGACGGGCAGCTTGCATGTAGGCCACGCGCTCACCATGACGCTGCAGGATATTCTTGTCCGGTTTCGGCGCATGCAGGGGCGCGATGTACTCTGGCAGCCTGGCACTGACCATGCTGGCATCGCTACCCAGATGGTCGTGGAGCGGCTGCTGGATAAAGAGGGTGTCTCTCGCAAGCAACTGGGGCGTGAGACCTTCCTCTCCCGCGTTTGGCAATGGAAGGCAGAGTCCGGCGGGGCGATCACCCGGCAACTGCGGCGCCTTGGTGCTTCACCGGACTGGGCGCGAGAGCGCTTTACCATGGATAACGGGCTTTCAGTCGCGGTGCGCGAAGTGTTCGTGCGGCTGTTCCAGGAAGGGCTAATCTACCAGGACAAGCGCCTGGTGAACTGGGACACCCAGCTGCAAACCGCGATATCGGACCTTGAGGTGGAAGGCCGCGAGACTAAGGGCAGTATGTGGTATATCCGTTACCCTGTTGAGGGCGGTGAGGAGATCATTGTTGCCACCACGCGGCCCGAAACGATGCTAGCTGATACGGCCGTGGCGGTGCATCCGGAGAATGAGAGATATAAGCATCTTATCGGACTGCACGTGATCCTGCCGTTGACGGGGAGAAAAATCCCGATCATCTCGGATGAGTATGCAAACCCTGAGAAGGGCACAGGTGCGGTGAAAATTACGCCCGCGCATGACTTTAACGATTTCGAGGTAGGCAAGCGCCACGGGCTTGCCATGCCCTCGATGCTAGACCGCCAAGGTCGGATCACCCTGGCCGAGTTGGGCGCAGTGCCCGATTTCGTGCGATGCCTTGAGGGCCAAGACCGTTTTGCGGCGCGCAAGTTGATTGTGGCGGAGCTAGAGGCGCGCGAGTTGCTGGCGGAGGTGAGGCCGCATTCGCATGTGGTGCCCTATGGCGACCGCTCGGGCACCGTGATCGAGCCTTTTCTTACCACGCAATGGTATTGCAACGCCTATGTGCTAGCCCAGCCTGCCATCAAGGCGGTTGAGGAAGGCCGCACGCAGTTTGTGCCTAAGCAGTGGGAGAATACATTCTTCGCCTGGATGCGCGATATCCAGCCGTGGTGCATTTCCCGCCAGCTTTGGTGGGGGCACCGAATTCCGGCTTGGTATGATGAAGATGGCAAGGTGTATGTGGCGCGGACCGAACAAGAGGCCCAGGCCAGAGCAGGGGCAGGCGTCACGCTAACTCAGGACGAGGACGTGCTCGATACTTGGTTCTCCTCCGCGCTTTGGCCGTTCTCGACGCTCGGCTGGCCGGAGCAGACCCCGGAATTGACGAAGTACTACCCAACCGACACGCTAGTGACGGGGTTCGATATCATCTTCTTCTGGGTTGCTAGAATGATGATGATGGGGCTGCATTTTATGGGCGATGTGCCCTTCCGCACGATCTACATCCACGGTTTGGTGCGGGACGAGAAGGGGCAGAAAATGTCCAAGTCGAAGGGCAATGTCCTGGACCCGTTAACTCTCATCAACAAATTTGGCGCCGACGCGCTGCGCTATTCCGTTGCCTCGGCGGCGGGGCAAGGGCGCGATGTGAAGCTGGGCGAGAAGATCGTTGAGACCAACCGCGCTTTTATCACCAAGATCTGGAACGCAGCGCGCTTTTTGGAAATGAACGGCGTGAAGCCGAACATTGCTTTCAAGTCACAGGATGCGAAGCTGCCGCTCTGCCGTTGGATACTTTCCAGAGCGAACGCGGCTATTGACGCCGCCACGGCGGGGCTCGATGCCTATCGCCCGAATGATTATGCAAGCTCTTGCTACCGCTTCGCCTGGGGCGATGTATGTGATTGGTTCATCGAACTGGCGAAACCCGGTTTTGCCGGCGAGGACGCGCAGGAGTTACGTGACACGGCGGCCTACGTTCTGGGCGTTCTGCTGCGGTTGATGCACCCACTGATCCCTTATGTGACCGAGGAGCTGTGGGATCATTTTGGCTATGGTAAGGTTTATTCCTTGATATCCGCCGCCTGGCCTGAACCCGTTGCGGTGAGCGGCGCTGAACAGGCGGAAGCGGAGCTGAGCTGGCTGGTGGCGCTGATCTCTGAAATCCGCTCCATCCGCTCCGAGATGAATGTACCGCCCTTGCTCAAATCCGCGGTTTATCTGCAAGATGCAACGCCAGAGACATTGGCCTGGGCGGAGCAAAACTTCGAGGCCATCTCCCGCCTAGCCCGCGCATCCGAAATTGGCCCACTCACTGGCCCGGCGCCAAAGAACGCCGCCCAGGCCGTAGTGGGCGAAGCGACGATTGTGCTTCCGTTGGAAGGGCTGATCGACCTCGAGGTCGAGAAGAAGCGGTTGGCCACGGCGCTTTCCAAAGCTAGAGCCGAGTTAGCAAAGGTTCAGGCAAAGTTGGCGAATATGGATTTTACGTCCCGCGCGCCAGAGGCCATTTTAGAAGAACACCGCGAGCGTGAGGTAAGTTTCGCCAATGAGGCAACTCGTCTTGCCGCCGCCTTGGCTAGGCTGGCATGATAATCCGACCTATCCGCCCAGAGGACAAGCCTAATTGGCTGTCGCTTTGGCGGGGGTATCTCAGCTTCTACAAGGAAGCTCTGCCTGATACAGTGACGGAGATTGTCTGGTCGCGTTTTCTCGACCCCACCGAGCCGATGTTTGCATTGGTGGCCGAAGAAGACAGTGCGTTATTGGGGTTGGTGCATTACATCTTTCATCGTAATACTTGGATGGTAAACGATGTCTGCTACCTAGAAGATTTATTCACCGACGAGGCCGCACGTGGCAAGGGCGTGGGCCGCGCCTTGGTCGAGGCAGTATATCAGCGCGCCCGCGCGGCAGAAATTTCTCGCGTTTACTGGGTGACGCACGAAACCAACACAACTGCTCAGGCGCTTTACAACAAAATCGCTGATAAGCCTGGCTTTATTCAATACCGCAAGCAGGTTTGACGTTGCGGTAAATCCTTTAGGCGGAGCAGTCTGGCTCGTCAGAAGCAATACCTCGATACTGTTGCTCCTTAGCCTCGTCGCTACCCTCTAAGTTGGCGGCTACGTTTGGGCGCACGCCGCGCTGCGTGCTCGTCCGCCCCATTTGGCTCTCTTTTTTCAGGCTGCGCTTGAACATCGCCTCATGCTTAGCACAGAGATAAGGCTGATCTTGTGACAACAGCCGGCGGTAGATATTGACCGCAACCACCGCGTGTCGCTGGATACAGAAGGGTTTTGCTCTATTCCTTCGCGAGTATCGTCGAGGTCTAGGAAAGTAGGCCGCGGACAGCGCCTCTTCGTTCGGATACGTCAGTTCTAGAGCGTGATGACATTGATCTGATTCGGATTGGGGATTCCGGCGCGGCGTGAATTATGATTCAAGCTGATTGCTGGGTTTGGAGACCAGCCTTGGATGGCGAATCCCTATTCGATGGACCTTCGTGAGCGGGTTGTTGGTGCGGTTTTAACTGGCGGGATGTCGGCGCATCGGATCGCTCCTGGATGACTTCTCACCACAGGAGTGTAGAAAATACCTCGCCAATGCAGGATATGCGTCAATATAAAGTCATCAGGCTCTAGATAACCGGCGATGACTTGGCTGTCCGACACAATATTCGTGCCCCTGATCAAAACCGGAACCTAGTTCTGGTCAGAGGTAACAAACGTCTCTTTTACAGAGAAATGTCAGGGATGACGCCATATTGCCGGTTTTTATGTGCCGGCATCAGCTGCGTGCACTAGCAATAGGGAGAAAGGCGCATGCTCTCGCTGGCTCAAGCTTGTGGAGGCGTCGGTTCACCGGGCGGTTTGGCCAAAGAGAATCTTTTTTGCGTCTTCGGAAACGGTGGGTGCGCTGTTGATCTCCTGGGCCCTCGCATAAGCGCGTTGCACAGCAGGGCGGGCGGCCACGCGTTCGAACCAGGCTTTCAGATTTGGGAAATCCTCAAGCCTCTGCTGTTGGCGTTCGTGCGGTACAATCCAGGGGTAGCTCGCCATGTCGGCGATGGAATACTCGCCCGCGATAAAGTCGTTACCTTCAAGCTGCTTGTTTAGCACGCCATAGAGGCGGTTGGTTTCCTTCACGTAGCGCTCCGTCGCGTAGGGAATGCGTTCTGGCGCATATTGTACGAAATGGTGGTTTTGCCCAGCCATGGGGCCAAGGCCACCCATCTGCCAATAAAGCCATTGTAGAACGTTGAAGCGGGCGCGCGGCGGGTGGGGCAGGAACTGGCCGGTTTTGTCGGCTAGATATTCCAAAATCGCGCCGCTTTCGAAAATGCCGATTGGTTCACCACCATCTTTTGGGGCCATGTCGCGAATGGCGGGGATGCGGTTATTAGGCGCAAATTTCAGGAAATCAGGATTGAACTGCTCGCCCTTGGCGATGTTGACTGGGAGGATCTTATAGTCCAGCCCAGTTTCCTCGAGGAAAATGGTGATCTTATGCCCGTTCGGCGTTGTCCAGTAATATAGCTCGATCATTCAAACGCTCCTTATGCCAACGCCTTGGCGGCCAGCTCATATGTGTTACGGCTGAGATGTTTGCGCGCCAGGATGCGTTCAAGTTCTGTCTTCATTAAGTTTTGCCGTTTTGCGTCGAAACGGCGCCAGAGGCCAAGCGCGGTAACAAGTCGGGCAGCGATTTGCGGGTTGGTTTCGTCCAGTCGTAGCACGAAATCCGCCAGTAGCTTGTAGCCGTCGCCGGATTTGTCATGGAATTTGGCCGGGTTGGCGGTGAAGGTGCCTATCAGCGCCCTTACCCGGTTGGGGTTGCGCACATCCATGGCCTGATGCGTTGAGAGTGCCTGCACGCGCGAGAGGGTATCCGCAGCACTGCCGCGCGCTTGTACCGCGAACCACTTGTCCAGCACGAGCTTTGTGTTCGCCCATTGGCCATAAAAGGTTTCCAGAGCTTTATCGCGTGCTGCACTGGGTTCGTCCACCAAATTAGTCAGCGCCGCAAGTTTGTCGGTCATGTTACCCGCGCGTGCGAACTGTGCTGCTGCAAGGGCTGGACCTGTGGCAGCGGTGAGATAGCCAAGCGCTGCATTGCGCAGCGCCCTGGCACCCATGGCAGGGCCGGACAAATCGTCTGGTGCTGCATTGCCAAAAGCTTCATAAGCGGCCTGGAACTCCGGCGTCAGGGCTTGGCCTAGAGCTTGGCGTGCGGCTTGGCGCACGGCATGGATAGCATCCGGATCAACGATCTGCATTTCATCCGCGAGCAGCGTTTCCATGGGGAGTGCCAGAGCCTCAGCAGCAAAGGCCGGGTCCTGCGCGGCATCGCGCAGAGTGGCAGCGATAGCCTCTTTCAGTCCCATATCCAGGGTAAAGCTCAAGCCTGCTTGGTAGGCGGCAATATTGTCCAGCAGTATTGCTGTAGCGTATTGTTGCAACGCGTCCCAGCGGTTGAAGGAGTCGCTATCATGCGCGGCCAAAAAGGCTAGGCGCTCGCGGCTCTGGCCCTTTAGCTTAATGGGAGCTGAGAAATGCCGGAACAGCGAAACCGCTTCTGGCTGGTGCGGTAGGGCAAAGGTGAAGCTCTGTTTGGCCTCGCGCAGCAACAGCGTTTCGGCATGCATGTCCGTCCCAGTTTTATCCAGCAGTCCCATAGCCACGGGAATCAACATGGGTTGCTTTTCCTTTTGCCCCGGTGTGGGCGCGGTAGCTTGGCGTAGTGTGAGGGTAAAAGTTTTCGCTGTTTCGTCCCATTGCTCCGTGAAAGTTATTTCCGGCGTGCCCGCCTGTTCATACCAGAGCATCAATTGCTTCAGATCCAAATCTGTGACCGACTGCATCGCCGCCCAAAAATCCTCTACCGTTGCAGCGGAATTGTCGTTCTTGGAGATGTATGCACTTATGCCGCGGCGGAACGCCTGAGGTCCGATGATGGTGCGGTACATGCGCACCAGTTCCGCGCCCTTCTCGTATATGGTGGTGGTGTAGAAGTTGTTGATCTCTAGGTAGCTAGTCGGGCGGACGGGATGGGCGAGCGGTCCGGCATCATCCCGGAACTGGGTAGCACGCAGTAGCCGCACGTCAGCAATTCTTTTGACCGCTGCCGAGAATTGGTCTGCCATATATTCCTGGTCGCGAAACACCGTCAGCCCCTCCTTCAGAGAGAGCTGGAACCAATCCCGGCAGGTCACGCGGTCGCCAGTCCAGTTGTGGAAATATTCATGCGCGATCACGCGCTCCACATTCTGAAAATCGGTGTCTGTCGCGGTTTCGCTATCAGCCAGTACATAGGCAGTGTTAAAAATATTGAGGCCCTTGTTCTCCATCGCCCCAGCATTGAAGTCTGAGACAGCGGCAATATTGAAAATATCCAGGTCGTATTCGAGGCCGAATGTTTCCTCGTCCCATTTCATTGCACGCTTCAGTGCGCTCATGGCATGAGCGCAGCGTATCTCGTCGCCCCGTTCTACCCAAATGCCAAGCTCCACTCGTCTCCCGGAGCTTGTGGTGAATTCGTCCTTCAAGCAGACTAGATCCGCCGCTACGAGGGCGAAGAGATAAGATGGCTTGGGATGTGGGTCTTCCCATTCTGCGTAGGCTTTGTCGTTCTCTATGCCCGAGGCCAGCAGGTTGCCATTGGAGAGCAGGGTAGGAAATTTGTTTGCATCGGCGCGCATGCGCACGCGGTAGCGTGCCATTACGTCCGGCCGGTCCGGGAAGTAGGTGATTTTGCGGAAGCCTTCGGGCTCACACTGGGTAAAGAAGCCGGATCCTGACGTGTAGAGGCCGGACAATTCCGTATTCGCGGTGGGGTTTATGCGCACGCTGGTTTCCAGTACGGCCACGTCAGGCGCCTCGTGGATTGTTAGGGTTTCATCGTCCAAAGCATAGCCGTTGTCGCCCAGGGCTTCGCCGTTAAGGTAGATGGAGAGCAACTCCAGCTTGCTTCCGTCCAGTTTCAGTAGGCCGGGAGCGTTTCGGCGCAATTCCAGCCTAGCTTTGACGATGGTAACCTGCGGGTCGAGCTCGAAATCCAGCGAGACATGTTCCACTTTATAGGCGGGCGGGCTGTAATCGGCGAGTTTCACTGGGGTGCGGGGCGGGGTCTGTCCGTCGGCCATAATCTTGTCCTGTTTCCTTCTGGCGAAATGTCCGCCAACGCTCATATGATGGGATATGGCGGGCGAGACATCTCTAGAGACGGAAATTTTTTCACGTATTGTAGATATTGGGCAAGAGGCGTGGGACGCCTGCGCGGGTGACAATCCGTTCGTTTCTTATGCGTTTCTCTCGGCGCTTGAGGATAGCGGCTCGGTCGGCGGGCATACCGGATGGTATCCACGCTACTTGGCGCTAAGAGAGAAGAGCGGGGGGGTGCTAGCGGTTGTACCCGTCTATGCCAAGACCCATTCGTACGGCGAATATGCGTTTGACCACGGATGGGCCAACGCGTTCGAACGCGCTGGCGGGCGCTATTACCCCAAACTGCAAGTGGCATCGCCGTTCTCACCTGTGCCGGGGCCGCGCTTACTAAGCCAGGAGCCGACTGTGGCCGAGATGGCGACGGCTTTGGAGGCGGCATGCAATGCGTGCCGCTGCTCGTCTGTTCATGTAACCTTCTGCACCGAGGCAGAATGGGCAGAGCTTGGGCAGGCTGGTTGGCTGCGGCGGATCGGCATGCAGTTTCATTGGGAAAATCCAGGCTACTCGAGCTTCGAAGATTTTCTGGCTGCCCTTTCCTCGCGCAAGCGGAAAGCGATAAGACGCGAGCGGCGGGAGGCGCAGGCCGGCCTAAGCTTTCGGACGCTAAGTGGGGCGGAACTGACGCAAAAGGTCTGGCAGCAGTTTTATGAATTCTACCTTTCTACCGTGGAACGCAAATGGGGCGGGGCGTATCTAACGCCCGAATTTTTCCCTTTGCTGGGCGAACGGTTGGGGCAGAAGGTGGTGTTGATATTGGCGGAACGGAACGGCCGGCCAATTGCCGGCGCGCTAAATCTGCTGGGCGAGAACGTACTCTGCGGTCGCAACTGGGGTTGCATCGAGGATGTGCCCTTCCTGCACTTCGAGCTCTGCTACTACCAGGCGATCGACTACGCGATCGCCAATGGAATCGGCCGGGTAGAGGCTGGCGCGCAGGGCGAGCACAAAATCCAGCGTGGCTACCTGCCGAAGCCAACCTTTTCCGCCCATTATATCGCCCATCCGGGCCTGCGCGATGTTGTGGCGCAGTTTCTGGAGATGGAGCGCGCGGAGATATACCAGGCGATGGAAGCGTTGGCGCGGGAGGGGCCGTACCGAAAGAACGGACAGGGCTAATCCCGCAGCATTACCGCCTTGACGAAGCGAGATTGACTGCCTAACGCAGCCGCGTGCCCCGCTAGGGGAAAAATAAAAGCCAGCCCCCGGCGAAGGGAAATGAAATGCAGCATGTTGTTCCCGGTGATACCGCCTGGGTGTTGATGTGTACAGTTTTGGTGCTGTTGATGACCGTGCCGGGCTTGGCGCTTTTTTACGCCGGAATGGTGCGGAAAAAAAACGTTCTTGCCACCATGATGCAGTCTTTCATGTTATGCGCCGTGATGAGCGTGTTGTGGATGGTTGCAGGCTATTCGCTGGCCTTTGGCCCCGGCAATGCGTATATCGGGGATTTTTCCCGTGTGATGCTCTCCGGGCTTGCCGCAGGGTGGAACAAACCCTTCACACTCGCCGCTGGAACCGCCTTCGCACAGCCGATGAGTATTCCCGAGAGTGTGTTCCTGATGTTCCAGATGAGCTTTGCTATTATCACCCCCGCGGTGGTAACGGGCGCCTGCGCGGACCGGATGAAATTTTCAGCGCTTCTCGTGTTTTTTTCGCTTTGGGCGCTGCTAGTTTACGCCCCTCTGGCGCATTGGGTATGGTCGCCCACGGGTTGGCTGGCGCGGCTCGGTATCGCGGACTTCGCGGGTGGCACGGTGGTGGAGATCAATTGCGGTGTCACCGGACTGATCTGCGCGCTCGTGCTGGGTAAGAGGTTGGGCTATGGGCAGGAGAACATGGCGCCATGGAATCTAAGCTATGCGGTCATCGGCGCGTCACTGCTCTGGGTGGGCTGGATGGGGTTTAACTCGGGCGGCGCAATGGGGGCTACGCCGCGAGCAGGCATGGCTGTGCTCAACACGCAGATGGCTGCCGCAGGGGCGACTGTTGCATGGATGCTCGTAGAATGGCTCGTTCGCGGCAAGCCCTCGGTGCTGGGGGCAATTTCCGGTGCCGTGGCAGGGCTGGTGGCTGTAACTCCCGCTGCCGGTTTCGTGTTGCCAGGGCCAGCCCTGCTTATCGGGTTAGCGGCAGGGACAGTCTGCTTCTGGTCTGCGACAGAGCTGAAGCATAAATTCAGCTATGACGACAGTCTAGATGCGTTTGGTGTACATGGCGTCGCTGGCATTCTTGGCACGCTCGCCACTGGCTGGTTCGCCTTCGGGCCGCTTTCGGGCGGGGCTGCTGTGGGTGGCGCGCATTTGTTGGCCGTGCAGGCTCTGGGCGTGGCGGTGACTATCCTCTATTGCTCAGCGGTGAGTTGGGGGTTGCTGAAAGTGACGGACCTGCTCGTGGGGCTGCGCGTGACTAGGGAGGAAGAGCGCGAGGGTTTGGATATTGTGCTGCATGGGGAGCAAATCTTTTAAGGCACCCCAGGTTTTTTCTAATGGCGGTCGTGCCATGGGTCATACCCAAGATCAGGAGGTTCACGAATTTCGGAAGGGCATGTGCCATGAAAACCGCCTGACGGCATGTCGACCGACCACGCTTGTGTCAGGTATGGCAAATGCTTGAATGTCAATGCCTTTGCCTTAATTTGTTTTCCATGTCGGCATATCAAAAAACTTTCTCCCTGGGGCTTTTCAATGCGGCCCCAAGCCGTTATACGGGCCGCCACCGCCGCACCACGGAAAGCGGTAAACGGGTGCATAGCTCAGTTGGTAGAGCAGCTGACTCTTAATCAGTAGGTCCAAGGTTCGAATCCTTGTGCACCCACCATAAAATTTTTGAAATGCGGCTAAGTCTCGCGGTTCTGAAAATTAGGCGGGATTTCAACAAAGCCTCCTCTGCCGCATAAAGCGAACTGCGCGCCATAGAAATGCTGGCGCGCAACTCTAACGAAAATACTTCCCAGGTCGGCGCCGCAAAGCGGGCGGATTCAAGGCGGGCACTGCTTAGGCGGCTGGTCCGGCTATGCCCAGGCGCGGCATCTCGATCGCTGGACAGCGGTCCATGACCACAGCAAGGCCGGCTTCGCGCGCTTGGTTCGCGGCGTCTTCGTTCACCACGCCTAGTTGCATCCAAATGGTTTTCGCGCCGAGCTGGATTGCCTCGCGCACCGGGTCCAGAACTTCGGTCGGGCGGCGGAATAGGTCCAGCATGTCAAAGGGGGCGGCTTCTGCCAAGGTGGCCACGACCTTTTGGCCATGAATCTCTTGCCCCGCCAGGGCGGGGTTGACCGGAACCACCTCATAGCCATGCCGGAGCAGGAACCGCATGACCCCGAAAGAGGGACGATCAGGCTTGTTAGAGGCGCCGGCCAGCGCAATACGCTTGGTAGAGGTCAGGATGGAAATCAAATCGTTGTCATTGTTCTGGTCTGTCATCTCTCTTTTCCAATCGGGAGGCATTGTATTAAGCCAAACTCATGATCAAAGGTCTCATCGCTTGTGTGCTGCTCAGCCTGCTCACCTTCCTTCTGTGGCGCGCCCAGAATCAGCCCCAGGCTGGCGATGTGACCATGCCGGTTGGAAAGTTCAACTCCCTGTCCTACGCGCCATATCAGGCGTGGCAATCACCAATGGGAAAAACGTTTCCAACCCCCGCGCAAATTGCCCGTGATCTGCAGCTGATCAAGGGCCAGGCGAACGGCATCCGCACTTACGCCTCGATCGAGGGCTCACTACCTGAGACGATGGCTCGCATCAAAGCGGGTACGGATATAGCCGGCTTGGCTAAGAAAGCGGGGCTGAAGGTGTGGCTTGGCATATGGCTTGGTCCCAGCCCGGCCGCTAATGCCAAGGAAATGCAAGCCGGCATAGCCGAGGCCGCTGCCTATCCTAACACAGTCACGCGGGTGGTGGTAGGCAACGAGGTGCTGCTTCGGCGGGATCTCTCGGTAGAAGACCTGAACAAGGATATTGATTACGTGCGCGCGCGTGTGAAGCAGCCTGTGGCCTATGCTGACGTACCCAATTTTTGGCGGCAATTCCCGCAAGTAGCGTCGCATGTGGACATCGTGATGGTTCATTTTCTCCCTTACTGGCGAAATACCCCGCTTTCTGTGAATGGTGCGCTGGCGGAGATCGGCGCCACCATCGAGGCATTTAAGAAGATGTTTCCGGGCAAGCAGATCTCCATTGGCGAGACGGGCTGGCCTTCCCGTGGGCGTTGGCGTGGCCCGGCTGCCCCAAGCCGCGTAAATGAGGCGGTGTTCCTGCGCCGCTTCGTCACCCTCGCGGACAAGGAGGGGGTAAATTACAACCTCATCGAGGCATTCGACCAGAACTGGAAATATGAGGACGAGGGCGTGGCTGGGGCGAACTGGGGCATCTGGAACGCGAACCGGGTACAGAAATTTCCGCTGAATGGTCCGGTAGTAGAGCATCCTTGCTGGTCTTGGTATGCGGGGTTGAGTGTATTTTCTGGATGCTTGTTGTTCGGTTCCATTGGGTTTCGCAATATGCGTTTGGCGGTGCCGGCTTTCGCACTGGGCAACGGCTTCGCTTGGGCATGCATGGGCACGCTGCCGATGCTCTACGATAACTGGCTGCGGCTGGACGCGCTCGTGAACCTGCCGTTGCAGGCATTGCTGGCTTTTTTTGCCATTAGTCGTGCAGAGGTGTTTCTTGCGGGCCAGTCGTCCGTCGTAAGTCGTAGCGGTGCGAAAATTCTGGCCGGATTGCGATGTGGGCGTTTCCGGTTCGATTACGATTCGCTTTGGTTTCTATTCCTGGCATCAGCTGCGGTGTTCGAGGCGCTGCTGGTCTTCGATGGCCGTTACCGCGATGCGCCGATGGCGGTATTCATCGTGGCTGTGATGGCGTCGGTGCTGAGGCTTTGGACAAGGGACCGCCCGGTGCTAGGCTGGGAGGAGGTGCTATCCGGCGTGGCGCTAACGGCGTTGGCATTGGCGGACCTGGTGATTGAGGGACCCCAGAATTTGGATTTCATTTCCTGGAATGTTGCCGCCTTAGTGCTGGCCTCACCGGTACTGCTGGGACTTTGGCGTGCCTATAGGTCATAAGGCGGGGCGTTTTCGTGGGCGGGTGGGGCCCTGTCTAGCGCCTGCCAGGACACGCGTTCGCACACCCAACCCTGGGTAGTCGGGCGGATAGCTTCCGGGTTGTCCAGCGAACCCAGAGTTACCCCAATCGAGCGCCCTTGCGCGTCGGTCATGTAAAGAGGCGTGCCACAATCTGGACAGAACCAGTGCATGGCCTTGGCGGAGGAGGTAAAGCCCTTCGCTACTCCCTTGGTGGGGACAAAGCGCCGAGGCGTCACCTGCACCCAAGGCAAGGCAGCGGCACCGCTTGCCTTCCGACATTCCCGGCAGAAGCAAACATCAGCCATGTCGCCAGGCTCGTGTATT
>JAKAEC010000097.1 GCA_021818425.1 Pseudomonadota bacterium
GGGTGTCACCTTGACTGAACACGAAGACCTTGGTAGGAGTGGGGCGTCATGCGCCCCAATGGGCAAGCGGAACTCCAGGTACCTGATGATTCGAGGGATTACGGCTTCCGACTTTCGCTGCTTCGAGCATCTTGAACTCGATGAGCTCACGCGAATCAATGTTATCACCGGGACAAACGGCAGCGGCAAGTCCGCGTTGCTTGAGGCAATTTATCTTGCTGGCAATGCGACTGCCTTGGCACTCCATAATATAAACTTAGTTAGAGGATTGGGGCAGATGAATGCCCTTCTAATGGGTCCCGGTCCGATCCCAATCCCTGTCTCTCCGGCGGCTCAGAATATCTGGGGGGCATTTAGCCACCTATTCCGCTCCTACCGGAACGCGCAGGGGGAGGTGGAAAGCGCGAAGAAGGTGGACTTGAGATACGTGGATGACCACTCTGTCCAATACGAACTCAGTTTGGCCTCTCAGGCCGATAGTGACAGCGCAGAGCCTGCCCCTGTAGTCCGCGTCCCCGGCGGCATATCTTCGGTTCCTCCTCTACTCCTAGTTAGAAGTAAGACACCGGAAGGAAAAGGGCGGGAAACAACCACAATTCCAGTCGGCATGAATCAGTTTGGGCAGATTACGCAACCGCCAGCGCCTCCCTTTGGGCCAGCGACCTTTATTTTTGGCCCTACCATGGACTATGCGGAGATCGACAATGTCACGTGGTTTTCGCAGTTGAAAGAAAAAAACAATGACGAAATGGTTGTGCAATTCATACGTGAGGAGTTCCCGTTTATTTCCAATATTGAAGTGCTAGCTCCATCTGGGATCAATGGACTGTACGCCACGCTTGCCGATGGAGCGCGCCGGCGCCTAACCACGATATCATCTGGCATTTATAAGATAATCAGCATTCTTCTCGCTTGCGCGCATAGCCGCCGAGGCGTCATTCTTATAGACGAGATCGAAAACGGGATTTTTTACGAGAAGTATAGTGCCGTGTGGCGGGTTCTTTATAAATTCGCCTCAGAAACGGAGAATCAAATTTTTGTATCCTCACATAGCAAGGAATGCTTAGAAGCACTTGTCCCAGAAGTGGAAGGCAGGGAAACGGAGTTTGGGCTATTGCGTGCCGAGCGGCTTAATGGAACTTGCACTGTAAGGCATATCAGTGGGGTATCAATGAAAGCCGCTCTCAACAGCGACGGTGAAATTCGGGGGACAACGCTTGGCGGGCCTCAAACGCATCACTGAGCCATACGTCTTGTTGTGCGAAGGACAGCACGACAGTGAGTTCTTTACCCATTTGATAGGGATTCATGGACTGCCAAAATTTGAAGTATGCAGCGTTAACTACGTGATGAACGGCAATCACGGAGGTAATAGCCGCTTTCGGGATGCTCTCGATGCATTGGTTGCTAAACCCGGCTTCCAGCAGGTGCAAAAGATTCTTATCGCCGCAGACAGTGATTTTCCCGCACCCCCTGGTGCAAGCCCCAGGAATTCATTTACCGATGTTGTGGCGCAAATTGATTCTACCGCGCCCATCATTGGACCTCCACGAAGTAAGTTCGCGGCTCCCGCAGCGCCATTACAAAAGGCCGGTTCTAACCCGTCCGTCGTGGTACTGATGGTTCCGTGGCCTGGAACTCCCGGCAATCTTGACACTATGTGTCTGACTGCCGCTAGGAATCATTCTAACTCAGCGTTCGTAAGTTGCGTTGATAGCTTTTCTCAATGCGTAGGTGCCGATCAATGGGCGTCAGAGTCTGCTCGGACCAAGATGAAACTCCGCTGCCATCTGTCTGCCTCTTGGAAAGACGACCCCGCGATTAGCCCGACGTACGTATGGTCAAAGAATACTAACCTTGTGCCGCTAACTGACCCTGTATTTAGCAGTATAGTAGGTTTCCTCCGGGACTTCCCAAATTTATGAGGTCAGCTTCTATGAGCGATCAAGGATCGGACAACAGCTACACACCTGAAGAGGCCACGCGCCGCCGCGACGAGGTAATCCGCCGTATGGCAAACACCCCGCCGCAACCGCGGCCTACTTCGAAGGCCATAAAGCCCAAAGAATCTGGCGAGGATCGAGAATTATCCCGCTCTCATCGCGGGCGCGGCGCTTCCGCGAAGTCCTCCCCTCAGGAATAGAGGGAACTCCCGTGTTTAGAGGTGGCCGGGCAAATTCGGACAGGTCGATAAGTGGAAACTCTGCCTGATCGCGGCCAGGATGGCGCGGATGGGGAGAGACCATGACGAGACGAGCACGGCGGACGCACAGTCCGGCCTTCAAGGCGAAGGTGGCATTGGCGGCCCTCAAGGGCGAGAAGACGTTGGCAGAGTTGGCGCAGCACTATGACGTGCATCCGAACCAGATCACGGCCTGGAAGGCCCAGCTGGCGGAGGGTGCCGCCGGGGTATTCGGCTCCGGTCCTTCGGGGAGCCCGGGGGCGCCGGCGGTGGACCTCAAGGTCCTGCACGCCAAGATTGGCGAACTGACGCTGGAGAACGATTTTTTGTCCGGTGCGCTCAGCAAGGCCGGCCTGCTGAGCGCAAAGCGATGATCGACCGGGGCCACGAACTGCCGCTGGCACGGCAGGCGGAGTTACTGACGCTGAGCCGCAGCAGCCTCTACTATGAGCCGCGAGCGGTGCCGGCAGCCGACCTGGCGGTCATGCGACGGATCGACGCGCTGCACCTGGAGTATCCGTTCGCCGGCAGCCGGATGCTGCGTGATTTGCTGCGCGGCGAGGGCATCGCGATCGGCCGGGAGCGGGTCGCCACGATGATGCGGCGCATGGGGATCGAGGCACTGTATCGCCGCCCCAACACGTCCAAGCCGGCGCCAGGACACGAGATCTACCCGTATCTGCTCCGCGGCCTGGCGGTGGAGCGGCCGAACCAGGTCTGGGCGATGGACATCACATACATCCCCATGGCCCGTGGCTTCGTCTATCTGGCGGCGGTGGTCGACTGGTTCAGCCGGCGGGTGCTGGCCTGGCGTCTTTCGATCACCATGGAGGTCGATTTCTGCCTCGACGCGGTGGAGGAGGCGCTGGCCAGACATGGCCGGCCGGAGATCTTCAACACCGACCAGGGCAGCCAGTTCACCAGTGCCGCATTCACCGGCCTGCTGGTCCAAAACGGCATCCAGATCAGCATGGATGGCCGCGGCTCCTGGCGCGACAACGTCTTTGTCGAGCGGCTGTGGCGGTCGCTCAAATACGAGGAGGTCTATCTGCGAGCCTACGACAGCGTCGGCGTGGCGCGCGCCTCGCTGGGCCGGTATCTGGATTTCTACAATCGCCGGCGTCCGCACTCGAGCCTTGACGCACGGACGCCGGAGCAAGCCTACTTCGCCCACCTGCCACAGCGCGCGGCAGCCTGAATTTCGCCGCCGTTGTCGGGGCGTCACTCCGGTCGGGCTACGCCCTCCCTGCGTGACGCCCCGACAACGGCACACTATGATACCAACCGGCAGAGGCTCCACTTATCGAGGGCGAAACGCTGTTTCGACGAGGCCGGCCACCTCTGCCCTTATTTGATTCAATTTGGGCTTGCCGGGCCGCCGACGCTTTCGTGCCGGCGCGCCCCTTCCGCTCTGCCTCCTCGATCTCCGCAATATCGCGCTGGAGGTCGGCGCGAAGCCACTTGCGAATGTCCGAATTGAGGCCTTGGATTTGTTGCCAGGCGAAACTGTGAATGGTAGACACCAAAAACAGGGGGTCAGAATCGATGCGGCGCACGATCTCGTCGCAAGCCGCGTTGGTATATGTGATCACGGCCACCCGTCGGCCGCGCAGGCGAAGCGCATCCCTGTGTCGCTGCCCGAGGTGCTTGAGCGCGTTGACCAGAGATCGCGTTTTGCCTGAGCCGGCACCCGCGAACAGGAAGAAACTGCGCGGGCGCTCCAGATCTAGGAGCTCCGCAATTTCGACCTCGACGTGATCGTCGAGCGCCGCGTTAGATGCCGCTGCCATGGCTTGGCTCATGCGCCTTCCTCCACCCGCTCATTGGTCGCAGGCGCAGTTTCCGGCTCAGCGCCTGCTGGAGCAAGTCCGAGCTCTATTTGCTTATACTCGAGCTGCTCGACCAGCCAATTTAGACCCGCGCGAATGTAGGTCGGCGGCTTCAGTGCGGCCGCATCTTCGATCTCCAGAAGGTCCAACGCGAATTCCGCCTTATTGCCACCGTCCAGCGCCTTGTTCAGCGCCGCGCTAAGCTGGTTCATGTCGGCGCTATCTTTAATTGCCTTACGGAACTTCGCGATCAAGCCACCCCCCTTCATCGCCCCAAAAAGCTGCAGGTTCTCCGTGACGAGCGCGTCCTCAAGCGTATAAGCCAACGCCTCTGCGATGGCGCCTCTGAACTCGACGTTCACGGGGCGTTGGTATGCGACCCTAATGGCGAACCGCTCGTGGGCATACACTTTGACCATCTCAGACTCAGGAGATCG
>JAKAEC010000098.1 GCA_021818425.1 Pseudomonadota bacterium
TACGCCGCCAGTTTAGTAATAAGCGACGCGCGGTGGCAGGCCGAACATCTTTCGGAACGTATTCTCAGTCATCAACTCGTCCGAATAGATGCCGATTCCAGATGTCCAGAGCTCCTCGTCATTTTCTTTGCGCGTGCCTGTAACATGATGCAACGAATGGATCAGTTCATGCGCCAGCACGATGAAGGACGATGTAGCCTCTCCCTTGCCAGTCACGATCTGAGCATTCGTATATTTCATAATCGAAACCGTGCCAGTGCCATCGCCCGCTGCCATGATGTTCAGCGCCTCGGCGCAGCTACCACCGGCGATATGGAATGGACAATTATCGAGATTATGCTCTGCACGGGTGGAGGGTTTCAGCGATTTCTCCATGCCGCGCCCTGTCCAGTCCATTTTGTAGCCGGACTGCGTGAACTGCACGGAGGTCGGCACCATGACGACATTGATGCCCTTGCTGAATTTGATTTTCTTTGCTTCCTCGTTCGCGTTCGGGGGCGCTGAGCGCGCGCGGGGGCGAGCTTGGGCGATGAGCTTCAGCAGTTCGCGCCCGATTTCCTTCGAAGAGATACGGCGAAGATCCTCCAGCACATTTGAGACAAAGAATGGCTTGGCGGAGGGATCATATTGTACACCAAAGCCGGGGAATTCTTGCAGTTTGACGGAAATCGCTCCCATTTGGCGACGCTCCTTCTCCATTCGGAAATTGGAATTACACTTCTGGGCGGCGGGAAGAGCCCGCCGCCTCGGTATTTTGTGATTCTTAGCTGAGTTTCTGCAGACCCAGGTCATAGGTGACCGGGAATGGCGAGCCCTTGCTTCCGTCGGCATTCATTGGGGTAAACTTCACTTCGATCTTCACGAAGTTGAAGGAGAGGCTCTCACTGGGCCTGTCACCGCCGCTAGACATAGAGTAGCCGCTGATCATCGTGTCGGTTAGGGTGATCTCGAGGTAGGTATCGGCGCCGTTGCCGTCGGTACGCACGAAGGAGATAACCAGCGTGGACTTGCCGCCGCTGCTCAGCGCTTCCTTCAGAAGTCCGCCGGAGGCATTGTCCAACTCCTTGGTCACGGTGATCTCGGACACGCTCGGCGTGCTGGCTTCACGGTTGCCGGAAGCACCGGTCGGCGAACCAATGCCGCGGCCAACGCCCCACTGGAAGCTACTGATCTCGATCTGCTTTTCGAAGCCCTGGGTAGTGACGTCGCCGTTAATCGTCGGGTTGGAATATTTGATGTAAATCGCCATGACTTGCTCCTGTTATGGAAAACCAGAAATCATCAATTAAGCTGGTAGGAGAACGCTCCCTCCGATCCGATGCCAACCGATATATTAGAAATTCCCTCACCCGCGGCCATGCGGGCCAGAACCTCGGCGGAGAGTTCTGGCAACAGGCTGCGTGAGAGGATATTCTCCACATTACGCGCGCCCGAGGAGGATTCCTTGCAGCGCGCGGCGATGGTTTCCACCAACTCCGGCGCATAGGTGAAGCTGGCCTTATAAGCCTCTTTCACGCGTTTCGTGATCTTGTTTAGCTGCAGCCGAACAATCTGGCGGATCACCTCGTCTGAGAGCGGGAAGTAGGGAACCAGCGTTACCCGGCCAAGGAAGGCGGGTTTGAAATATTTCATCAGCTCTGGTCGAAGCGCTTCCGCGAGTCCTGTCGCATCGGGTGCGGTTTCTGGATCCGCAAACAGTTTCTCGATCAGGTCCGTGCCGGCGTTGGAGGTCATGATAATGACGGTGTTCTTGAAGTCGATATCCCGTCCTTCCCCGTCTTTCATATTACCCTTGTCAAACACTTGGAAGAACACATCCTGCACGCCGGGATGCGCCTTTTCCATCTCATCTAGCAAGATCACGGAATAGGGGCGGCGGCGCACGGCTTCCGTCAGAATACCGCCTTCGCCATAGCCTACATAGCCTGGTGGCGAGCCCATCAGCAGCGAGACCTTATGTTCTTCCTTGAACTCGGTCATGTTGATGGTGGTCATGTTCTGCTCGCCACCATATAGCAAGTTGGCAAGCGTGAGCGCCGTTTCCGTCTTCCCTGTGCCCGAGGTGCCTACCATCATGAATACGCCGATGGGTTTGCGTGGGTCGGTGAGCTTCGCGCGGCTCGTGCGGATGGCCTGCGCCACTGCCTCCATCGCGTGTGGCTGGCCGACGACGCGCTCTTCCATCGCCTCTTTCAGGTTCAGCACGGTTTTGATTTCGTCAGACTGCATGCGCCCGGCGGGAATGCCAGTCCAGCTTTCTACGATCTCGGCCACCGCCTGCCCATCAACGACGGGAAAGATCAGCGGCGTCTCGCCCTGCAATGTCCGCAAATCTTCATGCAGCTTATTGAGCCGCTCCTTCAGCGCAGCCTTGTCCTCGGCGCAGTCCTTGTCCTCAATTTTTGCTCGCATGGCGCTGATCTCGGTGGCCAGCTTCTTTTCTTCCGCGAACCGGGTTTCCAGCGCCGCTAGCGCCTCCTGCAACGCCACCTTCTCTTCGGTCAACTCGGCAACGCGTGCCTCATGATCGCCGCCTGCCGCGATCTCGCGTTTTAGGATCGAAATCTCCGTATCGATCAGCTCAATCCGGCGTTGCTTATCCTCGATTGGTGCTGGCACTGCGGCTTGGCTCATCGCCACGCGCGCGCAGGCGGTGTCGATTAGGCTGATCGCTTTGTCCGGCAGTTGTCGGCTGGGAATGAAGCGGGCGGAGAGTCGCACGGCCTCGGAAATCGCCTCGTCCAGAATACGGGTTTTGTGGTGCCGCTCGAGCGTTCCGGTCAGACCGCGGATCATCGCGATGGCCATCGGCTCGGAGGGTTCCTCCACCTTCACTACCTGGAAACGCCTTGTCAGCGCCGCGTCTTTCTCAAAATACTTCTTATACTCGGCCCAAGTGGTGGCAGCCACGGTACGCAACTCGCCGCGCGCCAAGGCTGGCTTCAGCAGGTTCGCGGCATCGTTCTGCCCGGCCTGGCCACCGGCGCCAATCAGTGTATGAGCCTCGTCGATGAACAGGATGATCGGCTTCGGGCTCGCCTTCACCTCGTCGATGACAGATTTGAGACGCTGCTCGAACTCGCCCTTCATGCCGGCGCCGGCTTGCAGAAGTGCTAGGTCCAGTGTGCGCAGAGTCACATTCTTCATCGCCTCGGGTACTTCGCCTAAAG
Source organism: Pseudomonadota bacterium (assembly GCA_021818425.1). Lineage (GTDB taxonomy): Bacteria > Pseudomonadota > Alphaproteobacteria > Acetobacterales > Acetobacteraceae > Acidocella. The sequence goes on from JAKAEC010000098.1 coordinate 3,171, forward strand.
CGATTTTCAGGGCCAGCCCTTCTACCACGGCGGTTTTGCCCACGCCGGCCTCACCAGTGAGGATTGGGTTATTTTGGCGGCGGCGGGTGAGAATGTCGATTGCCTGGCGAATCTCGAAATCGCGACCGAGGATGGGGTCGATCTTGCCATCCCGTGCGCGGGCGGTGAGGTCGTAGGTATAAAGTTCAAGCGCACCATTGCCCGTCGGGCGAGGTACGGCGTTCTCGTCCGTCATGGGGGCGGCACCATCGGTGGCCCTTGGCGTACTGACCTCGACGCTGCCCGCGGTAATAGTGGTAAGGTCGCGCCTCAGCACATCTGGCTGAATCTTCAGCAATTGGCTGGAGGCTTCCCTCGCGCGCCTAGCTAACGTCTCGTCTGAGAGCAGGGCTAACAGCACATGTCCGGAACGAACGCGTGTGAGACCCTGCTCGACGGAGGCCAGCAGCCAAGCCTGCTTGGTGGCGTCCACCACGTCCGGCGCTAGGCCAGGGGCGCGAGAATTGCCCGTCTTCAGCTTGTCCAATGCCTTATTCAAATCGGCCAGGAAACGGCCATGATCGATGTCGTATTGCCGGAAGATAGCTGCGAAATCGGTATCCGTGCCTTCGGCCAGCTTCACTAGCCAATGCTCAATTTCGACGTTGTAATGTGTGCGGGACATGGTCAGCCCGGCGGCGGCTTCCAACGCGCGGCGGCAATGTTCATCCAGGCGACCGACCAACGACCTAAGGTCAAGTGTGACCAAGGCTTTCCTCCCCCTTTTAGAACGTTCCGCGTCAGATGAAGATGTTTACCGGAACAGTAAATACCGTCGTCGGACGCACCCTCAATAAGACAAGAGCGCTACTTCCGGCGCGCCAATTTTGATGCGCTTCGTTAGCTTGAGTTGTTGCTATTGTCCAGCTAATACGAGATGGTTTGTATCGGTGCAAAGCCGAAAAATGGTGACCGAAGCGTGACAACAGAGCCGTCAGGTTTTGAAATCAAAACGGCTGGGGAGGGCATTGGGCGTGGCTATTGACGGCTTGGACCTCGAAAGCTTGCTGGCACCAGTCAGCGATGATGCGCCGGCGGGTAGCGATGTCCGCGAAGATTTTTCGCCTACGTCGCGGTATTTCCGCTTACGCGACGCCCGGGCCGATGCTCGGGCCGCTGAGCGTGCCGCCGATGCAAATCC
>JAKAEC010000099.1 GCA_021818425.1 Pseudomonadota bacterium
GCATTTATGGGGAAGGTGCGGTCGTTTTGCTCCGACCGCGCCCGAACAATGCCTCCACTGTATATCTCCCGGCACCAGTAACGTAGAGCAACAAAAACCCGCCCGCGATACTGAAATTCTTATAGAAGTTTATCTCGTTTTCGTATTGGGCAGCACCAGTCATCGTCCAGTAATGATGCGCGAAAAAGCCCGCTGCGATGGTGTATACCGCCATCAGAACCGCCAGCGGGCGCGTGGCCAGCCCAAGTAATATTGAAATCGACACAAAAACTTCCACGACGATGGCAATCAATGCAGAAAGCTCCGGAACCGGAACGCCGGTTTGCGCCATGTAGCCAACGGTACCGGAATAATCAGTGAGCTTGCTCCAGCCAAATTTGACGAATAGTACGAGAAGAAGCAAGCGAGCGAGGAGGATTACTTCATCAGCGAAGCATCCCTGGCGAATGTTTGGCATGGGCGTATCTCCGATTTGCGCACCGCACTCATGCCGTGAGCTTAGCACTGATTTCGGCGACGTGACGGCCAAGGAAGCGCGCGCCTTCTAGCTCATTCTCGCTGGGTTGGCGCGAGCCGTCCCCAGCAGCGAGCGTCGTGGCGCCATAAGGCGCACCGCCAGTCACCTCGTCCAGCTTCAACTGCCCCTGGAAGGAATACGGCAGCCCAACAATGACCATACCGAGGTGCAGCATATTGGTGTGGATGTTGAGCAAGGTGGTTTCCTGCCCACCATGCTGGCTGGCTGTTGATACGAACGCCGCACCCACCTTGCCGATAAGCTTACCATGCAGCCAGAGGCCGCCGGTCTGATCCAGGAAATTAGCCATCTGCGACGTCATGCGCCCATAGCGCGTGCCAGTGCCGATGATGATCGCATCGTAATCAGCAAGCTCCTTGGGACTCGCGACCGGCGCCTTCTGGTCGAGCTTGAAGTGGCTAGCGCGTGCCACCTCTTCGGGCACCAGTTCCGGCACACGCTTGATGTCAACTGCGGCGCCAGTCGCACGGGCACCGGCGGCGACTGCTTCAGCCATGGTCTCGATATGGCCATAGCTTGAATAATAGAGGACAAGGATTTTTGGCATTGCGGGATTCCTGTTTAAGGGAAAGGTTAAGCGTTTGTTGTCTTGACAACATCGCTCCTGCATTGCCACAAAGAAAGAGAAACTATAGAAATACAAAGTTTCTGAATTTTGATGCCGTCTTTTCCTGACCTTGAAGCCTGGGGAGTCTTTGCCAAGGTTGCCGAAACCGGGTCTTTCGCTCGAGCGGCGGCGGAGCTGAAGCTTTCTAAACCAACCGTTTCCAAAGCGATTGCTCGGCTGGAATGTCGCATTGGCACGGCCTTGTTCAACCGCACATCGCGCCGTCTTTCGCTGACCGAAACTGGGCGCGGCGCAGCAGCCGGCGCGGCAAGGATACTGGCAGAAGGCGAGACGCTTGAGGCCGACGCTACTCTGCAGGCGGTTAGTCCCAACGGGATGGTGAGAATCTCGGCACCGATGTCTTTTGGCATCGCCAACGTAGCTCCTCTGCTGCCGGAACTATTCGCCGCCTACCCGAAAATCAGCATCGATCTGCACCTCTCGGATGAGATCGTAGATCTGATCGGCGGCGGCTTTGACCTTGCCTTGCGGATTGCTTCCTTACCTGATTCCAGCCTGCGCGCCCGTCATATCTGCAAGGTCAGACGCCTGCTCGTTGGCGCACCCGGCTATTTTATACACAGACAAAGGCCGCAAACCCCGCGCGATCTCGCCCAACATGATTGCCTTAGCTACACTTATGCGCCCAATCCCGACCGCTGGCGCTTCCAGCGCGCATCAGGCGAAGACGAGATTGCGATATTTCAAGGCGCCCTGAGGGCGAATAATGCGGATGCGCTACGGCCGATGCTGCTTGCCGGCCTGGGGCTTACCGTACAGCCGGAGTTCCTAGTGAGCGAGGATCTTAAGGCTGGATTGCTCGAGGTTGTGATGCCGGATTGGAGCGTGCCGCCAATTTCCTTGAACCTTGTAACCCCACCTGGCCGGCACCGCCCGGCCCGTGTTGCCGCAGTGATCGAATTTCTGGCGCAGCGGCTTTCCGTTGCGCCCTGGGCGCTGTGCGAGGCGGCGCAGGACAACGCCACGCGCCGTTGACGTTGATTCACGCCGGCTTCGGCCCCGCGCTTGAGAGCCTGAAACCGGCGCACTTTTAATCGCTGTCGAAGTCGGAGGTCGCTACCATCTGGAATATCACCGCGATGGTCACCTTATAGGTGCGGCCGACAAAGCCTGACGGCGGCGGAGGGTAGTGCGCGATGCGGGCGGCCCGCATCGCGGCTTCATCCAGCAGAGGAAAGCCGCTGGAATGCGCGAGCACGATATCCGTTACAACGCCGTTCTGATAGATGAACGTAACTTCCGGCGCACCAACTTCATGCGCCATCTGCGCCGCTTCGGGGTAGACCTGATTGGCCACACTCTGGACGGCGTCACGCATCGCGGTGCGGAAGGCATCCACCTTCCCCTGTGACGGCGCTGGTGGCAACGCGGGTGCCACGGGCACCACGGGTTTAGGCGGCGGCTGCACCGGGCGCGGAGGGGCTGGCCGCGGGGGTGGGGGCACATGGTGCTCCACAACATGCCGCACCGGGCGCGGTGGCACTGGCGGCGGCTTGGGCAATACCGGCGTTGGCACGGGTTTAGGCGGCGGCACGGGCTTGGGCGGCACAACGGGTTTGGGCGGCGGCGGCTTGGGGGCCGGTGGCGGCGGTTTAGGAGCGGGTGGTTGGGTGATTGAAACTTTCACCACAGAGGACTGTACCTTGGCCGGGGGGCGCTCCAGGAACATCGGAGACAGCAACCCAATAACCGCCAGTTCCAGCAATAACCCAACGCCAACCGCCAACATGAACTGGCGGTTGGCGCATGCTGGATTTGCCCAGCCTTCAGATATATTCATGGTGTACCCTGTTACTGACTAGCCGCACCCGGCTGGGCAGCGATTCCGATATCTGTGACCCCAGCCTTCTTTGCTGAATTGATAACCGTCATGAAGTGCTGGAAAGCCGTGGTCTTATCGGCAGCGATGGTGACTTCCGTCTTGTCAGGCGCGCCGTCGTTCGCAAACAAGGCCGTCAGACCATCAGGCGTCAGCACCTTACCCTTTACCTTAATAGTGCCGTCTGGCAGCACGTTGACCACGAATTTCGGGTGCGGCAATTGCTGAGCCTGTGAGGCGTTGGGAAGCTGCATACTCACCCCGGCGTCGGGGATCATCCGCATCGTGAGAATGATGAAGAATACTAGCAGGAACAGCATTACGTCGATCATCGGAATGATCTCAATGCGGGCCTTGCGGCGTTCGAAATAGCGCATCGTCCGGGGCTCAGGCCGTGGCTAATTTAGCGGCGGATGCTGGTGCGCCCGCCCGTGCCTGAACGAGAACAGGCGCGCCATCGGTGCGGTTGACAATCATCGTCTTCAGCGATTCGAGTTGATGCACGATCAGCCGCACCTGGTTAGAAAGCGCATTGAAGCCGGTTAACCCAAGCATGGCGATAAACAAGCCGAAGGCGGTGGCAACCAGAGCGTCGGCAACACCGCCGGTGATTTCCGCCGGGGCATGGCCAGGCTGTGCCAAAACGTTAAAGGCGTGGAACATGCCGATAATGGTGCCGAATAGCCCCATCAGTGGCGCCAAAGTGATGATAGTGTCCAGCACCCACAGCCGCCGGTCCAACGAAGGGGCGATCAGCATGACCGCTTCGTCAAGGCGGCTGGCCATGACTTCAGAGTCTACAATGCCCTGATACTGCAGCGCCGTACCCAGCAGCGCTTCTTCCGGTAAATTTTTAGCTTGCTTGGACAGCGCCGACAGCTCCCCCTGGCGCAAAACGGATAATTGTGCCGCCGCGCGAATGACGGACTGGCCGCGTAAGATCGTGCGGCGTAAGGTCCAGAACCTGTCGAGCATGACGGCAATGGCCAGCAGGAGCAGCACCGCCATCAAGTAGAGAATGCCATCTGAGTAGTTGGCGAGATAGACGATATATTTAATAGACACGCTCAATTCTCCTCGGTTGACCCCGCGTTACACCAAGTCCCGGCCCGGGAGTGTGACAAGTTGAAGTCAAAAAACGCAAAAAGAAGCCCGCCGAAACGGCGGGCTTCCCTCCAATCGTAAACCCTTATTACAGAGAGGAACCGTACCCGATCGGCACGCTGACCGAGGCGAAAGCCGCGAAACCGGTGAGACGATAGTAAAGCAGGTCGCCGGCGCCGTTGGTGCCATTATCGAAGATGATCTGCTTCTGGTTGGTGATG
>JAKAEC010000003.1 GCA_021818425.1 Pseudomonadota bacterium
ATCGTGCCTTCTCAAACCATGCCCGTGCGGCATCCTCGTCGGGGGAACATCTCGTTGAAGGCGCGCAGCGACAGGTTCATGATTTGTTCTGCATGTTGTGGCCCGCTTAGTCAATTCGAGAGTTCCGTCATAAAATATCTGCCCTTCGTCGGCGCGGGCGGGGCGCAACGTGATCACAGCTCGATGATCTTGATCCGCTTGCCCTGGGTCGACAGCGCAATCTGTCCGCGGATCAGGCGAAGAGCCGTCTCGCCGAACATCTCGCGCCGCCAGCCTTCCAAAACCGGATTGGGAGCAGTTTCGTCCAGGGCCAGGGCCTCGATCTCGTCGCTACCCGCCACAAGTCGAGGGGCGACATTGTTCTCTTCAGCCGCCGCTGCCAGCAGCACTTTCAAAAGTGAAACTAAGGCCGGGGAAGCTTTCGGTGCATCGCGCTGGCGTTCCGGCCGGGGAAGGTCCGAATCGGGCATCGCCTTGGCCTCGGCGATGGCGGCCAGCAGCGAGGCGCCGGATTTACCACTAGCAAACCCGGCGGAAATGCCACGCGCCTTGCTCAGCGCCTCGGCGTTGTCCGGCGCCAGAGAGGCGATTTCGGGAATCTGCTCGTCCTTCAGCAGCCGCCCGCGCGGAATGTTGATGCGCTGGGCCTCGCGCTCTCGCCAAGCGGCGATGGCTTTTGCCAACCCCAGTTGGCGGCGGTTGTTGGAGCGGATTTTCAAACGTTCCCAAGCGCGCTCTGGATCCACGCGGTACGTTTCGGGCCTGGTAAGCAGAGCCATTTCTTCAGCAACCCATTCCAGCCTCCCTTCCTTCTCCAGCTTGGCCAACAGTTTTTCATAAACAACACGCAGATGCGTCACATCAGCGGCGGCATAGTTGACCTGTGACTTGGAGAGCGGCCGTGCCGACCAGTCCGAGAACCGGTGAGCCTTGTCGATATGCCCGCCAGTAAGCGCTGCCACCAGTGAATCATACCCGACCTGGTCACCAAACCCGGCCACCATGGCGGCCACCTGGGTATCAAACAAAGGCGTTGGAACGGCATCGAACAGAAGCAGGAAGATTTCCACGTCCTGACGGCAGGCATGGAACACTTTTATCACGTCTGGCTTGGCGAGCAGTTTGCCGAGGGGACTGAGGTCCATACCAGGGGCCATCGAATCCACTACCGCCACGTCGCGGGCGCCCGCGATCTGCACCAGACAAAGCTCGGGATAATATGTCTTCTCGCGCATGAACTCAGTGTCCACCGTAACGAAGGCATCCTCTTCCAAACGCTCGCAAAGGGCGGTTAAAGCCTCACTGGTTGCAATGAATTCGATCTCGTTTTCGTTCATGTCTCTTCCCATAGCCCCGAGGCAGCTTGACAGGAAGCAGGGCAAAGGCTCTTTCCCCGCGCATGGAACAGTTTCACGCCTACCGTACCCATCATTGCGCTGCACTTCGGGCGGCAAACATCGGCCAAATGGCCCGGCTTTCCGGCTGGGTACATGCCAAGCGTGACCACGGCGGTCTGCTGTTCATCGATCTACGGGATCATTACGGGTTGACGCAGTGCGTGTTCCCTTCGGGTTCGGCCGCCTTCGCGGCGGCTGAAGCGGTACGCGTCGAGTCGGTTATTACCGTCACGGGCGAGGTTGTGGCCCGGGCCGAGGGCACAACCAACGCCAAGTTGCCAACCGGCGATGTAGAACTGCGGGTGGCCAAGATGGTACTGGAAGGCCCCGCCGAAGTACTTCCGATGCAGGTGGCGGGCAACGAGAACTACCCCGACGAGCTGCGGTTGAAATACCGCTTCCTGGATTTGCGGCGCGAGCAGGTGCACAAGAACATCATGCTGCGCGCCGGGGTTGTCTCCAGCTTCCGCCGCCGCATGATCGAGGCCGGATTCACCGAGTTCCAGACGCCGATCCTCACTGCCTCGTCGCCAGAGGGCGCGCGCGACTTCCTGGTGCCCGCCCGCAACCATCCCGGCAAATTCTACGCCCTGCCCCAGGCCCCACAACAATTCAAGCAATTGCTCATGGTGGCAGGATTCGACCGCTACTTCCAGATAGCCCCCTGCTTCCGCGATGAAGCCTCCCGCGCCGACCGCAGCCCGGGCGAGTTCTATCAGCTCGATTTCGAGATGAGCTTCGTCACTCAGGAGGACGTGTTCAACACAATCGAACCGATCCTACACGGCGTGTTCGACGAATTCGCCAATGGTCGGGAGGTGGGAAAGCCGCCTTTTGTCCGTATCCCCTATGATGAAGCCCTACTTAAATACGGCTCGGACAAGCCGGATTTACGCAACCCGATCATTATCAGGGACGTGACGGAAGCCTTCCGCGGGTCCTCCTTTGGGCTGTTCGCCAAGATCGTCGAGGGTGGTGGCATCGTGCGCGCCATTCCCGCACCAGGTGCGGGCGGCAACCCGCGCTCGTTCTTTGACAAGCTAAATGAATGGGCACGCGCCGAGGGCGCTGGGGGCTTGGGTTACATCACTTTCAACGAAGCTGGCCCGCAGGGACCGATCGCTAGGAACCTCGCAGCCGACCGCGCCGAGCAGATCCGCGAGATCTGCGGATTAGGTGCTGGCGATGCGGTGTTCTTCGCCGCTGGCTCGCCGGATGCCGCAGCGAAGTTTGCCGGCACAGTGCGCACACGAGTTGGAAACGAGCTTGGGTTGGTCAAGGAAGGCGAGTTCAAGTTCTGCTGGATCGTCGATTTCCCAATGTTCGAGTATGATGAGGAGCTGAAGCAGGTAGTGTTTTCCCACAACCCGTTCTCCATGCCCCAGGGTGGGATGGACGCGCTGCAGAACCAGGACCCGCTGACCATCAAAGCCTTCCAGTACGATATCGTGTGCAATGGCATCGAGTTGTCATCTGGTGCCATCCGCAACCATCGACCAGACATTATGCTTAAAGCGTTCGAAATTGCCGGGTATGGCGCGGATGAGGTGGAGGCTCGCTTTGGCGGAATGCTGAACGCCTTCCGCTACGGTGCGCCGCCGCATGGCGGCTCCGCGCCAGGCATCGACCGAATCGTAATGCTGCTAGCCGATGAACCAAGTATCCGTGAGGTGATAGCATTTCCACTCAACCAACAGGGCGAGGATTTGATGATGGGCGCGCCCGCCCCGGTGCCGGCAAACCGGCTGAAGGAGCTCTCCATCGCACTAGCGCTGCCGCCGAAAGTGGCAAAAAGTTGATCTGGCCGCTTTCTGTTTTTGCGTGACAAACATGCCGCCTTCCTTCACGAAGGCGGCATTACTTTTATGCCGGCACGCCCGCACATGCACACATAGCGTAACCGAAGCTTCACATTAATGTCATCTTAATGTCACAGAACACGCCTATGGAGACGCATATGGAAGTCGCGAGTCACAATATGCCCCCGGAAGCCGTCGTGCCCGCCGCCTTGCAAATAGCCCCTTTGGCCGAACCCCGTGTTTCTGTCCGGAATCTGAACTTCTACTACGGCGAAACACACGCGCTGAAGAATATCTCGATCAACTTTCCAGACCGCCAGACCACGGCGATGATCGGCCCTTCGGGCTGTGGCAAATCAACGCTGCTGCGGGTTATGAACCGCATGTATGACCTCTACCCAGGCCAACGCGCCGAGGGCGAGGTGATGATGGGTGCGGATAATTTGATTGCCCCAAACCTAGATTTGAACAAGCTGCGCCGACGCGTGGGCATGGTGTTCCAGAAACCCACCCCATTCCCCAAATCCATTTATGAAAACGTTATGTTCGGCGTACGCCTGCACGAAAAGCTCTCAAAGGCCGAGGCGCATGAACGCGTGGAATGGGCGCTGACCCGCGCGGCATTGTGGGGCGAGGTGAAGGACCGGCTACATGCTTCCGCCCTTGGGCTTTCCGGCGGACAGCAGCAGCGGCTTTGCATCGCGCGCTCCATCGCCGTACGACCGGATGTCTTGCTACTAGATGAGCCAACCTCAGCGCTCGATCCGATCAGCACATTGAAAATCGAGGAGCTGGTCGACGAGTTAAAGCAAGATTTCTGCATCGTTATCGTGACCCACAATATGCAACAGGCCGGGCGCTGCGCCGACCAGGTGGCATTTTTCTACCTGGGCGAGCTGGTGGAGGCTGGGCCCTCCAGCCAGATTTTTACCGCCCCACGTGAACGCAAAACCCAGGAATATATCACCGGCCGGTTCGGCTAACGAAAGACCAACAGCCATGCCAGACGAACCGAAACATATCGTTACTAGCTTTGAGGCGGATCTTAAGAAGCTTCGGGACATGATCGCCAATATGGGCGGGCTAGTGGAGCGCGCGGTGGCTGATGCCGCCCAAGCGCTGCTTACCCACGACCCGGACATCGCCACCCGCGTCATCGAGGGCGACGCCCGGATCAATGCCGAGCAGCATAATGTCGAGCAGTTCACCGTGCGACTGCTGGCGCTGCGCCAGCCTGTGGCGGATGATCTGCGTCAAGCGATCCAGGCGCTAAAGGTTGTGACCGACCTCGAGCGGATCGGCGATTATGCCTCGAACATTGCTAAGCGCAGCATTGTTATCAACCAGGTAGCGAGCAATTTCCCGCTAGCAGGGCTGGGACAAATGGCCATGCTCGTGCAACAGAATTTGAAGGCCAGCATCGACATTGTGGGCGAGGCCGACCCGCAGAAGGCAATCATGGTCTGGCGGGCCGACCAGATGGTAGACGATCTCTACAACACAATTTTTCGTGAGCTAATTACCTACATGATGGAGGATGCGCGCAACATCTCGGCCTGCACGCATCTAATGTTCATCGCCAAGAACCTAGAACGCATCGGTGACCACACTACCAACATCGCCGAACTAACTTATTATGCCGTTACCGGGCAGAATCTCCCAGATTACCGCCCCAAGGGCGACATCACTTCAACCTACATGGCGGCCTCGTCCGATTGAGCATGTCCGAAGCGAATAAACCATATGTACTCATCGTCGAAGATGAAGCGCCACTGGTCACGCTGCTGCGCTATAATCTTGAAAAGCAGGGTTTCCGGGTGGAAGATGCGGGCGATGGCGGCGAGGCACTGACCCGTATCACCGAAGCACCGCCGGATCTGTTATTGCTCGACTGGATGCTGCCGACCATGTCCGGCATCGAACTTTGCCGTCAGCTTCGCCGTCGCCCAGCCACCCGCACCTTGCCCATCATCATGCTCACCGCTAGGGCCGAGGAACAGGATGCCGTGCGCGGGCTGGATACCGGGGCGGATGACTACATCACCAAGCCCTTCTCGACCGAGGCACTAATCGCACGTATTCGCGCTCTCCTGCGCCGCGCCGGCTCGGTGCCGCAAAAAAACAAGCTCGCCTTTCATGATATCTCACTAGATCCAGCCTCCCACCGGGTGCTGCGCAACGGCCGCACACTCCATCTGGGGCCGACAGAATTTCGGCTTCTGGAATTTTTCCTACGTCATCCCAAACGCGTGTTCTCGCGGGAGGATGTGCTGAACGCTGTTTGGGGCCGGGACATTCATGTGGAGCCGCGCACAGTGGATGTGCATATCCGCCGACTACGCAAGGCCATCAACGGTCCTGGTGAAATTGATGTTGTCCGTACGGTTCGCGCAGCGGGTTACGCACTTGACCTGGAAGAGGTGATATAGAGGAAGAGGGCATCGTTTGCCCTGCTTCGCTGGGCAAACAGGTGGCAGAATAAAATTGGCGCGTTCCGCTGAAATCTGGATATGCCGGTGCCTTGACTCAAATCGGTTTGTTGATGCTTCCGCGCCGGGCCAACCCCTCCACACGTGCGAGCAACTCTGAAAATGCGAAAGGCTTCGCGAGGTAGTCGTCTCCTCCCGCCTGCAAACCCGCAACCTTGGCAGCGGCCTCGCCCAACCCAGAGAGAATCAGCACCGGCGCATCCACACCGCTAGCACGTAACCCGGGGAGTAGATTGAGGCCATCCTCGTTCTCCGGCAACACCCGATCCAAAATGATAACGTCGAACTGCTCCGCGACTGCGCGCTCTCGACCGGCGGCAGCGCTGTTAGCATAGATTGCGTTATGGCCCGCTTCGCGCAGCCCCTTGATGATGAAGCCGGCGACATTTTTATCGTCCTCAATCAGCAGAACTCTCACTCAGCCCCCCGTAATTATGCTGTGTCTTATGTCGGGCGCGACAGATAGCATGCCAGCGAACTTTACCTTAACCGGCAATATTTATTGATAGAACGCTACTTCCACGCCCGAAAATGCATAAATATGGATACAGTGGTAGCTTAACATAGACAGGAAGGCCGGGGGTTGCGAAGCATTTTCATCGTTGGGTCATCTTTTTGCGGCTCGACGATCATCGGAAACACATTGAATAGCCACTCTCAGGTTTTTCATGCCGGAGAGGTGGATCGATTGTCTTTGTTCAGACGCTATCATGGCGCGGACGAGACGTATCTACTGAATAGCTGCGGACTATGCGGGCTGGACGACAAGGCGCATTGCCCTGTCTGGGACGATTTGCCTCCTCCCCCGGCAACACCACAGGAAGCCGTTTCGCTCTACCGCACGCTAATGGCGCGCGGCGGCAAGGAGGTAGCTCTGGATGGTTCCAAAAATGTAGACTGGCTGGCATATCTGCACGATCACGGATTGCGGAACGCGGGCGCAATCCTTTTGTCGCGAAATCCGCTGGCATTTGCCAAAAGCCACCGTGACGCCACGGGTGCGCCGGTCTGGCAGGGCGTGGAGATCTGGCGCAACATCTATAACCATACGCTACGCAGCTTGATCACGCGACAGATTCCCTTCATCTCGATGCGCCATGCGGACCTAACGAGTAATCCCCAAGGATTTTACGCCCGGCTTCTGGAGTTCATGGGGCTCGACGGCATGGTGGACGTGGAACAGTATTTCCAATTTCCAGTGCATGCTTTGGGCGGCAACGTGGGCGCGTTCGTGCGCTACCGCGACTTCAATACCCAACGGTACGAAGCGCGGGAGGCGCAGAACAAACGCCCGCTCGGCGTCATGGAGATCGAGGAAAAGCAAGCCAGACAGAAGCGCGGCGGCACTTGGCGAGACACCGCCTGGATGCAGTCGATTCCCGACGCCGAGGCTGGCGCGGCACTGAATCTTCCAGGCGTTGCAGACACTATGTCGCTGCTTGGCTACTCGGCCTACGAGCTATTCATGGCCAAGCAGAAATGGCGGCTCACTCAGTCACCCCGCACGCTGCTGCGCGACGGGGTGAAGCTCCTGCGGAGCAACCGGACTGGCTGTTAGCGGAACCGCATCGGGTCAATATCGCGGATGATGCTTGCCCCCTCCCCCGGATCCTCGTGCTTCACCAAGGCAGCAATTAGGGCGGAAGCGGCGGGTGCCGTCTGGATGCCATAGCCACCCTGGCCCACCGCCCAAAAAAACCCTTCTACTGCATTGTCGTACCCAAACGCCAAGGATCTGTCCGGCGAGAATGTGCGCAAGCCTGCCCAGCTGTGCTCGACGCGCTTCACCTCGATCTTCAACGCCCGTTGCATGCGGTCGATACCTATGGCGATGTCCAACTCATCCGGCTGGACGTCGTGCGGTACATCCGGTGTCTCGTCGCAAGGGGTGACCATCAGCCGCGTACGAGCCTCGGCCCGTATATACCAGTCGTGCGCGGCAGATTGCACAAGAGGCCAATGTTCCACCTCATAGGGCGCCGGGTCGATGATGGCGGCGGTACGACGGCAGGGCACCAAGCCAATGGGCGCTAAGCCCGCTATCTTCGCTACCTCGTCGCCCCAGGCGCCGGCAGCATTCACCACGATGGGCGCGGTAATAGTAAGCCCACCGGAGGTCTCCACCGCCCACGCGCGATTCTTGCGCTCTATGCGTCCGGCGCGATTGCGCAACATTACCTGCCCGCCGCCCTGGCGCAGCTTGCGTAGAAAATATTGGTGCAGCCCCGCTACATCCATGTCGAACCCGTCCGCTTCCAACCCGGCGCGTGTGGCATAGCCGTCAATGATGGCAGGGCAAAGCATCTTGGCCCTAGCGAGAGAGATCTCCTCAATACCAAGATTCTGCGCGATGAGCTCATCAAGCTGCCGCCCCTGGTCGGCAGGAGCGAGGTAGAGAATCGCCCGATCCACCGCCAAATGGTCCGTGCCAATATCATCCGGTGGGTTTTTATAGAATTCACGGGAGAGGCCGGTGAGCACGCGCACATCCGGCGGACCATAATTGCGGATCCAGATAGCGGCAGAACGGCCAGTGGTGTGGAACCCCGCCTGCTCCTCGGCCTCCAACAGGGCCACACGGTGTGTGGGGATAAGACGGGCGGAGATTGAGGCGCCGACCATCCCAGCACCGATCACAATCACATCGAACTGGCTCATCAGACGAAAAAATCCCGCAAACCGCCAACCACCTGATCCGGCTTCTCGGCATGCAGCCAATGCGACGTACCCGCCACATGCTTAATTCGCGCATTCGGGAAGCGTTTTAGAATGGCCGGCACGGCGGCGGACGTAACATAGTTAGATCTTTCCCCACAAAGGAACAGCGCTGGCCCCTGATAGGGCTCTGCCCCCGGTGGATCATCCCAGCGGAATAGATTGGTGATGTTAGCATCGATTTGATCGAGCCCCAGGCGCCAGTACGGCGCTTCGCCTAGCACCAGATTATTCAGTAGAAAGGCACGAACCGGCGCCTCCTTCACGGTTGCGGCCATCACTTTGTCGGCCTCGCCACGAGTGAGCGAAGCCGAAAGCGGCACAGCGCGCATGGCCGCGATCAGGTCCGAATGGTCGTGCTGGTACGTCACCGGGGCAATATCCATCACCGCAAGCCGTTCAACTAGGCTAGGCTCGGTGAGCGCTAGGGTCATCGCTGTCTTGCCACCCATGGAATGGCCGCAGAATCTGGCTCGAAAAATGCTCAAATGCGCCAGTGTTTCCGCGACGTCCCGCGCCATGATGGCATAGTCCATGAGTTCGCCACGGGGACTTTGTCCGTGGTTACGCAGGTCCAACGCAAGCACACGAAAGTGCGAGGATAAGCCACGTGAGAGAACACCAAGATTGCGAGCGGCACCGAAGAGCCCATGCAGTAGTACCAGCGGAGGGCCTTCCCCTGCATCCAAAACATTCAAGATCATGGCAGTATTGTCGGGCCATTGCATGAAAATCTCAAGCAGGCTGACACAGAACAGTTCTTTTAGAGCACCAAGCTGCACGCCCTGGCTTTAATTTTGGCGTTGTTAACGGCCCGTATGATAATAGCAAAGTCATAGGCAAAACTAGCTGTTTGGGTGCTGGCAATTGCGACAACATCTGATGAACGGCTAAGCTTCACCATAGGCACCTCGAAGCCACTGCCAGGTTTCCGAAAGCCTTTGGGTTTACGGTGTTGGCCGCGAAGATTCGGAAAGACGCCGTTTCTGGGAGACTTCGCGTTTACTGGCATCTATGCTGCGGCGCTGGACCTGGTGAGTACGACCCGCAAAACCATGACCAACCCAGCAAGGGCCAATTTTTGATCGTCCTGCTTAGCGGGAGGCATGCTGGCCGCCGACGTTAGCTTGCACGGCTAGTGTTGCTCGTATTTGGCTTTCTAAACGCCGTAAATTTGCCAAGCTTGGCAAGCCAACGACGTCTGCCACCGGCTGAACGTCTTGTCTCATTTTGGCTATCTAACACGTCAACCTGACAGGGCACATGGGAGTCCTCAAAATCGTCATCCCACTAAGCAGCCATGTCACCCAACTTCTTGCCACCAATGCGGTTCATGATGAATATCTGAGCGACGGCGCCGGAGGCGGCTTTCTGGCGTTAGGATTGCTGATTACGCTGGCGGCCTTGTGGGCTTTGCATGGTTCTCGTCCTCTGCGACCCACACAAACACTACCTCATACGGATTGTTTTTGTTGCATTTTCTTTGCCGTTCGTCGCAGATAATACCCCCGTCGTCGCCACTGGGTCAGCATCCTCTCCTTTGGCAAGAGCCATCTTCGCAAGTGCCCAAAACAGGTCTAGAGCGGCGACATGCTCACACGCCGTACCGCGCTCAGCCTGCCCATCAGCCTCGTCGCTCCTCCCGCTTGGGGGGCCGGCATTCCGCTCGCGTTTGTTCTGAACTCGGCGGAAGGTTCCGTCAGCATCATCAACGTGCTAACACGGCAAGTCATCCGCGCGGCGCCCACCTATCGCGAACCAAGCCATTGGGCGCTGACGCAGGACCGCTCCCGGCTTTTAATCTGCGATGCGGGGGGCAATGCCCTGTTTTTCTTCGACCCCGTTACCGGCGCGCCACTGGGCCACCGGCGCATGGCGGACCCGTATCAACTCGGTTTCACGCCAGACAACAGGTATCTCGTAGTAAATGCACTGCGGCTGAATTTCGTGGACATCTACGATGCTAGGAGCCTCGTCTTGGTAAAGCGCCTCTCTACAGGGCGATGGCCAAGCCATCTAGATTTCTCGCCCGACTCGCGTTGGTCTTTCCATTCAATGCAAAACTCCAACACGCTGGTCTCGCTGGATCTGACCACGCTCACGAAGCGCTGGAGCATACTCGTCGGAGACACCCCGGCGGGTGTGTTATGGCTTAACGGCAAAGTGCTGGTCTGCCTCATGGGGGAGCGCGGCTTCGTGGAGGTAGACCCGCTGAGCGGCGCTATCACCCGCCAAGTGGTGACCGGCGACGGCGCGCATAACATCTTCATCGATACCCGCCGGAATGTCCTATATGTCTCCAATCGCGGACCAGGCCAAACCGGCCTGACCGCGCTTGACCCAAAAACCTTTGAGATTCTTCGTACCTACCCCATCCCTGGCGGCCCCGATGATATCAGCATCGACCCCGATGGGCAGATCTGGATATGCCTGCGTTTTGCGGAATCAGTGGCGGTATTAAACCCTGATACCGGGGCTTACAGCACCATCCCAGTAGGACGCTCACCGCACGGAATTTTTCTGAACACACTCTTGCGCCAAAAAGGGCTGATCACAGCCGAGCGCATCTGAGGCACACAGCCGCACCGGCTTAGCGCATGGTTATTGCGTACTCTGCCGCCCCGACTGTGTCGGCCAGGTGCCTACCTGAAAGTCATCAAACGACCTGTGGTGCATCACGCCCGCCGTCAACGCGTAGCCGAAGACCAGCTGACTTGGCCACTGCTGGCCGTCACCGTGGACGCTCCCAGCCTGTGGCTTTGTTGTCGGCGCAACTTACTTGTTTCACTGGTTTTGAGAGATTGAACGGCTTTAAGAACTACTTTCTAGGGCAACGACTGCAGCGCCGTACGGCTGAAGACTGCTACAGTGCCTTAGCCCAAGCTTTGCCGCCATGGCGTAGAATTTTCCAGCGCAGGCGCTGGGGGGGGGGGACAAAGCACCGCCAAACTTGCTGGCATTGCTGCCAATTGAGCCAGCTGAACTCGCTGCGGGCACGGCCCGAGCTGCCGCCTTCTGGCACGGCGAATGCGGTACCGCCTCCGCCCAGCATCAGTTCGCGCGTGGCCAGAACACCAACCCTGCTTTCGACCCTGTTACTGCTGTTTCTGACCTTGTTCGTGCCTTCCCGTTGCGAGGCCAACCAAGCCGGCAGCAGCCCCTCCGACTAATCTCGCCAGCCATGTCAGATTGGTGTATAGGCAGGCTTGCCGGACATTTGGCCCGGCTTCCTTCGAAGCAGGCGCCCGCATGAGTCTGGACCGCATCTTCTCCAATATCGCCGGTTATATGGAGCAGTATCTGGTGCTGCCAGTGCTGTTTCATTTCCACTGGATGGCATGGGGTGATTTGGCCTTCGACTGGTGCCTGATCTGCGTCTATGGACTATTCGCGGTGTTGCTCACCTATGCGGTGTGTGTGCCTTTGGAATATTGGTACCCAGTTGAGCGCTGGCCAGACAGAAAGGCGGTGCTGGTGGACGTATTCTATACGTTGCTTAACCGTGTTGGCGTAGTGCCCGTCATTACCTTCGTATTATTCTACCATGTGCAGACCTGGACAACCGGCTTCCTTGTGGAGCGCGGCTTTATTCCCCCTACGCTAGAAAGCCTGATCCCCTTCTTGCTCGGCCGCCCGCTGCTCACCTTCCTTATCTATGCGCTGATCCTGGATTTCGCGGAATACTGGCGCCACCGGCTCTCGCATTCCTTTCGCTGGTGGTATGCACTGCATGCCCTACACCACGCGCAAAGACAAATGAGCTTCTGGTCAGATGACCGGAACCATCTGATCGACGATATCATCAGCTTCCTGTGGTTCTTCGTCATTGGGCTCATTATCAACATCCCGCCAGTGCAATTTCCGCTGTTGGTGCTGGGGCTAAAGTTCATCGAAAGCCTGAGCCACGCTAATATCCGCCTATCTTTCGGACCGTTGGAATGGCTAATTGTCTCGCCTCGCTTCCACCGCTTTCACCACGGCCTTCGCGCCGCGGGGCGAAATAGCTGCAACTATGCCTCGGTATTTCCGGTGTGGGACGTCCTCTTCCGCACCGCCGATTTCCAGGACAAATATCTCCCCACCGGCGATGCTCGTGCGCCCGAAGCCCTGGTCACTGGTTCCTACGTAACGCAGCAGGTCACGGGGCTAAAATTATTCTGGCAAGCACTAGGAAAAAGCTGGGCAAGCCTTGGCATTGGCCGCGCCGCGTAATAAGCCGCGAGCATGGAACAGAAAGTCAAAAAGGTTGTCCTGGCTTATTCCGGCGGGCTGGACACGTCCGTTATTCTCCGCTGGCTGCAGAACACCTATCATTGTGAGGTAGTGACCTTCACGGCCGATCTTGGCCAGGGCGAGGAACTGGAGCCCGCCCGCAAGAAGGCCGAAATGTTTGGCATCAAAGAAATCTTCATCGAAGATCTGCGCGAGACTTTCGTTAAGAATTTCGTGTTCCCGATGTTCCGGGCCAATGCGCTGTATGAAGGGCAATACTTACTCGGCACATCCATCGCCCGTCCGCTGATCGCTCAGCGCCAGATTGAAATCGCCGAGATGGTGGGTGCGGACGCCGTGGCCCATGGCGCCACAGGTAAGGGAAACGACCAGGTGCGCTTCGAGCTCGGCTATTATGCCCTGAACCCGAATATCCGCGTCATCGCCCCCTGGCGCGAATGGAACCTAACCAGCCGTACCAAGCTGTTGGAATATGCCGAAGCGAACCAAATCCCCGTCTCCCGGGACAAGCGCGGTGAGGCTCCGTTCTCAGTAGACGCGAACCTGCTACACTCCTCTTCTGAGGGGAAACTGCTGGAGGATCCGGCCATCATGCCGGATGAAATCGTCTATCAACGTACCCTCTCGCCGGAAGCGGCGCCGGACAAGGTGACCGAGATCAGCATCGAGTTTCGAGAAGGCGATGCTGTCGGGCTCAATGGCGAGAGGCTTTCCCCCGCCACGATCCTCACCCGCTTAAACGAGTACGGCAAGGCTAACGGAATTGGCCGGCTGGACCTTGTGGAAAACCGTTTCGTTGGCATGAAGTCCCGCGGCGTGTACGAAACTCCCGGCGGCACCATTCTGCTGGCGGCGCATCGCGGCATTGAGAGCATCACTCTGGACCGCGAGGCCGGGCATCTTAAAGATTCACTCATGCCGCGCTATGCGGAGCTGATCTACAACGGCTTCTGGTTCTCACCTGAGCGCCGAATGCTGCAAGCTGCCATAGACGCTTCCCAAGCCTCCGTCATGGGCACGGTACAGCTGAAACTCTATAAGGGTAATGTGATCGTCACCGGACGCGAGAGCCCGAACTCGCTGTACAACACGCGCATGGTGACGTTCGAGGATGACCAGGGTGCCTATAACCAGCAGGATGCGGCAGGCTTCATCAAGCTAAATGCATTGCGGTTGAGGCTAGGTGCATCCATCGGGAGGCGCGGCGGCAGCCTTTGAAGAATAAAACGGGCATTCAAACGCTCTTTTCTTGAACCTCCGGCTTCGCGCTGGACACGCCCGCTTATGCTTTGATGAACTTTTTTACGCTCTAAAGGAAAACTTGCCTGCAGGGATACGAATAAGGTCCACGAATGCACTAACGAATTCCCTCACTGCGCTCAAAATAGAACAAATAGGGAACAATTTATTAACTGAAATGTTGCTAATTTGTTCTTCTTGTGCCAGGATTATCCTAACGAATCACTCCGGCAAGGTCAGGAAAACACGCTATGGCTGCATCCACCGCAAGTAAAAGACCGCGTTTGACACAGATCGAGTCGATGTTGGACGCTCAGGAGGCACCTTTCATGGCAACAGTGACACCTATGGCAAAACCTGACCTAGAGAAAAACAAGGCGCTGGACGCTGCGATGGCGCAGATCGAGCGCGCGTTCGGCAAAGGCTCGATTATGCGCATGGGTGCTAAGGGCGGCACCGAAGCAATCGAGGTTATCCCCTCCGGCTCTCTTGGGCTGGACTTGGCGCTGGGCATTGGCGGCCTGCCCCGCGGGCGCGTGGTGGAGGTTTATGGCCCAGAATCCTCCGGCAAAACCACATTGGCCTTGCACGCCGTGGCTGAGGCACAGAAGCGCGGCGGCGTCTGCGCCTTCATTGATGCCGAACACGCACTGGATCCAGTTTATGCCCGCAAGCTAGGTGTCGATGTTGATAATCTGTTGATCTCCCAGCCGGATACCGGCGAGCAGGGGCTGGAAATCGCGGATACCCTGGTGCGCTCCGGCTCTATCGACGTGCTGGTGATCGATAGCGTGGCCGCTCTGGTGCCACGTGCAGAGTTAGAAGGCGAGATGGGCGATTCCCATGTTGGCCTACATGCAAGGTTAATGAGCCAAGCTTTGCGTAAGATCACAGGCTCGGTGGCACGCTCTAACACCATGCTGATCTTCCTCAACCAGATCCGTTTGAAGATCGGCGTAATGTTCGGCAACCCGGAAACCACCACCGGGGGCAACGCTCTGAAATTCTACTCCTCCATTCGAATGGAAATTCGTCGCACCGGCTCCATAAAGGAACGCGAAGAAGTCACCGGCAATCACGTGCGGGTGAAGGTGGTGAAGAATAAGCTGGCGCCGCCCTTCCGCCAAGTTGAATTCGACATCATGTTCGGTGAAGGCATCTCTAAATCCGGCGAGCTAATCGACCTCGGCGTGAAGGCCGGGGTGGTGGAGAAATCCGGCGCCTGGTTCTCTTACGATAGTCAACGCATCGGCCAGGGCCGTGAAAATGCCAAGCAGTTCTTGCGGGACAATCCGCAAGTCGCGGATGCGATCGAGAAGAAGATCCGCGATCAATCCTCGGCGCTAGGAGATGCATTGATGGCCGCAGATGGCGGGGTAGATGGTGAGGAAGATTAAACGCTGAACCTTATCGGGGGCGGACTTGGCGAAAGTCAATCCGCCCTGTAATCCAGCGCCATGGTCACCAGCAACGACATCCGCGCCACTTTCCTGAATTATTTCGGCCGCAACGGCCATCAGATCGTGCCTTCTGCACCCTTGGTGCCCCGGAATGATCCCACATTGATGTTCACCGCGGCGGGCATGGTACCGTTCAAGAACGTCTTTACCGGCCAAGAGAAGCGCCCCTATACTCGCGCCACCTCGTCGCAGAAATGCGTGCGCGCCGGCGGCAAGCATAACGACCTGGATAATGTGGGCTACACCGCCCGCCATCATACTTTCTTTGAAATGCTGGGGAACTTCTCCTTTGGCGATTACTTCAAGGAACAAGCAATCCTGCATGCCTGGACGCTGCTAACCAAGGACTTCGTCCTGCCGAGGGAAAGGTTGCTGGTCACCGTCTATCACACGGACGAGGATGCAGCGAACCTTTGGAAAAAAATCGCCGGGCTGGCAGATGAGAAAATTATCCGCATCGCCACCGACGATAATTTCTGGCGCATGGGCGATACCGGCCCTTGTGGCCCCTGCTCAGAGATCTTCTATGATCACGGCGACGCCATCGTCGGCGGCCCGCCCGGCTCCCCAGAGGAAGGTGGCGACCGTTTCATCGAAATCTGGAACCTCGTCTTCATGCAGTATGAAGAGAATGCAGACGGCCGCACCGACTTACCCCGCCCCTCCATCGACACCGGCATGGGGCTAGAGCGTTTTGCCGCCATCCTACAGGGCAAGCACGATAATTACGACACGGATACACTACGCGCGCTGATCTTGGCGTCGGCTGAGGAAACCGGCCAGGATCCGGACGGCAAATTCAAGATCAGCCACCGTGTGGTGGCGGACCATTTGCGCGCGGCTTCCTTCCTAATGGCCGATGGAGTACTGCCCTCCAACGAAGGCCGCGGCTATGTTCTGCGTCGCATCATGCGCCGTGCGATGCGCCATGCCCACATGATGGGTACCAAGGAGCCGTTGATGTATCGGCTGGTTCCCGCCCTTACCCGTCAGATGGGCCAAGCATTTCCGGAATTGAACCAAGCCGAAGCGTTGATTACCGAGACGTTGCAGCTTGAGGAAAACCGCTTCCGCGCCATGCTGGACCGCGGCATCACCCTATTGCGGGACGAATCTGCCAACATCGCCTCCGGCGGCGCACTACCTGGCGCCGTGGCCTTCAAGCTCTACGACACTTACGGCTTTCCACTCGACTTAACACAAGACGCGCTGCGCGAAGAGGGCAAGAGCGTGGACGTGCCTGGCTTCAACGAAGCCATGGCCGAGCAGAAAGACCGTGCTCGTGCCGCCTGGGTCGGTTCCGGTGAGGCAGCGACCGAAACGGTCTGGTTTGAGCTGAACGAGAAATTAGGCGCGACCGAATTCCTGGGTTATTCTACCGAGTCCGCGGAGGGCGCCATCACTGCCCTGGTAGTGAGTGGCGAGCCCGTACACGAAGCCCTACCCCAGCAGACCGTGTTCCTCATCCTCAACCAGACTCCTTTCTACGCCGAAAGCGGCGGCCAGGTGGGTGATGCGGGTGTCATCACCGGGCCAGACAATCTGCGCATCTGCATAACCGACACCCAAAAGAAACTAGGCAGCCTGTTCGTACATGTAGGCGTTGTGGAGGCAGGCACGGCGCGCGTTGGCCAAGCGATTGTGGCTGAAGTAGATAATGAACGCCGGGCCAGGATCCGCGCCCATCACTCCGCGACGCATCTGCTACACGAGGCGTTGCGCCGCGCCTTGGGTGCGCATGTAACTCAGAAAGGCTCATTAAACGCACCGGACCGGCTACGGTTCGACATCTCCCACCCCCGCCCGGTCACACCTGAGGAGCTAGAAGCGGTGGAGCGTGATGTGAACGCGCATATCCGCGAAAATACCGAGGTTACCACTCGCCTGATGACGCCGGAGGAAGCTGTAAAGCTGGGCGCCATGGCGCTGTTCGGTGAAAAATACGGCGATGAAGTGCGGGTGGTTTCCATGGGACGCGGATCAGATGACAAATCCGCCTGGTCCATTGAGCTATGCGGCGGCACGCATGTGGCCCGCACCGGCGATATCGGGCTGTTCCGCATTATTTCCGAAGGCGCTGTGTCAGCCGGCATCCGGCGGATCGAGGCCGTGGCCGGCGAGGCCGCATTGGCCGATGTGGAGACCGAGGCCCGCCTGCTAGCCGAAGCCTCCGCCGCCATCAAGGCCCCAGCCGCTGAATTACCGGGGCGCATCACCCAGCTTCAGGAGGACAAAAAGCGGCTGGAGCGCCAAGTGGCGGAGCTTCAGAAGCGGCTAGTGATGGCAACCGCGACGCAATTTGAGGATATCAGTGGCATCCGAGCCATCCTCCGCAATGTGGGCGATGTGGCGGCCAAGGAACTTCGCCCCATTGCCACGGACCTGCTCAGGGGGCTGGGCTCGGGCATTGTGGCACTCGTTTCCACCGCCGAGCAAAAAACCGCCATCGTGGTGGCTGTTTCCGAAGACCAGCCGCAAAGTGCGGTCGACTTGGTGCGCGCGGCAGCTGCGGCAGCTGGTGGCCAGGGCGGCGGAGGCAACAAGGCTATGGCACAGGCGGGTGCTCCGAGCGCGGCCCAGGCCAATTCGGCACTGGCCGCGATCCGCACGAGAATCCAGACCCGGGCTTAGCCCTCGATATCATGCCCTAAGCAGGTGAATATTCAGCCTTAGCGTACTCAGCAGGAAGCTCGGTGGCAGCACCTCACTGCCGAGCGACAAAGTAAGCGAGGAGCCCATGATTATACGGGAAATGCGCTCAACGTTGAGGTTGCCAAACCGTGCTTTAAGCCAGATTGATATCGCCCACGTACCTAGCCCCAGCCCGGTGCCTAGCAGTAATAAACCGGGCAGAATCCCATTTTCCAACGTCATATAACGCTCGATTCGGCGCATGCGCAACGATTGCGGCATCAACCCCTCTTGGACCGCCCACGCGCGTGACAAAATGGCAAACAACGTTGCTTGGAACCCAACCTCTACCGCGGTCATGCAATATAACATCGTGCCTAGATTGAACCGTATGCCTAACACTTCGCGCGATTCCAACGCCAGTCCGCCACCCACGACCAACCCAGCGAGCATGAGGAACAAGCCGGGATAAAGGAACAGCCAGTTGGGCCAAAACAACAACATGAACCTCAGATGTCGCCAACCGTCACGCAAGGCCGCAGATGCGGCAAGCGAGAGCGCCCATCCTTATCCAACGCCGTTGGCGCCTCCTCGATTCGTAAGCCCAGCACTGCGGCCTTGACCACCATCTCCGACGCAAACTCCATGCCCGTGGTGCACAGCTCCATGCACTCAAACGCCGAACGGGAAAAACCACGCAGTCCGCAGTGGAAGTCTTTGACCCGCGTCTTAAACAGAAACCGTCCTAGCCCAGACAGCACTGGATTGCCGATATAACGATTCTTCCAGGGCATCGCTCCCGGGCGGATGCCGCCCTGAAACCGGTTGCCAACTACCAAATCAGCACCGTCTCGCAACGCCGCTACAAACGGTTCTAGCGCCGAAAAGTCGTAACTGTCATCGGAGTCGCCAATCACACAATAGCGCCCGTGCGCTGCCTGCACAGCGCCCAAAATGGCAGCGCCATAGCCGCGCAATGCCACATCCACTACCCGAGCGCCTAGGTTGCGGGCAATCTCCTGCGAGCCATCCGTGGAGCCATTGTCGCCAATCACAATCTCTCTGGCGACACTGCAACGCGTTAGAAAGGCTTGCGCCTTGCCTATGCAACGGGCCAGGGTCTCCGCCTCGTTGAGACAAGGCATAATGATGCTAAGCTCGATTTCCACGATATCCGCTCGTAAGATCTCAACACCAACCACAGCGCCATGCAGAACGGCGCCACCTCAATCTCGTCCATGCAGCCTTTCTTTGGAGTAACTCTCGTAGACACAGTTCTTTGCCTGCGGCAGAACGGCGACAAAATTCCAAACCACGCGGTCGACAGCAACATCTTCATTTTAGCAAGGGATCAAAACGACGGTGTTTGCGTCAGACATTATCTAATCCCCCAAAGACCGTTTCCCCGTTCCCCTCACACGGGCCACCAGAAGCGCAAAAATAAAATGCCTAGATAACAAGTGCCCGAAAAAGGCAGAAACAAATACAGCAGCACGCGGCCCAGAAGCGGATAGACGCGCTGTCCCCCTCGGCCTTGACTTACGAAGGCCGCCCCTGGGGTAAGACAGACCAGGAGCGGCGTGAAATAGCGCCCCAGCATGCCCCAGGCCGAATTCCGCCCCACTTCGTCCCAAGTAAGATAGACGGACAGCGTTACGCCTGCCACTGCCCCCGCAATTAGCAGCAGCAGAAGCAGCAGGCGCCAGATATGGCCGCGATTTTTGGGCTTCACATACTGAACCGCGTATAGACACGTCAGCAATAGCGCCAGCACGCCTACTACCATGTAGAACCAGTGCGGCATGCCCGCGCTCACCCAGCTAACGGTGGCAATGCTGGTTTCGGCAAGCCACAGCCCGGTTCCGATGAAAGTATTGTAGATGACAAGAAAAATTATACCCCGATGAGACAGCATATGATGGATCTGCCGTGCCGGAGAGATATTGCCTGCCCGAAGTGGTACCATAACCGGTTGCATGCCGAGGAAGCTCCACAACAGTACGGCAACCAAGCCAATGAGCACCGCAATGAAGGTGAACTTCAGATATTGTCGCTCTACCAGCGCCAGGGGCAGAAATAAAATCGGCAGGTAGGGCGGCTTGGCGCTGACAAACAGCGCCAGAAGCGCGATTGCAAAACCCATTGTCAGCTTGTTCCATGCGGCCAGCGGCCCGGCGCAGCGCGTGAGCAACGCGCTGGCCAACACCGCGCAAGCGATAAACGGGCCATCCTGAGACAAGGAGGCGTACAGCCCGAGAACCTCTGGCAGGCACAGGCAGAATAGCAGCCAAGGCCGGGCTGGCGGCGAACAAAGTCGTAGCGCCCACGCAGAGGCAAAAACGCAGACTAGGCCAGAGAAAAGACGCGCGATGTAAAATGATTGCAACAGACGAATATGCAGATGCCGCGATACGAACAGTGCGAACGCACCCGGCAAATAGAATTGCGGGGGATAGATGGCGGTATTAGGAAAGTTCGCCTTTGCCAGCGGGCCACGCCATGTCAGGTGAAACAAGGAGGCCACCATGCCAATGCTGGTGCGCGAGCTGGAATTAAATGGCATGGAGTCAAAGGCAGATCCAAGCTGTATCACCGGCAGAGGCAGCCAGCCTCCCGCGCAGCCATTTGGGAATTTAACGCTCAGGAAGCCCCCGCGGGAAATCTGCACAGCACGGAGGAAATGATGGCCTTCGTCCGCTACGAGGAACGGTGGATTGACCAGCGCAACAGCGGCGACGATTACCAGGGCAATCCAGAAATAAAGCCCGGAGGAGCTCACAGACGCCTCACGTCGGCCCTTCAGCATTGCCATTCCTGCCACACCCACGCGCGCCCCTGAAAATGCTCCCGTCTTGAATCCGCCTCTCTGTCCGATACGTCAATTATTTTTTAAGTAAAACAACAAGCTGCAGGGCCTCGAAAATACTTAAAATCATATGAATGGAACCCGCAAATAGCAAAACGACGCCCCTTTTGGAGGCGCCGTTTTCCAGAGATCAGAACCCCGAGTGAGGTGTTACGCGCTCTTGGCCATGATCTCGTCAGCCACATTGCGCGGTACCGGATCATAATGATGAAACTGCATGGTGAAGCTGGCCCGCCCCTTGGTCATCGAACGCAGGTTCGAGATATAGCCGAACATTTCCTTCAGCGGCACATGGGCGCGGACGATCACCGTAGAACCGGAGGCTTCCTGATTCTGGATCATGCCACGGCGGCGGTTGAGGTCGCCCACTACGTCGCCCACATGGTCATTTGGAGTGGTGACTTCCACGTCCATGATCGGCTCCAAGATCACCGGCCCGGCCTTCTTCATGCCTTCACGAAAGCAAGCCTTCGCGGCAATTTCGAACGCCAACGCACTGGAGTCTACGTCGTGGTACTTGCCATCCACGAGCGCGAAGTTGAAGTCCACGGTAGGGAAGCCTGCCAACACACCTGTATCAGCCTGATTGCGGATACCTTTTTCCACCGCCGGGATATATTCCTTCGGCACCGCGCCGCCGACAATGTTGTTCTCGAAGGTGATGCCCTCGTTACGCTCGCGCGGGGAAAACACGATCTTCACCTCAGCGTACTGCCCCGAACCGCCAGACTGTTTCTTGTGGGTGTACGTCTCGGTATGTTCCTTGGTGATCGTCTCGCGGAAGGCCACCTGCGGCGCGCCGATATTTGCATCCACGCCATATTCACGCTTCAGACGGTCGACGATGATTTCCAGATGGAGCTCGCCCATGCCCGACAAGATAGTCTGGCCGGTTTCTTGGTCGGTCTTCAGGCGTAGCGACGGGTCTTCTGCCGCCAGCTTCTGCAGGCCGATGGTCATCTTCTCGATGCCTTCCTTGGTCTTCGGCTCGACGGAAATGTCAATCACCGGCACCGGGAACGCCATGCGCTCCAGCACCACCGGATCCTCAGATGCGGCCAACGTATCGCCCGTGCCGGTGTCCTTGAGACCTACGAAGGCCGCGATGTCACCAGCAGAAACCTCGGTAATTTCTTGGCGCTTGTCGGCATGCATCTTGTACATGCGCCCTATACGCTCCTTATGGCCCTTCGTGGTGTTCAGCACGGAATCGCCGGATTTCAGTGTGCCTGCATAAACGCGCACAAAGGTCAGCGAACCGTATTTGTCGTTGATGATCTTAAAGGCCAAGCCCGCGAATGGGGCGTCCGGGTTGGCCTTGATGCGCCGCGCGTTGGGATCTTCCTCCTCGCCTTCCTCTGGGGCGACCTTGATGCCCAGAACGTCGATCGGGCTCGGCAGGTAATCCAACACGCCATCCAGCAGCGGTTGCACACCTTTGTTCTTGAAGGCAGTACCGCACATCACGGGGCGGAAGGCACCGGAGATGGTACCTGTCTTAATGGCACGCTTCAGGGTATCGACGGAAACGTCGCCCTTCTCAAAATATTCTTCCATACCGGCGTCGTCGACAGCTAGCGCGGTATCCAGCAAAACTTGACGGGCCTCCTTCGCCTTCTCCAGCATGTCTGCAGGAATTTCCTCGTCATGGAACTTTGCCCCAAGCTCACCGCCTTCCCAGATGATTGCCTTCATCTCGACTAGGTCAACCACACCGAGGAAGTTTTCCTCGATGCCAATGGGCAGCTGCAGTGGCAACGCAACGATGTCCAGCTTCTCCTTCAACGTGTCGAAGGCGCGGTAAAAATCGGCGCCCGTGCGGTCTAGCTTATTGATGAAGATTAGGCGCGGCACGTTGTAACGGTCGGCTAGACGCCAGTTGGTTTCGGATTGCGGCTGCACACCGGCCACGCCTTCAATGATAAAGATCGCGCCGTCGAGCACGCGGAGCGAACGGTTCACTTCGATATTGAAGTCGATATGGCCAGGCGTATCGATAATGTTAATCGCGTGACCTTTCCACTCGCAGGTCACGGCCGCTGAGGTGATCGTGATGCCACGCTCTCGCTCTTGGGCCATGTAGTCGGTGGTGGTGTTGCCGTCATGCACTTCACCAATCTTATGGGATACGCCAGTGTAGTAGAGGATACGCTCCGTGGTGGTGGTCTTGCCCGCGTCAATATGCGCGGTGATCCCGATATTCCGGATCTTGTTAAGGTCGGTTTCAGCCATCATTGCCTCCACGGGCGGGAAAAAGGTCAAACAGGTACGGCGCCGCCTGTGAGGGGCCGCGCTATTCGCCGGGCTTTTGAGGCAGAGCGCAGCATTTGGCAACCCCGAAATTGCCAGATTGGCTGCTAACTCCGATCCATTCCGGGCTTTTCAAGCGCTTGCCCGACTTCGGCGCACGTATGGCCAAGGCATCGAAAGAGCAACGACAGGATTTGCTGGAGATCACTTCCGGCTTGCGTCGTCGCACCTAGAAAAACCATCGAACACCTGGGCCCCGTACCCTATGAATCGCCTCAAATTGCTCCGAGCCTCCGGGCGCGCCCTCTCTCTTGATCCGCTACGGCATCAGTTTACTAGCCGAGATCGGGTTGACTTCCACACGTCAGCTGTACCGCAGTTCGAGCCGTCCGCAACTTATTGACAAGACAGCTAATTACTCAACCCCGCCGGGACACAGCTTTCAGTACGGGCAGTGCCAACAGATCATAGCTCCCAATATGCAACTGACGTCCCATTTATACAGGAGCTTGGCGCCAGGGGAACCCAGACCGAGGGTTTAGGAAAGACCGGCGGTATTGGTCATTTTACCAACACCGTATAGCCTGGTGAACCTCATAGGCGGGTAAATGTAGAGCCGACTAGCTGGGACCTTAAGCATCGCCCTACTCCGCCGGTTCCCCTTGTACCGGATCCACACCCTGGGCAGCGATGAGAGCGGTTGCCTGTCTGGCTGCCTCCTCCATAGCGGGCAAGTCGGTGCCCTTGGCGACCAGGGCAACCCCCCACGCGCCATTACGCTTGAACGGGTAGCTGCCAAGATCAAGTTGAGGAAATCGCGCCTGAATGGCGCAAAGCCCTTCGGCAATCGCCCCTTCCATAACGCCCATTCCGTGTACAGCTCGCATTTCAATCCGCTCACCGCGCGGTAGCCTGGGTTCCAGCGCCAACATCATTGCCTGCATAATGCGAGGCACTCCAGCCATCACATGCACATTGCTTATGGAAAAACCTGGGGCGATGCTCGCCTCGTTCTTGATCGGCACAGCGCCGCGCGGCATGGTCGCCATGCGCTGGCGTGCGGCGTTGTAGCGCTTGCCCATTACTGCCTTCATGGCAAGGTCGGTTTCCTCGTGTATCTCCCAGGGCACGCCAAAGGCAGCGGCAACACATTCGCTGGTAATGTCGTCATGGGTAGGGCCGATGCCGCCGGTGGTGAATAACATATCGTAGGCCGCCCGCAACTCGTTCACCGCACTGACAATTCGGCACGGCACATCAGGCACCACTCGCACCTCTTGCAGTTTAATCCCTAACCCGGCGAGACGCTGGGCAATGAACTGCACGTTCACATCCTGGGTCCGTCCGGAGAGAATTTCGTTACCGATGATGAGGATGGCGGCGCTCGGGTTCACAGAAAGTCTCTCAGCATAGGAATAAGCGGCCGATCAGCAGCGGGCATAGGGTATTCGGCCAGATTCCCCGGCGCCACCCAGGCGAGCTTCTGCCCCTCGCGCGGGCGGGGCTCTCCCTTCCAACGCCGGCAGAGAAACACAGGCATCAGCAGGTGAAAACTTTCATAGGCATGAGAGGCGAAAACAAATGGCGCAAAATCGTTGGGGTCGGTTTCCAACTCCAACTCCTCGCGCAGTTCCCGTGCGAGGGCTGCCTCGGGCGTCTCACCGGGTTCCAACTTGCCACCTGGAAATTCCCATAGGCCCGCCATCTTCTTGCCTTCGGGCCGACGGGCGAGCAGTACCCTGCCCTGCTCATCAATCAGTGCCGCCGCTACGACGAGCAGCGTCGCCGTTTTTTGCGTCAATAGCGGTTCGGCGGCGTTTTCTGGCGTTTCCCGCTCGATGGTGAAATGCTTCACCGGCAGTTTTTCGCCAGGGCGGCACGAGAATACGCGGTGCCCTTTGCCAGTCTGCTTGAAGCCCAAACGCCGCAGCACCGCCAGCGAACCGTCGTTATCTGCTGCCACCACGGCGGTGAGTTGAGTTATGGGCAGGCTGGCAAAAGCCCAATCGATAATACGGCGCACGGCTTCCAGCGCAAAGCCTTGTCGCCAATGCGGGCGGCCGACCCAGTAGCCTAGCTCGGCGGATTTACGGTCTTTGGAGAGTTTAAGCCCAACACAACCGACCAACGCCCCTGTCAGCGTTTCAACAATGGCAAATTGCTCGGCGCGGCCTGCCTCGCGGGCCGAAGCGGCAGCCGCAATCCAAGCCTGGGCCTGCGATTCGGGGTAGGGAAACGGCGCATCTGGCACTCGGCGGCAAATGTCCCAGTCGTTGATTAGCCGGTGAAACACGGGCACATCACTCTCCTGCAAGGGACGCAAGATGAGGCGCGACGTGCGCAGCATCGGGCCAGGCGGAAGTGCGACCCTAGGCATCAGCGAATCGAAGAGGTCAGGCATGCTGGCCGTACTGTAACCTGCTGTTGATCTTCCCGCCAGGACTAGGCAAGCATGCGGCGCATGATCGCCGAACTCGACAATTTTGCCGCCACTATGGGGACGATGGGTCGACAAGCCCGTACCGCTGCGACCGCCTTGGCAAAACTGCCGGGTACAGCGCGCGATGAAGCGCTGCGAAAAGCCGCCATGGCCATGCGCCTAGCCGCCCCGGACATCCTTGCCGCAAACGCGCGGGACATGACGAAATTCAAAGGCAGCCCAGCCTTTGGCGATCGGCTGTTGCTGAACGAATCGCGGCTTGAGGCCATGGCGAGGGGGCTGGACGAGGTGGCGGATCTGCCCGACCCGCTGTCCCGCACGCTGGCAGAATGGACGCGCCCGAACGGCTTGCGTATCGCTCGCATAGCCCAGCCCATTGGCGTGTTGGGAATGATCTATGAAAGCCGCCCGAACGTGGGTGCCGATGCCGCGGCGATCGCCATCAAATCCGGTAATGCCATTATCCTGCGGGGCGGCTCGGAAAGCTTCCATTCTGCCCAGGCCATCCAGAACGCGATGACCGCCGGGCTGAAAGCCGCTGGTCTGCCTGAAAACGCGGTGCAGATACCTCCCAGTACGGACCGCGGCTTCGTGGCCGCCATGCTGGCTGCGGTCGGGCATATTGACCTCATCATCCCCCGCGGCGGAAAAGCCTTGGTGGAACGCGTGCAGCTTGAGGCACGCGTTCCCGTTCTCTCCCATGCCCAAGGGTTGAATCACACATACATCCACGAAGCCGCCGCCCCTGAAATGGCACGGCGCATCCTGGCCAATGCCAAGATGCGCCGCCCCGGCGTGTGCGGCGCCACCGAAACACTACTGATCGACGCGGCCATCGCTCCGTCTCTCCTGCCGGTGCTGGTGAAAGACCTCTCCGCCCTAAACTGCTCCTTCAAGGCCGATGAGCGCGCACGCGCCATCTGCCCCGAACTTCCCGCCGCCAGAGCAGAGGACTTCGACACGGAATGGCTGGATGCAGTGCTCAACATCGCCGTGGTGGACGGTCCGAATGCGGCCCTGACGCATGTCATGATGCACGGCAGTGAACATACAGAAGCCATAATCACCCAGGATGAACAGGTTGCAGAAGCCTATCTGGCACGCAGTACGGCGGCAGTGACGCTGTGGAATGCCTCCACACAGTTCTGTGATGGTGGGGAGTTCGGGTTTGGAGCCGAAATTGGCATCGCCACCGGGCATATTCATGCGCGCGGGCCCATCGGTCCCGAACAACTCACCACTTTTCGCTACGTGGTGCGCGGCACCGGCCAGGTGCGCCCCTGAAACCACCTCGTTTCGGCCACCGGTTTCGTCTGAAAATCGGACTGCTCGGCGGCTCGTTCAATCCAGCGCACGGGGGGCATTTGCATGTCGCGCGGCAGGCCATCCGGCATCTGGGATTGGACCAGCTCTGGCTCATGGTCTCGCCCGGCAACCCGCTGAAGCCTGCCGCCGGCATGGGCACGCTGGCTGAACGGCTGGCCAGCGCAGAGCATATTGCCGATGGCCGGCGGATCGTCGCCACCGATATCGAGGCGCGCCTGGGCACGTGCTTCACTCGCGACACCATGCGCGAACTCAAACGCCGGTTCCCCCGCGCTCATTTTGTCTGGCTGATGGGAGCGGACAACCTCATCCAGCTGCCGCGCTGGGAGCGCTGGCAGGAGATCATGCGCGACATGCCGACGCTGGTGGTGCCGCGCCCCGGTGCCACACGCTCCTCCCTGGCGGGCCAAGCTGCAAAGCGCCACCAAAAAGTTCGCCTTCCGGCACGGGCTGGGTTATGTCTGCCCACGATGAAGGCGCCTGCCTGGATTCTCCTGCCCGTGCGGGAGAACCCGACTTCTGCTACAGAATTGCGCCGCCGGAATTTAGAAGGAACAGAACCATAACGCGCACGCCCACACGTACCCCGGCCAGCCGGGGCGCCAAAACCACCCCCCCCCGCAAGCACGCGACCAAGCCGGCCGCCGAAGCGGTTGCCGCCATGCCAGGCACGCCGCGCAAAAAAGCCGCGATAGCGGGCCCAAAACGCAAGGTTGCTACACCTAAATCTCAGCCCGAATTCCTGGACCGGCTGCAGACCGTGATCGTCACCGCGCTTGAGAACGACAAAGCTGAAGATATCATAATACTCGACCTCGCTGGACGTGCCAGCTTCGCGGACCGAATGATTATCGCCACCGGCTTGGCTGACCGGCAGATCGCCGCGATGGCCACGCATTTGCACGAAAAACTGAATGAGGCAGGCTTCAAAAGACCGCTCACCGAGGGAGCCACAGGTACCGATTGGGTGCTGATCGATGCAGGCGATATTATCGTGCATCTATTCAAACCAGAGGCGCGCGCGCGTTACGGGCTTGAGAAGATGTGGAGTGCCGAGCTCGACGAGGCGGAAACTGAGGTTTGAGACTTCTGGCCATCGGCAAAGCACCCGGCAAAGCGCCGGAGATGGAGCTGTTTGCCCGCTATGCCCGCCGCATCCGCCCCGCCCTCACCCTCGCGGAATTCGCGGATGGCCAGGGCAGCCCGGCAGAGATTAAGCGACGGGAAGGCGAAGCTATTCTGGCGGCGCTTAAAGCCGATGAATTCCTGATCGCACTAGACATGGAGGGTGCTGCGCCCGATTCGCTGGAGTTGGCACAGTTGCTGACCAAATGGCTAGCCCAAAGCAAGAAACTTGCCTTTGTGATTGGCGGCGCCGAAGGGCTGGACGCTCCGGTGCTGGCCCACTCCCGAGCGAAGCTTTCGCTTGGCGCACTCACATGGCCGCACATGTTGGTACGCCCGATGCTGGCCGAGCAGCTCTATCGAGCGCAAGCTATTCTGGCCGGGCACCCTTACCATCGGGCAGGGCGGCCATAAGCCGCTTGGCCATGGCCAAACCGGTCCTCTGCGCCTACATAGCTTGGCAGACACGCTGCTTGAAGGACCGCAATGCCCCTGAAACCCGTCATGCTGATGATCCTCGACGGCTTTGGCTGGAACGAATCG
Organism: Pseudomonadota bacterium; assembly: GCA_021818425.1. GTDB lineage: Bacteria > Pseudomonadota > Alphaproteobacteria > Acetobacterales > Acetobacteraceae > Acidocella. The sequence goes on from JAKAEC010000003.1 coordinate 28,514, forward strand.
AAAGACGATAACGCCATGGCGCTGGCCAAAAAGCCTAATTTCGACAGGCTTTGGAGTTCCTGCCCGCATGGGTTTCTCAACACCTCGGGCCAAGCCGTCGGGCTACCTGCAGGGCAGATGGGCAATTCCGAAGTCGGGCACCTGAATATCGGCGCAGGGCGGGTAGTCACGCAGGATTTACCGCGGATCGAGGCTGCCATCGAGGATGGTTCGTTGGCCCGCAACGGCGCCATACGAGACTTCATTGCAGCGCTACAAAAATCCGGTGGCCACGCGCATCTGTTGGGGCTGATTTCTCCCGGCGGCGTGCATTCGCACCAAGACAGCGCAGTGGCGTTGGCAAAAATTCTACACGAAGCCGGCGTGCCCGTTGTTGCCCACGGCTGGATGGACGGCCGCGACACACCACCCCAAGCCGGGCTAGGCTATATGAAAAAATATTTGGCCGATCTTGGGGGCCTTGCAAAGCTCGGCACGCTAGTGGGACGCTATTACGCCATGGATCGTGACAATCGCTGGGAGCGAGTGCGACAGGCTTACGAACTGCTGGTGGACGCCAAAGGTAAATCATTCGCCACCGCCGAAGCCGCCATCCAGGCCAACTATGACCAGGGCGTCACCGACGAATTCATCAAGCCGGCGGTGATCGGGGATTATGCCGGCATCAAAGACGGTGATGGCGTGATTTGCGCGAATTTCCGGGCAGACCGGGTGCGCGAGATTCTCACAGCCTTGCTCGTTCCCGATTTCGACGGCTTCAAGGCTAGGCAGCCTAAACTCTCAGGCGCTGCGGGGATGACCGCCTATTCCGATGCGCTTGCCCCATTTATGCAAGCCTTGTTTCCCCAACAGCATATGAACGATCTGCTGGGCGAGGTGATCGCGCAAAAGGGGCTGCATCAACTGCGAATGGCGGAGACAGAGAAGTACCCGCATGTAACATATTTCTTTAATGGCGGAGAGGAAACACCCTTCGCCAACGAGGAGCGTATTATGGTGCCCTCGCCCAAGGTCGCTACCTACGACCTGAAGCCAGAAATGTCCGCTCCTGAACTGACCGAGAAGGCTGTGAAGGCGATCAGCACCGGCAAATACGACATGATTGTCTTAAATTTTGCTAATCCGGACATGGTTGGCCACTCCGGGTCCCTGCCCGCCGCCATCAAGGCGGTCGAAGCGGTCGATGCCGGTTTGGGCAAAATTTGGGAAGCGGTGCAAGGCCAGGGCGGCGCCATTCTCGTTACCGCCGACCACGGCAATTGCGAGATGATGAAAGACCCCAAAACCGGTGGCCCACACACTGCCCACACCACGAACAAGGTACCGGTGTTCATCGCCGGCGGACCGGAAGGCATCAAGCTGCATGACGGAGTGCTGGCGGATATCGCCCCCACCATCCTTAAGCTGATGGGCCTGGCCCAGCCCACGGCAATGACTGGCAAGCCGCTTTTCGATTGAAAGTGACGCTGACGCGGCGCTTTTTCCGTAGCGCTGTTGCCGTCTTGTGGCTCGGCTGGGCAGGCGCGGCTCTTGCTAAGACCTCGGAACACACGCAAAGCGAGGCAAGCCTGAAAGCTAGGCGTGCCGCAGCGCTCGCAGAAATGCGGGCGCATCAGGAGCAGGCCGCTGCGGCAAGCGCGCACCGTAAGGCCGTGGCCGCCAAGGCAACCGCCCTGGCTCGGCAAGAGGCGCGGGCCGCAGCAAGCCTGCGCGGGCTGGAAACCCAAACATCGCATGATACCATGCAACTTGCCGGGCTACTGACCGAGCAAGACCGGGCCGCCGGGCGGCTAAGTCTAGCCGAGGCAGCGTTAAAAAAACTACTGCCAGTGATGCAACGACTTTCTTCGGCCCCGGCGGCAACGCTTCTGGCCGCTCCGATAGCTCCGCGAAATGCGGTGCGCGGCATCGCCATCCTGCAAGGCGTGGCAGCGGCAGTAGCCGCCCAGGCCACTGCCGTGAAAACCGAGACCTCAAAACTCGCAACCGCAATCGCTCAAGCGCAAGCAGCAAGGCTGCGCCTGGGCGCCGCCGTTGCCGCGCAGGAGGCGGCGGAGGCTAAACTTTCAACCGATATCGACCGGGCCCGAGCTGACGAGCAGGCTGATGCAAGTCAGGCCGTGGCCGAGGCCGCCGCCGCCGCCCAGGCCAAGCACGAGCTTTCAAGCTTGGATGAGGCCATCGCCCGGCTGACGCCCAAAGCCGCGTCAAAGGCAATTCTTGCTAATCTACCATCCGGCGGCGGCGCACCAGTGGCAGGGCATATCGTTCAGTCCTATGGTGCACAAACCATCGCCGGCCCCGCCACCGGCATTTCCTACGCTGCGGCACCGGGAGCGCGCGTCACCAGCCCTTGCCGCGGCACCGTGCTATATGCCGGGCCATTGCCGAGCTATGGCAAAGTCGTAATAGCCGATTGCGGCGGGGGATTCTCGGCAGTGCTGGCGGGAATCAGCCGTCTGGATGTAGCGCAGGGCCAGCACGTGGTGCATGGTCAGCCGCTGGGCAGCATGCAGGCGTTCAATCCGTCTACTCCCACGCACCAGCCACATCTCTATGTAGAATTGCGCCGTAACGGCCTGCCCGTTGACCCAACATCATGGCTGGCCAGCCGGCACTCTGGCTAATCCTGGCCGGATGCTATCTAATACACCAAGGGCAATGCGCCCTATAAGAGCTAAGGGGAAGTAGTCTATGCGGTTGCGCAGCGGTTTAATGCTCAGCGGAATATTTGTGGCGGGGCTCGCCGCTGGCTCATTCACGCAGCCATTGTCTCGGGCGCTTGGCCAAGCCGCGCCAAACAACAGCACGTACCAACAACTCTCTCTGTTTGGCGACATCCTATCGCAGATCAAACAGAATTATGTGATCGACCCGCCGACCAGCAAGCTCATCTATGATGCCGCCAATGGCATGCTCTCTGGTCTGGACCCACATTCGAGCTACATGAATGCTCAGCAATACGCGGACATGCAGGTCGAAACCTCCGGCGAGTTCGGCGGGCTGGGGCTCGAAGTGACCGAAGTAAGCGGACTTTTAAAGGTCATCTCGCCGATTGACGGCACACCCGCTGCAAAGGCTGGCATCAAGCCGGGTGATATTATCGTCGAAATCAACGGCCTTTCGACCGATGGCCTCTCCTTGGACGAGGCGGTGAGCAGGATGCGCGGCCCAGTGGGCACCAAGATCACGCTGACGCTGAAGCGCAACGGTATAAACACGCCTGTCCATGTAACCATGACACGCGAGATCATCAAGATCGATGACGTGAAGAGCAGGCTGCTCACCAGCACCGCCGGGCCGGTTGGCTATATCCGTCTGGATAGCTTTGATGAAAACGCCTCCGATCATATCCGCGCCGCAGTACGGAGCCTTAAGAAGAAGGCGCATGGGCCGATTCATGGCTATATCCTCGACCTGCGCGACAATCCCGGCGGACTGCTGGACCAAGCCGTGGCGGTGAGCGACGATTTCCTAACCAACGGCGAGATTGTCTCCACACGTGGCCGCCATCCAGTGGATGATCAGGTCTGGTATGCGCAGGGCAACGACATTCTCAACGGCGCGCCAATGGTGGTGCTGACCAATGCCGGCACAGCGTCGGCCGCAGAGATCGTCACCGCCGCCCTGCAGCAAAATCGCCGCGCACTGGTGCTGGGCACCAAAACCTTCGGCAAGGGCTCGGTGCAGACTATCATCCCGATCGACAACGAGGGCGCACTGCGCCTAACGACGGCGCTGTATTTCACCCCCTCAGGCAAGTCGATCCAGGACTATGGCGTGACACCGAACGTGATAGTGTCCGATACAGCCACCCCACAAGACGCATTCTCCCAACTGCGTGAGACAGATCTACTCCACGCCTTCACCAACCCAACGAAGCAGGCAGAGCCGCCCCTGCCTCCGGCCCCGCCGCTGCCGCCAGTGGCCGCCAGCATCCCCGCCAAACCGCCGGCCAATTGGCCAGCCTTCGACGCCGCCAAACCCTCAACGGATTTTCAATTGCAAATGGCGCTCAAACTAATCGCGGACATGAAGCCGGCCGCTACGACCACCGCCTCCAACTAGTCCGGCGCACTTTCCCCTGCGATAAGATTTGTACGGAGGCACCCTGCCTGCCGGAAGCTGCGAGGAGCGCGTCATGGTAGATCATGAGTCCCTGCCCTACCGATTGAATGTTGGGGCCGTATTGTTCTCTAAGGACGGGCTAGTGTTCGTTGGCCAGCGCAAGGATTTTCCCGATGCCTGGCAACTGCCCCAGGGCGGCGTAGATGAAGGCGAGAACATCCGCCTAGCGGTGCTGCGCGAGCTCAAAGAGGAGATCGGCACCGGCAAGGCTGAGATTCTGGCCGAGCATCCGGAATGGCTGCTCTACGACCTGCCGCCGCATTTGTTGGGTGTAGCCTGGAAAGGTAAATATCGTGGGCAGCGCCAGAGATGGTTCGCGCTGCGCTTCACCGGCGAGGATGCGGACATAAACCTGCACACTCACGAGCATCCAGAGTTCGAAGATTGGAAATGGGTGCGCCTTGATGAGCTGCCGCACCTTGCGGTGGCATTCAAGCGGGACATCTATGAGAGGTTGGCGCGGGATTTTGCCTCCTATGCGCGACACACTTCTGAGAAAGGACCGTTGACACCATGATGATGCTGACCGCCGCAGATGGACACAAGTTTCAGGTCTTTGAGGCCGGCAACGTGAACGCACAGCGGGGACTGGTGGTTGTGCAGGAGATTTTTGGCGTCAATTCGCATATCCGCAACGTAGCGGAACGTCTGGCCGGTTTCGGCTACCGCGTTCTGGCGCCGGCAATTTTCGACCGCGTGGAACAGGAGATGGAGCTCGACTATACCGAGGAGGGCATCAAGGCCGGCCTAGATGCGCGCGCCAAGATCCCCGAGGAAAAGACGCTGCTGGACTTGGAAGCGACAGCCGCCGCTTTCGCCGGCAAGCCTGTGGGGATTATCGGCTATTGCTGGGGCGGCACGCTGGCCTGGTCCTGTGCCACACAAACCCAGCTCTTCAAGGCGGCAAGCTGCTGGTATGGCGCAGGCATCGCCAAAAAGAGAGATGCAAACCCCAACTGCCCGGTACAGATGCATTTTGGCACAGAAGACCACAGCATTCCAATGAGCGATATCGAGGCGATCAGGGCCGCGCAGCCTGGCGTAGAGCTGTTCGTCTATAATGGCGCGCAACATGGCTTTGGTTGTGAGGCACGTGCCAGCTACAGTGCCAAACACTGGGAGCTAGCGGAGTTGCGCTCTCTTGCGTTTTTCGCGGAACATTTACGCTGATCCCAAGGCTCTAGCTGTTTCAGCGCTTCATTGGTATTGGTGCTTGATACTGGACGCCTTGAAGCACGAACCTGCGCGAGATGTGAATTTCCTAGTCTCACCCAACCAGTGAAGGCATGAAATATATGGACGTCTTTTCAGACCCGAAGCGCCCGCACCGCCGGCCATTACGACCGCTTTCCCCAATTGAACGCCCCAAGGGATGCGACACAATTGGGCTGGTGTTGCAAGGCGGCGGAGCGTTGGGAGCGTATCAGGCCGGAGTGTATCAGGCGCTGCATGAGGCGGGACTAGAGCCCGACTGGGTGGCCGGCGTGTCCATTGGAGCCGTAAACTCGGCCATCATCGCTGGCAACAAGCCCGAATACCGGCTGGAACGACTTGAGAAATTTTGGACGGATATAACCGCTCGCCCACCCTATACCACCACTTGGCTTGAAGGCGATGACGCCCACAAGCTTCGCAATGGGCTGTCTGCCCTGAACGGAATTTTCTTCGGCCAGCCAGGATTTTTCCGCCCGGTACCCTATTCAGGCTTTTTTTCCCCCCGCGGGGCGCGCTTCGCCACTGCCATGTACGACACGACCCCGCTGCACCACACTCTCGAAACACTTGTCGATTTCAAGCTGATTAATGAGGGACAAATTCGCCTTGCGGTGGGGGCGGTGGATGTGGAAACCGCCAACTTCGCGTATTTCGACAATACCTCGCTCGAGCTCGGGCCTGAACACATCATGGCCTCCGGCGCGCTACCGCCAGGTTTGCCGATGATCCGCATCGGCAGCCGCCATTATTGGGACGGCGGACTCGTCTCCAACACGCCGCTGCAACACCTGCTGGACAACATTGGCCCACAGAACCTGCTTGCCTTCCAGGTAGATTTGTTTTCCGCCCTGGGCAAGGTCCCGCGCGACATGCCGGAAGTTCTGGTGCGGCAGAAGGACGTCCAATACTCGTCGCGCACCCGCACCACGACCAACCATTTTTTGCAAATACACAAGCTGAAACAAGCTCTGCGGGATACGCTTGAGAAACTGCCGGATGACAAGCTGAGCGAAGAGCAGCAACAGATGAAAGCCGAGCTCAAGCAACTGCCAGAAATCAACATCATGCAACTCATCTACCGGCAAAAACCTTATGAGGGCGATGCCAAGGATTATGAATTTAGCCGCGTTTCCATGAAAGAGCACTGGCGCTCGGGCTACTATGACACACGTAACACACTGAGCCACACGGATTGGCTGCAATTTCGTGGCACCCCTGGAATCCGCTCCTTCGACATACATCGCGTCTGACATCAGCCCCCTTGCCTGCGCCCTGTGCGGCGTGGCAACCAGGATGCCCGGTGCAATGAGGAGTCGGCGGCGTTGAGCGATCTGTTCGAGACTGTCCCCGCCAAAGATAGCTATGGCGCGAAGGATATCGAAGTTCTGGAAGGGCTGGAGCCCGTCCGTCGGCGGCCGGGCATGTATATCGGCGGGACCGATGAAAATGCCCTACACCACCTTGCCTCGGAAATCCTGGACAACTCCATGGACGAGGCGGTGGCAGGCCACGCGTCCACTATCGAGGTCAGCCTAGCCGCCGGGAACGAATTGACTATCCGCGATAACGGGCGCGGCATTCCAGTGGACCCGCACCCGAAATTCAAGAATAAATCTGCCTTGGAGGTGATTCTCACCACGCTGCATTCAGGCGGCAAATTTTCCGGCAAAGCTTATGCCACTTCCGGCGGATTGCATGGCGTAGGCTCATCAGTAGTAAATGCGCTCTCTTCCAGAGTCGTTGTCGAAGTGGCGAAAGAGCGTAAGCTCTACCGCCAGAGCTATGCACGTGGCGTTCCCCAGACCAAGCTGGAAGAGGCGGGGGCCGCTCCCAACCGGCGTGGCACGTCCATCAGCTTCGTGCCGGATTCTGAGATTTTTGGGCCGCTGAAATTCTCTCCAGCTAGGCTGTTTAAGCTTTGCCGCTCCAAGGCTTATCTGTTCCGGGGTGTCAAAATCCGCTGGCACTGCGACGCCACCTTACTAAAGGCGGATTCGGACGTACCTGCCGAGGCAGAGCTGCATTTCCCCGGGGGCCTACGGGATTCCCTAGCCGCGGAGCTCGGCAACACCACCCTGGTGCTGCCCGAAATTTGGTCTGGAGAGGCAAAATTCATACCCCTCAACGGCCAGGACCAGGGTAAGCTGGAATGGGCGCTGGCCTGGACTGAGCAGGGCGATGGGACCATCGACACCTACTGCAACACGGTACCCACGCCGCTGGGTGGTACGCATGAGGCCGGCATGCGTTCGGCCTTGCTGAAAGGTCTGCGTGCCTGGGCCGAAACACGTGGCAACAAACGCGGGACGGCCATTATAGCTGAGGACGTTCTCGGCGGCCTACGCGCAAAACTCTCGCTGTTTATCCGCGACCCGCATTTCCAGGGCCAGACTAAGGACAAACTGACGACGCAGGAAGCTGCGCGCCTCACTGAGATTTCGCTGCGCGACCGGTTTGATCATTTCCTGGCAGGCCATCCGGCTAATGCCGACAATCTACTGGCCTACGTCGTAGACCGCGCCGAAGAGCGCATCCGCCGCAAGGAACAGAAGGAAACCCCTCGAAAATCTGCCACGCGCCGTCTGCGTCTGCCGGGCAAATTGGCCGATTGCGCTACGGAAAGTGCGGAAGGCACCGAGATTTTTCTGGTCGAGGGCGACTCGGCGGGCGGCTCCGCGAAGCAGGCGCGTAACCGTAGCACCCAGGCAATCCTGCCGCTCAAGGGCAAGATTTTGAACGTCGCCTCCGCTTCCGGCGAAAAGCTGCGCCAAAACCAAGAACTGAAAGACCTAATCGAGGCGTTGGGCTGCGGCACCGGTAGCAGCTTTAATCGCGCGAATCTGCGCTACGAGCGAATTATCATCATGACCGACGCAGATGTAGACGGTGCGCACATCGCCTCACTCTTGATGACCTTCTTCTACCAAGAATTGCCGGAGTTAATCCGCCACGGCCATGTCTATTTAGCGCAGCCACCGCTCTACCGGCTGACCCAAGGGGCCAAGAGCGTCTACGCGATGGATGATGCCGCGCGCGACAGGATAATCAAGTCTTTCAAACCCGGATCGAAAGTGGAAACAAGCCGCTTCAAGGGCCTGGGCGAAATGCCACCCGCCGTGTTGAAGGAGACCACGATGGATCCGGGGAAGCGCACGCTGCTGCGGATTATAGCAGCACCAGAAACACGCGCGGAAACTTCCAATCTCGTCAACAGCCTTATGGGCAAGCGTCCAGAGCTGCGGTTTCAGTTCATCCAGGAAAATGCAGGAAACGTCGAAGAACTGGACATTTGAAGTTGCAACACCAAGCTTTCACGCCGGATAAAATCCCGGCACGTCAATTCCGGAAATCTACCTGACAAATGTTCTTATCGAACTCAAAACAAGCAATATATCAGGTAACAGGTTCAAGGTGAATCATTGTGATGGGCGAAGATTGATCTCGCCTGCTTCGTATCGCAAAACACCAGACCGCTCGGAGTCAATAAAGAATTTCTTAAACTCACGGTCACAGCTGTCAAACAGCGCCAGCCTGCACCATCACCCATTTCAGATGACTCACCATGCCCGGAATCAGCTACCAGCCCGCTTTTTCATCGCCATAGGCAGCACCCTCGGCATCGCTGTCTCCATTTTCCGAGCCTTTAAACAGAAAAGGCCCTGTCCTGAGACAAGGCCATTTCTATGGCTGAGCGCTAAATGGGTCAGACCAGCTTCTTCAGAGAAGGCGACGCCTTGAAGCGCACGGTCTTACCGGCCTTTACCTTAATCTCTTCGCCCGTTCGCGGGTTAACGCCCTTGCGGGCCTTGGTTTTGCGCACGGTAAAGGTCCCGAAGCTCGGCAAGGTGAACTTGCCGTTCTTCTTCATTTCCTTGACGATCGCCTCGATCAGATCACTCGCGGCGCGGTTGGCTGCAACGCCGGTAATCTCGGCAGAATTTTGAATAACCTCAGCAATAAACGCTTTTGACATGATTTGGCCTTTTCCTGTTAACTTAGCTGGCCTTTTAGGGCCGGGTCGTCGTTTCCTCTGCTCAGACAACAGGATTCCACGATTCCCGAAGGCTGAATAACAAACTTCTAGCCTCGGCCTCAAAAAAAAACCAGCCTTCAAATGCCGGAATGAAAAGGTTTTTCAGCAAAAAGCCTTGATATCCCGGCTAAGGTCAAGCAGGTAGCCTCCCCAGCGAGGCGTTCTCAAAGCAACAAGAAAGTGGTGCCCAGAGCCGGAATCGAACCAGCGACACTGCGATTTTCAGTCGCATGCTCTACCAACTGAGCTATCTGGGCCCTTGGTCCAGGCTGCCTAACGGATCAGGCATCCCTTTGCAAGCTCGCTGGTGCTGTCACTGGGAATTGAACCCAGGACCTCTTCATTACCAATGAAGTGCTCTACCCCTGAGCTATGACAGCGAAACCCTCGATTGTGGCGCGCTAGGTAGCCTGTTGTCGCAGCGCCCGCAAGTGCCCGATGGGAGAAAACCTTGGCCCCGCAGGCGCAGGCTCCTCCGCCGCGGCCGCCACACCATGACAGGCGGATCGCCATGCAAAAAACTCATAGCTTAGAATGTAGGACTCCAGCCGCAAAGACGGCGCAACTGCTCGAGGAATTATCACTTTATCATACAGTGCAAGCTATACTGCCACGCTGGGCTCGAAAGACTTCGCCGCCGGCATTGCCGCCTCTCTTTCTCAAGACCGCCGGCAATGACCGGACAGCCTTGATCCGCAGGAAATCCATTTTTGCAGCCACCGCCGGGATGTAGTACTCTTCCCGATTGTCAAAGCCCGTCCAACTGACGTTATCAACGAAAATCTCAGCCGGCATGCTCTAGGGAACACAGGGGAGCGCGTCCGCCACCGCAACATGATAATGAACGAAGATTTCCGGCATTGCAGTCCCGCGCGCGATCAACACGTTTTCACCACCGCGCCGACCTGCACGAGTACATCAACCAGCGGCGCGGCTTGGGCGGACGAAGTAAGCAAATCACGCTTTGGTAGACCATGCCCATCACACCAAAATGGATGCGTACGAATGTAACGCCTGGGAGTAAGCAAAGCGAATGGAGGCGGCTCGCACGCCGAGCTAATTGACCCACGCAATGCGTGCCGTAGCCTAAGGTGGCATCATCTTCCACTCTCAATATTTCCATGAAAACTTTGCAGTCCGGGCTAAGGCCGCCGCGCTGCCGAAGAAACTTCGACATGCAATAGATCCTACTAAAGCATTCTGGTTAGCGATATTTCTGTCGTTCGGTCAGGTCAAATATTTGATTATCAAATCGATGCCACACGACAAGGACGGATCATTGAAACCGTAAATAATTTTTGACCTCCGAATTCTAAAAGACAAATTCCAATACTTTTACATTAAACAACAAAGTCATGATTCAAATATAATTTTTGACATCTCTATAACTTTGACCAATAAACTGCCATCAGTAAAAAAAATAATCGATCAATCAGATTGGCTCACGGTTTATAGGCAAATGAGAAATATCATACGATCTCGAAAAAATATAGCACCATGTCGTCATTGACGATGATATATTCACAAAGAAATGCATTTTTTCTGATCAATTCGATCCGTGTTTTTCATTGGTTGGTATCATCGTTTCCATCTCAAATAGATGGGGCTTTCATAGAACCATGATCACCATCTCCTCTCTTCGCTCACGTATACAAAGAAAGATGTATCGCTTTATGCCAAAGTGGAATTATCTATGCCCATGAAAATGCGCCTAAATTTCTATCATTCTGGTCTCCAATACTCATTCGTTCTACAAAATACCTGAACTTTTAAAGCTCTTTTATAGTAATATAGCCTTTCAACACCGCCATGCATGAATAATAAAAAGCCACCGATGGAAGCCGCTTTGAGCTGAACCAAATTTCGTTATATTATAATTTTGTCAAAACGAATCCAGTTATGTAATTACGTTTCGTAATCAGTTTCATTTGGCGCCAAGTAGAAAAGAAAGAATAAAATCGATATGGTTGTTGTTATACAACATTTACCAATGAACGAATTGAGCACCTGTGTCCTGCAACGTCTCAGGCTCGCCACGATGCCGGCCCCATTTAAATAAGCTGGTCGGTTAAAATGACCTTCGATTACATGGCATCCCGTGCAACCCTGATGCGGGCTGTCACGAGCGCTGCGGAGAGCGAGGCTCGGCTGTCAGAATGCAATCGAAGACCCCGCCACAGTGTGCACCCGGCGCCTCAGTCCACGGACCAACAGAAGGAGTCAAAAACCCGGCCGCATCCCGGCATCAAACCTGATGGCGCACGATAGCCTTGCAAATTGTCTACACACTCCCATGATCTTGGCCTTTATGGCCGATAGACTACCAGCCACCTCAAGGCCGCAAACGTACAGCCCGCCCGGCACCGGCTGACCGATGCCATGCGTAGTGGTTTTCAAACCTAAGGACACCAAGGCTTTTTAGGAAAACATCAACCCATCGGGTTTCATCTGCGTCCGTACCAAGGTGATAAAAAGGACGACTGGAATATTCCGTTCTGTCGGCCAATTGACAATGCACTGGTCGAAACAGCCGGAGGCAGGCAACAAGCGCCGCCGTGACGTGATACGTCGCGGTACGGTATCAACCGCAGCATAGGCTCCTCCAGATCACTTTCGTCCTCACTGTCCCCATCGCCATAGGTACTGTAGATAGCCTCAGCCAAAGCTGGCGGCGAAAAAGCCAATGCCGCCGCCGCTTGCCGCTTAGCGAGCCTGCAGAACCCGGCCAGCTACGGCGTCGAGCTTCCTCAGCACTTCAGGGTCGCGCACCTCTGGCGGGGTGATCAAAGCATAGGTCAGCGCCGTATCGCACCCATGGGCACAAACCGAACGCGGGGCGGAAAGGCGAGGCAACACATCCTTGACCAGGCCGCGCGCCTTGTCCGCATTACCGAGCAGAACCTTGATCACCTGATCCACATTTACCGCGTCATGCTCCTCGTGCCAGCAATCATAGTCTGTCACCATCGCCACACTGGCGTAGTCTATCTCCGCCTCGCGGGCGAGCTTCGCCTCCGGCATATTGGTCATGCCAATTACAGAACACCCCCAAGAGCGATAGAGATTACTCTCCGCCAACGTAGAGAATTGCGGCCCTTCCATCACTAGGTACGTGCCGCCACGCGTGTAAGGAAGGTCCAGCGCCTGTAGGCTTTCCTCCAGGGCATCGCCAAGGCGCGCACAAACCGGGTGCGCCATCGAAACATGTGCCACACAACCAGGGCCAAAGAAGCTTTTCTCTCGAGCGAATGAGCGGTCGATAAATTGGTCGACGATCACGAAGTGCCCAGGTGGCAGCTCCTCTTTCAGCGAACCTACGGCTGAGAGGGAAATAATATCCGTTACCCCCAGACGCTTGAGCGCATCGATATTGGCCCGGTAGTTCAATGCCGTGGGGGTAGTTTTATGGCCGCGTCCATGGCGGGGCAGAAACACTACCCGCTGGCCGTCATAGGAGCCAACCAGCAATTCATCCGACGGGTCGCCCCAGGGAGTCAGAACTTTTTCCCAGGTCGTATCGGTCAACCCCTCAATATTATAAAGACCAGATCCGCCAATGATACCGATGACAGGCTGCTTCTTCTCACCCATTCTCTGCTCTCCAATAAAAAATGCCGCCTTTGGCCAGAGGCGGCATCCAAAACTCCTATGATCGAATCAAGCCTTACGCAACCTTGCGCTTTTCCTGATATTGCCGACGCTTAGGCTGGACCTTGCGCAGCCGCATCTCCGGGTGACGCGCCGGCTTTTTCACGGGCATCGCTTGGCGCGGCCGCTCGCCGCCCGCGACCCTCATTTTAATGCCGGTCAGCTTCTCAATCTGGTTCAGGTAAGGCAGTTCGGTCGCATCGCAGAACGCCACCGCCACGCCGTCCGCGCCGTTGCGCGCCGTGCGGCCAATGCGGTGTACATAGCTTTCTGGCTCGTTCGGCAGCTCAAAATTGATCACATGCGAAACAGCACTTACATCGATGCCGCGCGCGGCGATGTCGGTGGCCACAAGCGCCCGCACCTCTCCGGCCTTGAAGGCGTCAAGCGCGCGTTGGCGCTGGTTCTGGCTGAGATTGCCATGCAGCGCCGCCGCCGCGATTTTGGAATTGTTCAGCATCAGCGCCACACGGTCGGCGCCCCGCTTGGTACGGGTGAACACGATGGTTCTGGCGAATTCGGGTTGGTAGAGCAGCTTCACCAAAAGGTTCCGTTTCTCCGGTCCCTCTGCAAAATATACGCTCTGCTCAATCTGCGAAGGTGTGGACGAAACAGCTTCAATCTCCACCCGTATCGGCTCGCGCAGCAGCCCGTTGGCTAGCTTGGCAATTTCCGCGGGCATAGTTGCCGAGAATAAGGCCGATTGCCGGCGCCCGGGAAGCGCCGCCACCACCTTACGGATATCTGGCATAAAGCCAAGGTCGAGCATGCGGTCCGCCTCGTCTAGCACGAAAAACTGGCACTGATCGATAATCAGCTCACGGGTGCTCATCAAATCCACTACTCGGCCCGGGCAGCCCACCACAATGTCCACGCCGCGCATCATGCGCTGCACCTGGCCGAAACGACTTACACCGCCTACCACCAGCACAGTGCGCAAGCCCAGACCCGCGCCGAATTTCTTAATCTCCTGCTCGATCTGCACGGCCAGCTCACGCGTGGGCGCCAATACCAAGGCACGAGTGGAAAAGCGGCGGCTATGCAGCTTCTCCGTCGCGAAGGCTTGCAGCATCGGCAGCGAGAACGCCGCGGTCTTCCCGGTGCCAGTCTGGGCAATGCCCAGCACGTCCTTGCCCGCCAGCGCATGCGGGATCGCCTGAGCCTGGATCGGGGTGGGCTTCACGAAACCGGCCCCTTTCAGCGCACCAAGGATGGTGGAAGCAAAGCCAAAATTTTCAAACGTTAAATCACTCACAACAAACATCTCCGCCGCCAAGGCGCCTGCCCTGACGGTCAATGTCCGGTATCCCATGCGCGAAACTGGAAAAGGACGGTGCAAACTAGCCCGTTCAGGGCGTCCCCACCCCGCAAAAGCCTGTGCCGCCACGTCTCGTTCGCGCCATGGCGGCAGGTGGCACCTCCTTACGCTGCCAACCCACACCCATGCAAGGGCTTATGATGCAATGCAGAAACCTGCTGCTAACCAACGAAAAACCACCCGTCCTACAACGGGTGGGTCAATTCGTTAGATCTAGATCTGGCGGGTGCTCAGTCGCCAGCGGCCGGGTGCAAAACCACAATGCGCGCCGGCGTGGCGGCAGGCAATACTGCCGGCTTCGCGACTGCCTTGGCCGGCAACGCTGCTAGGATGGAGGTACCCACCGAGGCCAAATATGGCATGGACTGGGTGAACAGAACTACCACCCACAACCTAGTTTCCAGCGTTGCCCAATGGTGGCTGAAGCCAACCCCCAAGGCCGCAGCCCAGGTCAGCAACAGAATTACCAACTCCTCGCGAGCCATGACCAACCCCTGCACCAGGGCCGGGGCGTTCTCCATCTTTGGTGTCCGCAGGAAAGGAAGAGTGCTGGTGAACAGACCCTTCCACACTGCCTTGCCGATCGAGTGAGACAGAGCGAGCCCCGCTACTGCAGCGCCAATCCGGTCCATGAAACCGCAAGGTACGCGACTTTTATAGAGTGCTAAAATTTGTCCGATCTTGAAAACAAACAGGCCGATGGAAGGCAGCATGAACAAGGCGATTGGGAACTCGAAGCGCACTGGGTCGAAGATCAATCCCAGCGACCAAGCTAACCCCATGGCCAAGAATACCAACCCCAGCGCATCTCCGAACCAGGGCAACCAGCCAGTGACGAAGTGCCAGCGCTGACCCGCCGTTAGATCCCGGTTAAAGGGATTGAACAGCGCCCCTGCATTGGCCCGCACGATCCGCATAGCGCCGTAAGCCCAGCGGTAGCGCTGCTTACGGAAGGCATTATAGTCGTCCGGCATCACACCCTTGCCGAAGCTTTTCTTGGAATACACAGCCTCATATCCGGCACGGAGCAGCCGCAGGCCCAACTGCGAATCCTCGGTGATGCACCACTCAGCCCAGCCATTTTCATTCAGTAGCGCTTCCTTGCGGATCAGCGTCATCGTGCCATGCTGTATAATGGCGTTCCGCTCATTGCGCGTCACCATGCCGGCATGGAAGAAGCCCGCATACTCCCAGAACATCATGCGCTTGAAGAGTGAGCCGTCATTGTCCCTGTAATCCTGCGGGGACTGGGTGAAACCCACCGCCGGGTCATTGAAGGCCGGCGCCATGGAACGCAGCCAGTCCGGATCAACCAGGTAATCGGAGTCGACCACGCCAATTACCTCAGCGTCCGGCGCCGTCTCGCGTAGGGCGAAGTTCAAGGCACCCGCCTTGTAGCCCTTGTAATTGCCAAGAGTGAAGAAGCGGAACTTAGGTCCCAGCCGCGCACAATGCTCGGCCACCGGCTCCCACACCGTGGGGTCCTTGGTATTATTGTCGATTACCAGAACCTCGAAACGGTCGTAATCAAGTGCTGCTAGACTATCCAGCGTCTGCTTCACCATGTGCGGCGGTTCGTTGCAGATAGGCAGATGGAGCGAGACCTTGGGCAAAGTCGTACCAGCCGGAGCCGGGATTGGCTCGAAATGCCGCTTGGCGACACGGCCGAAAATGGTCTCCACCAAATCGAAACTGTCGGCAATCAGCAGGAACAGCAACATGCCCTGCCCCACCGCCAGCCCAACCCAAACGATGGCGGCACTTATCGATAGATAGGTCTGCCCCATATTCATCAGCAGCATGGCCAGCGTGCTGGTGAAACTTTCCACCAGCGCTGCGAAGATCAGTTTGCCCGGCAAACGAATATCCGGCCGGCGGGAGAGCAGCGCCATGGTGGTCAGCAGGCTCGCTAGCGCGGCACCAACGGCGTACCAGATCCATTCCGGATGGTTCCAGACTGGCCCGGTCAGCGACCACTTCTCGTGACGGCCCAGCGTGAACATACCCCAGTAGCCGGCGGCGCGGCCCTCGAAGCTCGTCTTCCAGGGTTGGTCGAACGCCTCCATCACGAAGTAATGCAGGTGCTCCTTTTGCGCGAGGTTGAAAAAGTCGCGCAGGAAGCGGGCTTGGTTGATATTATTCGCCCGCGCAGCGCCAATGTCGATGCCATCGGATGGCCAGCCAATCTCACCGATCACAATCCTCTTGTTCGGGAAGCGGTCATGCACTTCCTGGAAACGGTACATGGCATCTTGTACCGCAATTTTTTCAGGCACGCCTTCCCAATAGGGAAGAAGATGCACGGTGATGAAATCAACCGAATTCGCGAGCTCAGGGTGCTTTAGCCACACATGCCAGGGCTCGGCAGTGGAAACAGGAACATGCACCTGCTTCTCCACCTGATGAATATCCGCGATCAATTCCGACACCGGCAAGTCACCGCGCAGAATGGTCTCATTGCCCACCATCACCTGCTTCACATCCGGATTGGCATTGGCCACCCGCACTACCTTAGCCAGTTCCCTAGCATTGGCATTTGGGTGGCGGTCCAACCAGGCGCCCAACGTCACGTTCAGGTTCATCCCTTGCGCCAGCGCCGGTATCTGCCCCAAATCGCCTTCAACTGTATAGGTGCGGATATTATGGGTATATTTCGCCGCCAACTGCAAATCGGATTTTATCTGCGCAATGCTCGGGTATACGCCGGTCTGCGGGCTCTCGCCCTTGTGAAACGGCGAGAAGGCAAAACCACCGATCTCCCCCGTATACGCAGGGATGTTCTTCGCCGGTCGGTTGAGCCCAGCCCACAGGCCAAGCGCCACCACCCCCACACCAAGCGCTGCCGCCCAGGAACTGGCACTCGTCCAGCCCCGGCGGGCTTTGCGGGTAGAGATCAGCGCCGCCTGGCGATGAATTTGCGACTGATACGTCATGCGAGATATCCGAACTGCATTCCGGGACAAGCCCCGGATTAGGAAAGACAATCGCAATTCAGTGCGGCGCCCGGTGGGCGTGAATGTGGCCCAACTAAGGCAAACAAAATTTAATCTTGTAACATTATTTTTTATTGTGGGAAATATTATGTATGTTTTTCAATACATTATGGTGCCCGCCCCCAATCGTCCCCTAAATTACAACGCGGCTGCCGCGTAATAATCGCACGAGCCACGAAACCACGCTAAAAGCAGTACATGCCACTGATTCTGCAGCTCACCATTTTGGCGCTTCTGATTCTCCTTAATGGCGCCTTCGCGCTCGCGGAACTGGCATTGGTATCTTCCCGCCGCGCCATGCTAACTCTGTTAGAGCGCCAAGGCTTGCGCGGCGCCACCAGAGCGCGCCTGCTGGCAGATGACCCGCAAAGCTTCCTTCCTACAATCCAGTTCGGTATCACGCTTGTTGGCATCCTTACCGGCGCGCTTGGCGGCACCCAACTAGGCGAGCGCATGCAAGGGCCACTAAGCCATATACCCTATATCGCGCCTTACGCCGCGCCACTGAGCGTGGCGTTTACCGTGCTGGTCATTACCTACCTCACACTGGTGTTCGGGGAGCTTGTGCCTAAACAGCTTGCCTTACGTCATCCCGAACGCCTAGCCTTGCTGGTTTCTGGCCCAGTCGCAGTGCTTGCTGGGGCCGTTTCACCGGTCATCTGGCTGTTGAGCAAAACTACCCATATCGTGTTGCGGTTGTTCGGGCCCACACCAGATGACCGACGCGGGGTTTCAGAAGAAGAACTGAAAGCCCTGCTGGTAGAAGGAGCCGAAACCGGTGTGCTGGAGACCGAGGAGCGCGACATCATCGAGCGAGTGCTACGCCTCGCGGACAAGCCAGTGCGCGCGATCATGACGCCACGCACCGAAATCATCTGGCTAGACCGCTCAGCCGCAAGGGAAGACATTATCGCGCGGCTGCGCGCCGCCTCGCATTCGCGTTTTGTGGTCTGCGACGGCTCGGTGGACAACGTTGCCGGCATCATATTGTCAAAAGACGTGCTGGACCGGCTGCTGGACAACCGCGAAGGTCCCATTATTTCGCCGGTGCTTCGCCAGCCTATGGCGATTCCCGACTCCGTCTCCGCCCTTGACGCGTTAGACAGGCTGAAAGCCGATGACCTTGGCATGGCGCTGGTCTTCGATGAATACGGCAGTTTCGAAGGCGTTGTGACTGCAGCCGACGTGCTGGAAGCCATAGTCGGCGACGCCGAAGATACGGGTCCGTCTTCGTATATCGAACCGTTGCCCGACTCATCTTACGAGCTGGACGGGCTAACTCCGGTCGATGAAATTAAGGCCCGGCTGCATCTACCGAATCTGCCCAAAGAAGGCAGCTATCATACGCTGGGCGGGCTGGTTCTGGCGCTGCTCTTGCGCCCCGCTGCCAAGGGCGATGCCATCATGTTCGGCGGCTGGAAATTCGAGGTCTTGGGGCTGGATGGAAGGAGGATCGAGCGCGTTAAGGTCGTGAAAGGCGCCGTCGACTAGCTGCCCGCCCGCGCCAGAGCGCGGCAA
This sequence comes from Pseudomonadota bacterium, assembly GCA_021818425.1. GTDB lineage: Bacteria > Pseudomonadota > Alphaproteobacteria > Acetobacterales > Acetobacteraceae > Acidocella. The sequence goes on from JAKAEC010000003.1 coordinate 47,367, forward strand.
CATCCAGTTGCCTCCCGTGCCTGTGTTTTATAGACCGCTTCAGACACAAGTTGATTTGCGCGGCGGACCCATCTTGTACCATCCGACTCTAAATGCCCAGTCCGGTCGCGGCTTCCAACTTTGCCTCCCGGCGGGCCTGCCGGGCTTTCATCCGCTCAATCTCCTTGGCCGCCTGTATCAACCCTAGGAGCAGTTGCGCACTTACCTCCACCATGCGGCCGACTCGTTCATCCTCAGGCAATTTGCGCCACGCATTGGCTTGCTTGCGCAACTCCGGCGGCAGATGCGCGACCGCTTCCTCGACGCTCGCAAAAACATGGTCCACCGTTTTGCGTGATGGCCGGGGTTTGCGCGGCGCCGCCTTGGTCAAGCGCCAGCGTCCTTCCTGCCTTGCTTCATCCAGTTGCCGGGCTAACACGTCGGCCGCTGCTTCCCCATGCTCCAGTAATGCTGCGATCGCTGCATCCGCCGAAACATGTTTGCTACGCACCAGCGCATGCACCCGCGGCTCCGCCTGAGCAAGCAACAGCATTTGCTGCACCCGTGCCACGCTCTTACCCTGCGATGACGCGATCCCCTCCACGCTGAAGCCCATATCCTGCAGCCGAGAATACCCGCGCGCCACATCAAGCGTTTCCAGCTTCAAGCCCTGGGCAGAACGAAGCATTACCTCCACGCGCTCGGTGTCATTTCCTCGGAAGGGAATCACGCTGACCAGTGAAATCCGTGCGCCACGGGCAATAGCCATTCGCAACCCCCGACGGCGACAATGTCCTTCGATTACAACAATCCGCCCATCCGCCAGCGCGCGCACCACCATCGGCGGTACGTAACGGTCTTGCATGTAGGATACACAAAAAGCCTCTATGTGCTCTGTGACTTTCGGGTCGTCGTAATACCGCAGGTTAAACCCGTCCTCCTCTTCTATCAGAAGCGGGTCGATCTGATACAAATATAATTTCCGATTTTCCTGTGCCTGCGCCTCGGCCGTGAAGCTCTGCAGCGGCTTGACCACGAATGCCATGCAATCCCACCATCAAACATTTTGTCCGGTCACGCGGACTTTGCCGCGCAAGGTCATTGCAAGATTTATGCGGCTTCCAGGTTGCCTCTTTATTAACCAGATCAATATTGTGGTAAGTCGAATCACAAGTCTGACCTACCCCAATGGAATTGCTCACGAAGGCGGAATTGGCGCAGCCTACATCCAAGGTGGCGTCGGCAGGTTTTTGGACTTCAGGAATTCTGGATTGAATAGCTTGCTTTGGTAACGCGCTCCTCCATCGCATAACATGGTCACAATGGTGTGGCCGGGCCCCATTTCGCGCGCCACACGAATCGCCGCCGCCACATTTACCCCCGCCGAGCCGCCGACGGAAATGCCTTCATGAATCATGAGGTCGTAAACCTGCTCCAGAGCCTCTGGGTCCGCGATTCTCACCGCATCGTCGATCGGGGCACCGTTCAAGTTCCCTGGCACGCGAGACTGGCCGATGCCCTCGGTAATGGAAGAGCCCGTAACAGTCAGGTCGCCACACTTCACCCAGCCGTAAAGCCCGCTCCCCTCCGGGTCTGCCAGCACGATCCTCACCTTTGGCTTGCGCGCCTTCAAGGCAAACCCCACCCCGGCCAGCGTTCCGCCGGTGCCGCAGGCGCAGGTAAATGCATCCACCCGGCCGCCGGTCTGTGCCCATATCTCCGGCCCAGTAGTTTCGCTGTGGGCCTCGCGGTTGGCTAAGTTATCGAATTGATTGGCCCACACAGCCCCCAGCTCCTCAGCTAGCCGACGCGAAACATGCACGTAATTTCCTGGGTCCTTGAACGGCTTTGCCGGCACCAACCGCAAATCCGCGCCGATCATCCGTAAAAAATCAATCTTCTCCTGGCTTTGGGTCTCCGGCATCACGATTACACTCTTGTAGCCCAGTGCATTGGCCACAAGCGTAATGCCAATGCCGGTATTGCCGGCCGTGCCCTCCACGATCGTGCCGCCCGACCTCAGCACACCACGGGCCTCAGCATCGCGAATGATCGCTAGCCCCGCCCTGTCCTTCACTGAGCCGCCCGGCGAGCAGAATTCCGCCTTTCCCAGAATCTCGCAGCCCGTGGCGGCCGACGCCCGTTTGAGCCTGATGATAGGGGTATTGCCAATCGCCCCGATCAGCCCGTCCGCCACTGTTTCCATCTATAACGCTCCTCGCTATGCTGGCACCAAAAGATACGTTGCCGGAGGATATTATGATCGAAGACGTGTCACCGCGACAGGTCTGGGAAGCGTTGATGAGCAATCCGGACGCGGTTTTGTGCGATGTCCGCACCAATGCCGAGTGGAGCTTCGTCGGTCTTCCTGACCTAACCCAGACGGGCAAACAGCCAGTACTGGTCCAATGGCAAGTATTTCCCACGATGCAGCCCAATCCGAAATTCCTGGACACACTGACCGCGGCGCATGTTGGGCATGATGCGTATGTGTATTTCATCTGCCGCTCCGGCGTGCGCAGCTTGGCCGCTGCCCAAGCCGCCAAGGCGGTGGGATACAAGCGCGTATACAATGTGAAGGATGGATTTGAGGGGCCAACTGACCCACGCGGACATCGGGGTACCGTAGCGGGGTGGAAGGCAGAGGGGCTGCCCTGGCGGCAGGGCTGAGTACTTAGGCTTTCGAGACTTTCATCTTGGTTTCAAAGGACTTTATTTCGATATAAATACAGTATGCTTCTCAAAAAAAATCCGCCTGCAGTATTTCAATAATTCTACTGAATGAACCTGCAAGAGAGCTTAGTAGCGCCACCACTGCCACCTGCAGGATAGCGCGCGCCTCGTGATCTCTTGGTGTAATTCGGCATAGGCAAACTTACTCCTGCGATCTATAGTAAGGGAAGACGGAACTTACCATCGACCGTACGGACTTCCGCGATGTCGATATGAATGTGGCTGTTCAGATAAATCCGAACTTGCACTTTATTCCTTTTCCGTCCTTGATATCTGGTGATCGAGAAATGCCGTGGCTACAGGCAAAAAATCCGATGAAAAGCGCATAAGATGCGAGGTGGCGACCTAGAGCAGTGCAAAGGCAATCGTCCAGAGGCTGCGGCATATGTCAGCACAAAGCGACGAGAATAGCTTCGTCCTCTGCCGAGCGGGACGCTTTTTTAGCTCTTTCCAGGCAGTTGTAGATCGGCAGCTAAGTTGCGTTGCTCCCATTCGGCCACGGTCTTATGATTTATCCGGTAGCGCGCCGTCAGAATTTTCAGGCTTTCTGACGAAGATATATCATTCGACGCAGCCCTCTGTCGTTGTGGTATGGTCATGGAGAAGCTAGACCATGGGGCATCACTCTCTTCCTTGGATAAGATTTCACCATTAAACCACGGGATCAAATATATAATCCAATATGATCGCCAATTGAACACAGAATTGCCAACTACATCACCTCCGCTATTTATTTTATATTAGAAACAACACTTTTCTTAATGATGAGTGCTTTCGAAAAGCATTCAAATTTTCAAACCCAATAAAATCAGAAGTTTTTGCCTTAGCGAATATGTCAATGAAAACATTTATAATATTCGAATCGATATCAAATCCTTATATGATACCTTATGGCACATAAACAAAGACTTCCATATTTAAAAAAAGGCGGGCAAACCGCCCGCCTTTTTCTTATAGAACTTTATTTTCCTCATCATTCTTCTTAGACAATTCAATCGGATTCACAAATGTAATCGTTCGATTAGGGAAAGGAATTTCAATTCCTGCTTCATCTAGGGAAAGCTTGATCTGTTCGGTAATCTCGCATTTCGTCACCCACCAGTCAGAGCCCTTCGTCCACACACGAAACACGAAATCTACCGAGCTTTCTCCTAACTCCTTCACCTTAATAAACGGCGCCGGATCAGTCAGCACGCGCGGATCGCTTCCCGCCACTTGTGCCAGTATGGCCGAGGCCCGCCTCAGATCGCAACCATATGAAACGCCAATGGTCATGTCGATCAAACGATTTTGAACGTTGGAATAATTTGTGATGGAAGCAGCCCACACATCCTTGTTTGGCACAAGAACTTGCAGCCCGTCATAGGTCTTCAACTCGGTATAGAACAAGCTCACATCCAGTACTGTCCCCGCCTGAGAGGAAACCTGCACGTAGTTCCCAGTACGGAATGGACGAAATAGAATCAGCATAATCCCGGCGGCAAGATTACTGAGCGTACCCTGCACTGCCAACCCAACAGCCAAGCCTGCGGCGCCCAGCATGGCTATCAACGAGGCGGTCTGAATACCAAACCTGTTAAGAACAAAGATAATGGCAAACGCCATCACCAAATATCTTGCAATTGTACCAAAGAAACGAAACAGCGTCTCGTCAAGGTGCGCGCTTTTCCGTGAATATGAAACAATATGGTGGTGCAGCGCCCGCGCTCCAAAATGCGCCACCAGAAGGATGACGATTGCATATACAATATTCAGAAAAAACACCTCAATGGAGTGAACTGTTCCCGCAGTGACCAGGGTCGATACGGAATGATTCACAGTCATTCTGATCTCCTTTCTAAAAGTTTTGATCCGTTTATACTACGAACCTGTAAGTACGCAGGCAACGAACACAAAAACCCATCAAAAACAACAAGGATTCACAAAGAAAAAATCAGTATCCGGTAGAACTGAAAATCACTACGCTCTCCACATTCTCTGAAAATGGAAATTGGTCAATCGGCATTGCCGCCAGAATTTTATATCTCGCTCGCCGTAACAATCCTGCATCATACGCCAGCGCCTCTGGGTTGCAACTCACGTAAATTATCCGGGCCACACCTGCGCCTGCCAAGAATTGCATTTGCGTTGCGGCTCCGGCGAAAGGCGGATCCAACACCACCGCATCGGCACCTTTAAAATCCTTGGTTAGCAGCGGCCGACGATGCAAGTCCCGATGCGTCACCGTCACGCGCCCCGCCAGCCCCGCAGCCCGTGCGGCCTTGTCAGCAGCGCAAACCGCCGACTCATCCCCCTCATAGGCTTCCACACGGGCATGCTGGGCCAAAGCAAAGCTCAGCGTGCCGCACCCTGCATAAAGCTCAATAATCCGACTCTTGCTCCGCAGCTTCGGCAACCCAGCCAGCATGGCGGCAATTATCGCCGCTTCTCCTTCCGGACTCGCCTGAAGAAAACCTCCGGGCGGCGGCGTTACCTTGACCCCCGCGAAATCTAACACCGGATTTGCCAGCACAATCACCGGCTCCGGCAAGCTCTTCGGCTCAGCCACGCAGAGGCGCGGCACGCCGTGCTCCTGCACAAAGGCAATTAGGCGGGCGCGGTCCGGCTGGGTCAACGCAGCATCGGAGCGGAGCAGAATGTCGGGCCCGTTATCGAGCCAATTGATCACCACCGATGCCTTGCACCGGAAGGCATGCAGGCTGCGCAACACCCCCCGAAGGGGCGGCAGCAATGGCAGAAAACCTGGGTGCAACAGTGCGCATTCCCGCATGTCCACTACGTCGGACGAACGCCTGCGATGTAGCCCGAGCGCAACCTCTGCCCCCTTGCGGCTGGCGGCCAGATCCACCCGACGACGGTTGCACAGGGGCACCGCCACCAGCGGCGCCACGTCAGCGTTGTTATAGCCCGCGCGGGCCAGGGCATTTATTAGTACGACGCGCTTGTCTGGCTGGTTGCGGTCATTGCTGGCGCACCCCCCGCAAACACCAAAATGCGCACAATGCGACATCGTAAGGCTCAAGCGGCGATGTCAGAACCGCTATCTTCCGGGCCACGCGGCTCCTCGTCTGTCGCCGCTGGGGAGGCGCCCCGACGGCGAATTAGCATGAAGGCTGGGACATTCTCGCCAAAGCCACGCACCTCGGCGTTGCTGTCGCGTTCACGCCGCTCGGGCTTACGGTGCTGGTCGCGCACAGGCCGCCCGACCGGCTCGGCCTTGCGTTCCTTGTCCGCGCCACCCATTTCACGGTCCCGCTCTCGCTCTCTGTCTTTCTTTGGTCCGCGGCCACGTCTGCGGCCGTCCTCGTCAGACCACTCAGCCGGGTCCAGCCCCTCAATCACGATGCGCGGAATTGCGCCGCCTGTCAGCTTCTCCACCGCTTCAACCGCCAGCTTGTCGGCCGGTGCCGCCAGCGTATACGCATGGCCTTCACGCCCAGCGCGACCTGTGCGGCCAATGCGGTGCACATAATCCTCGGCATGGTGCGGCACGTCGAAATTGAACACATGGCTGAGCCCGCCAATATCGATACCCCGCGCCGCAACATCGGAGCAAACAAGAATCTGTAACTCTCCCGCCTTGAACTTCTCTAGGGTGGCGAAGCGTACGCTTTGCGGCAGGTCCCCATGGAGGGCACCGACGGCGAAGCTGTGCCTAAGAAGCGATTTGAGCAGAATGTCCACGTCCCGCTTGCGGTTGCAAAACACAATGGCATTCTGCACGGCCTCAGCTCGCAGTAGACGGCGCAGCGCCTCGCGCTTGTCATGCTCGTTCACCAGCACTAGGCCGGATTTGATCGTAGTGGCTACGGTCGCCGGGCGCGAAACACTAATCTGCTTCGGATTACTAAGAAAAGCATCCGCCAGGCGGCGAATTTCCGGAGCCATCGTAGCGGAAAAGAATAGTGTTTGCCGGCTCTGCGGCAGCAGAGAAACGATGCGTTCGATGTCCGGAATGAAGCCCATATCCAGCATGCGGTCAGCTTCGTCGATTACGAGCACCCGCACATCGCGCAATAGCAGCCCGCCGCGCTCGAACAAATCAATCAACCGGCCAGGTGTGGCGATCAGCACGTCCACACCCTTGGTTAGCGCCGCCTTCTGGTCCGACATGCTTTCGCCGCCAATCAGCAGCGCATGGTTAAGCTTTAGGTTCTTGCCGTATTGGACAAAATTTTCTGCCACCTGCAAAGCTAGCTCGCGCGTCGGCTCCAAAATTAGCGAACGCGGCATCCTCGCGCGGGCCCGAGAGCCGGCTAGAATATCAAGCATCGGCAGGGTAAAACTAGCGGTCTTACCAGTGCCAGTCTGCGCCACACCCAACACATCCTGCCCCATCAGAACAACGGGAATGGCTTGCGCCTGAATGGGCGTAGGCTTGGAATACCCCTTCTCTGCCAGCGCCTTCAGGATAGGTTCCGAAAGACCCAGCGCCGCGAAATCTGTGACCTCGGCTTGGGTCTGTTCTACCTCCGGCAGAATGGCTAGCGTTTCGGGTTGTTCAGCGTCGTTTATGTCTGGCAAAAACTAGGTCTCTCGTGGTCGGTGGCGCAGCATCGCGCCGAGCGCGGATAGCGCCCAGGTAATTGCGCTCCGTATCGGCAATGATTGCCGCAAAGTCAAGGATCGCAGCAGGAATTAACCAATTTCGGTGGATCCAGCGCGTCCAGAATTGGGCAATCGGGCCTGTCATCGCCATGACAGCTGGCGGCAAGGTGCTTCAGCGTACGGCTCATCGCCTCCAGCTCGGCAGCTTTCTGGTCCAGCTCCTCAACATGCCGCAGCGCAATCGCCTTTACTTCAGCCGAGCTACGCGCCTTATCCCGCCAGAGAGAGAGAAGTTGGCGGATATCCTCAAAGGAAAAACCTAGATCGCGCGACCGGCGGATAAAGCCTAACTCATGCAGCTCCGCCTCGCTGTAATGGCGGTAGCGGTTTTCGGTGCGCCGAGGCGCCTTTATCAGACCTATGCTCTCGTAATGCCGGATCATTTTCGCGGAAACGCCAGTAATAGCCGAAGCCTGGGCAATCGTCACCAAATTCATACCACCCTCCAGTGCCGCAACCGCAGCGCATTGCCTAGCACCAAAGTAAGGAGGCTGCCATGGCTTGGCCCGCCATAGTCGGGCTGAGCAGCCCAAATTCCTTCGCGGCGGAATACCAAGTACATTGTAGATCAGCGCCTAGAACAGCCCTTGCGTCAGAATCCGCGACCTATGGCAGGCAAGATCCAGCGCCGCCAGGGCTAGAACCAAGCCCGTCTTCAACGACGAAATGGACGCTACCTCAATTCCCCCATCCGGCCCTGTCCCATCGCCATGCCGACATCGGCGGCTGCCAATACGGCGGCATCGTTGATGCCATCGCCCAACATCGCCACGTGCCGCCGCTCTTGGCAGAAAGTATCGATAATTTCACGTTTTCGGTCAGGCGATGCCGCGACCGCCACGCCGCCTTGCGGTCCGCCGTTAGCAGCAGCGCTTCTATGCCTACGGCTGCCAAACGCCGCGCAGTTGGCGCAGGTTATGCTGCCAATCGCGAGTTCGGTCTGCTTGAGAGATGAAGTTACCCGGTCCATGGTCCATCATATGACCTTTCTATTATAGGGAGGTTAGCACCTTGACGTTGCTATTGTTGGGAACTTTATAAAACGTGACCATTCCCTCACGGAGCAAGGCATGACCAACTCACCTTTTCGCTTCACAGTCCCTGATATGGATTGCGGCGGCTGCGTACGCTCTATTACCGAGGCCATTCAAAGGGTTGACGCCACCGCGAAGGTGCAAGCCGACCTGGATACCAAGCTGGTGAGTGTCGGCGGCACGGCCGATGCGGCAGTCTACGCTGGCGCGATCCAAAGTGCCGGGTTCGACGTTGAGGAAGCCATCTGAGCTACTTTCATACCAGGTTCACTGTGCCCCTTGAAGCTGAAGCGACAGCATATCCCGGTACGGCCCGACGCGGCGTGCCAGCGCATCCGGGGGTCCTTCGTCCAAAATTACCCCGCTATCCATTACCACAATGCGATCGAAATCCCTCAGCGTGGAAAGCCGATGTGCGACGGCAATCACCGTGCGGCCCCGGGCCAGTTCCGCTAACGCCATCTGCACTGTGGCCTCCGACTCGGAATCCAATGCGGATGTCGCCTCATCCAGTACCAAAATCGGCGCATCCCGCAGAAAGGCCCGTGCAATCGCCAAACGCTGACGCTGCCCACCTGAAAGCCGCAAGCCGCGCTCACCCACCATTGTATCGTAACCTTCTGGCAACGCCTCAATGAACTCTGCCGCATAGGCCGCGCGCACCGCCTCCCTCACCTCCTCATCGCTGGCTTCGGGCTTTCCGTAGCGAACATTCTCCCTTACCGAGCGATGAAACATCTGCACGTCCTGTGAGACAACGGAAATGGCGGAAGCAAGGCTCAGCCGCCGCACATGGCAAATCTCCTGGCCGTCAATCAGGATATGCCCCGAATCCGGATCATATTGCCGCTGCAGCAGGGCTAGCAGGCTGGATTTGCCTGAGCCAGATTTCCCCACCAGCCCGACATGCTCCCCGGCCCTAATCTCCAGCGAAACATCACGCAATGCCGGCTGACCGCCGCCATACCCGAAGCTGACATTCCGAAAGGAAATCGCGCCGCGCGGCTGCACTAAGCCTTGGGCATGTGGTGCGTCTGGCATGTCATGCGGGATCAGCAGCGCCTGCAACGCCTCCGCCAGTCTGGCCCAGTCCTGCACCATATCCACCAGCGCTACAGCCAAATCCCGAGTACCATGCAGCACGGTGAAACCGAGGCTCACTACAAGCACAACGTCACCCGCGGTTGCAGTGCCAACTTGCCAGCGCCGGATGATCCAATACAGTAGCCCGGCCGTCAGTACGGCCGTGGTCAGCGCGTGCAGAATACGAATTTTCTCAAGATAGCGCAGGCTGGCGCTCCGTGCCCGCATTTCACTACCCACTTCCTGCTCGAAATGCCGCGCCTCACGTAACGTGGCGCCAAAGGCGCGCACCACGCCCACATTATTAATCACATCTACAAGCTGCCCGTCCACAGACGCTGCCGCCTGAGCATAATGGTGGTTGAGATGCCGCCCCTTCCAGGCCATGCGCCCCAGCACCACCCCTAAATGCAAAGATACTATAATCAGCGCCACACCCATCATCGGTACAACGCAACCGATTGTTACCACGGAACCAAGCACCGCGATCAAAGGTGGCAGCACATTCCAGGCTATCACACTCTCAATTCGGAACACGGCATTGCCGGTGGCTGAAATGCGGCCCGCCAACATGCCTGAACGGCGACTCACAAAAAATCCGGTGGAATGGCCAAGCACGTGGTTGAACAAGAATTTTCTTAAATCTCCTGTTACCTCCACAAATGTTCTTGCAGCCACCCAGCCGCCAATGCGCCAAGACAGGTTGTCCAATGCGATCAAACCAGCCAGCAGTCCAAAAGCGCTCCACACCATGGGTACATCATGCCTGGCCATCACATCCACTAGATTCTTGACGGCGTATTGCGACATGACTGAACAACCAACACCAACAAAAATCGAGGTCAGCACAACAAAATGCGCAAACCGATGAGGGCCGATCATGCGCAGCAGGAACCAGAACGGTCTTTTTTCAAGATTCATAAAAAACCTTTTCCGATAAATCCTCTGTAAAATTCAGACAAAAAACAACAATAATGAAATTGCGCCATATTGATGACACGCCCGCCTTATTGAAGCCACATCAAGCTGCGTAGCTCCGTCTCAGCATCTCTCTCGACAAAGAAAGGCCGACAGGACATGCGCATTGCTCAAATCGCTCCTCTCCACGAGGCGGTACCGCCAAAGCTCTACGGAGGGACGGAGCGGGTTGTATCCTATCTAACCGAAGAGTTAGTCGACATGGGCCACGATGTGACGCTCTTCGCCAGCGGAGACTCGATCACGAAGGCCAAGCTTAAAGCCGCCTGGCCGCAAGCCTTGCGGCTGGACCCCAGCCTACGCGACCGGTTGGCCCCACAGTTCCTTCTACTGGAAAAAGTGTATGAACACGCACATGAGTTCGACGTTCTGCATTTCCACATTGATTATTTTCCTGCCTCTCTCTTCTCCCGACAAAACACGCCCTTCCTCACCACGCTGCACGGACGGCTTGATCTGCCTGAGCTTGGCCCGGTGTACGGTAACCTGCCGCCGCAGAACATCGTAGCAATTTCAGAGTCACAGAGCCGACCGCTGCGGGAGGCAAATTTTATTGCCACCATACATCATGGTTTGCCTGTTAACCTGCTATGTCCTCAGCCCGTACCTCAGGACTATGTCGCCTTCCTCGGTCGTATTTGTCCTGAAAAGCGCGCCGATCGCGCTATCCGTATCGCGCGGCAGGCCGGCGTTCGCCTGAAGCTCGCGGCAAAGATTGATGCTGTTGATGCCGACTATCATGCCCAGGTGATTGCCCCCATGCTTGGCCCCGACGCCGAGCTGATTGGTGAAATTTCAGACCGTGAGAAATCGTCTTTCCTATCCGGCGCCAAAGCATTACTGATGCCGATCGATTGGCCGGAGCCGTTCGGCTTGGTGATGATTGAAGCCATGGCCTGCGGTACGCCAGTAATCGCCTATGATCATGGCTCCGTTCCCGAAATTATCGAAGATGGAGTCACCGGCTTTATTGTTAAGAACGAGCAGGAAGCTGTAGCTGCGCTGAAGAAGGCTGAGGAATTGAATCGCAAGCTCATCCGTCAGCGTTTCGAGGTTCGCTTCTCGGCCCGCAGAATGGCACAGGATTATGTCAAGACCTATGAATCTCTGCTCGCCATAGGTCGGCCTAAGCTACGTTTGGTACAATAAATTCAAAGAACTGGCGGCCTCGGGCCGCCAGTTCTTCTTCGGGAACCCCGATCTAATAACTCATTTTCCTAATTTCAGGATTCAGATTCTCTAATGCATAAGCACGTTCTCAAATATATCTAGTAATAGCAAAACAGCCGGTCATAAAGATTTTTTATCACCCTTGCGAAGGAAGCAGTGCGTGAGCTGTGCGCATTCTCTTTAAAACGAGATACCGAACGAGTTGAACTCGACCAAACAAAATCAAGAAGCGTTTAAACTCAAAACCTGCATGTCGCGGCCATGTCTTCATAACCTCTTCTTAAACAACACAATTTTTGATGTTGTGTATAATGGCAAATCGAATCGGCGTTCAGATTATAATGTTGGGCAATGCTTCCTAGCTGCGCTGTGCAGAAATAATCATGGATTAGGTGGCTTGAATAAACGGAAAGTACCACATCAAGCAGATGCCACCGCAAATGAACCGCCGGCCATTGCTGATCGCCCATCCAAAATTCCGCCGACGCATCTGCACACGTCAGTTCCCGGGACGTAATCTGCATATTATCATCGATGAATAAAAATACGTTGAAATCCAAAACTTTCAGATGCACGCTCAGCATCCGTTCAATCAGCGTAACGCATTTACACAGAATGCCAAGAATGAACACTGGCTACGGGCTGCTTATGCACAAAGGGGCAGTTGTAATCTTCGCCAAACGATACTGGATGAATAGCACTAGCAACAACGCCATCGTACCAGCTGCCAATTCGGTGGGTCAATTGCATCCGCACAGTCCCACCGCAGGTCTCTAGTCCGCCTCGAAACAGGCGGACGTCTCCTCATAACTGCAAACTTAATCGAGCCCTCTCGGACGACCATAGCCTGAGCCAACCTGTCCTCGGCTAACTAAGAGTCTCCATTGCGCTTCAGCCACAAGAACACGATTATGCGCTTGATCTGCGCACAGACTGGTTGCCCGGAAAAACCACCTCCGCTGCATCCAGCAATTCCAAGGCGCGGTTCACAGACTTCTTCAGCGTCGCCGCACGACGGGCCAACACCTCGACCCACGTCCGCTGCGGCTCAAGAAGATTGCTCGCCTGAAACCGACTCAAAATGACGAAACCAAGCTCACAGCAACCCACGCACTGCTGGCCGGAGCGACAAGCGCAAAGACAAACACCAAGTATTGGAGCAATTGTGACGAACTCCACCTTGGTCAACTAGCTAAGATATAATCGCGCTACCGCCCAACCCAGGATGGCGGATCGCTGGCAGGAAACGTACCCTTCCCGGTTTCATCAACGATATCCAACTTACCTACTGCGCCATGCCGAATCGGCGGCCTAAATTGCACAAGGCACTTCACCCCATCCGCATCGGTAATTTCTATACCCCGCAGTTGCCCTTCTTCATTGTCAGCATAGGCCAGCTTCGGATTATGGATGATATGCTCAAGCGCCGTCAGCATGATGACAAGAATATCGTTCTTTTTGTCATAACTAATGCCGTTAAGACGCTGCCACTCTACCTCAACCTGGCTGCCAAGCTTCAAGGAGGATATCCTGACCTCTGCCTGTACGCCTTTCAAAACCTTGGACAGCTGGTCAAAATACGCCGCCCAACCGGCCTTGCCCACTTGCTCCGTGCCCATTTTGGTTCCCCTTCCTGTAAAACCAGGTCTGGATGGCTAGAGCCGAATGACATAAGACGAATACTCATCTTATGTCTGAATCCGCCTCTGAGTTATAAATATAGGGCGATTTGGACGTCCGCGGGCCCGGCCAAGGGGGGGCTCGGCAGACGTTATCGCACTCTAAGAGGTAATACGTCGCGTTGCGCTTTCCAGGGGCATTGAGATTGCCCTACAGTTGGTTTCTGCTCGGCGCTTTTCAGCAACAGAGTACAAGGCCAACTTGTGCACCACCGCGAACGTGGGGCACAGCATAACACAGCTACCCCGCCGGTGCTGCTCATACGTTCGTGCCGAATTATTGCGGCGAGCAAGGCTTCCGCCATCAGGATTACGGCCGTATCCATGGCACGGGTATGGCTCTGGCAGATGGCCTGAAGCACAAACGCCGCCCCGCCAGAGCGGCAGGCAGCTTGTAAGCAGTCTGAGAGCGCCGTAAGGCGCCGTTGTTTTGTTTTTAATGTGCCTCTTCTGGTGCCTTCTCGTCGTCGCCATCACCCTCAGATTCGGGCTTGGGCAAAGCCAAAGCTGGCGCTTCTGAGATGTCGAAGGCTAGCTTGCCATCCTTCAGGCTCACCCTCACCGCACCACCCTTCACCAGCTTGCCGAACAGCAATTCCTCGGCCAGCGGCTTTTTGATGAACTCCTGGATTACCCTTCCCAGCGGCCGCGCGCCATAAAGCGGCTCATAACCACGCTCGGCTAGGAACTCCTTGGCAGCAGAAGAAAGCTCGATGGTGACGTTGCGATCAGCCAACTGCGCTTCCAGCTGCATCACGAATTTCTCCACCACGCGGCCCACGATCTCCGGCGTCAGTGCCGCGAAGGGGATGATCGCATCCAACCGATTCCGGAATTCTGGGGTAAACAGCTTCTTCACAGCGTCCTCGTCCTCGCCCACCCGCATTTGCTTGCCAAAGCCAATGCCGGGCTTTTGCATGTCTGCTGCACCGGCATTAGTGGTCATGATGAGAATCACGTTACGAAAATCTACCTGCTTACCGTTATGGTCGGTCAGCTTTCCATGATCCATGATCTGCAGCAGTATGTTGAACAGATCCGGATGCGCCTTCTCAATCTCATCCAGTAGCAACACGCAATGCGGGTGCTGGTCGATGGCGTCCGTTAGCATACCCCCCTGATCGAACCCGACGTAGCCAGGCGGGGCACCAATTAGACGCGAAACCGAGTGTCGCTCCATATACTCAGACATATCGAAGCGCGTCAGTTCGATGCCTAGCGTGCTGGCCAACTGCCTCGCCACCTCGGTCTTGCCAACACCGGTCGGGCCGGAAAATAAATAGTTGCCAATCGGCTTTTCCGGGTCGCGCAAGCCGGCGCGAGAAAGCTTCATCGCGGCCGACAGCGCCTCGATTGCGGTGTTCTGCCCGAATACCATCGCCTTCAAATCGCGCTCCAGGTGGCGCAAAACCTCCTTGTCGTCGGTGGAAACCGATTTGGGCGGGATTCGCGCGATCTTGGAAACCATGTCCTCTACATCCTTCAAGGTCACGGTCTTACGACGCTTGTTCTCTGGCAACAGCATCCGCGCAGCACCCGCTTCATCGATTACGTCGATCGCTTTGTCCGGCAGTTTGCGGTCGTTGATGTACTTGGCCGAGAGCTCCACTGCGGCGCGGATGGCATCGTCTGTGTAGCGCACCTTGTGATGCTTCTCATATGCAGTCTTGAGCCCGCGCAAAATCTTCACTGTATCCTCGATCGATGGCTCATTCACATCGATCTTCTGGAAACGCCGTACTAGAGCACGATCTTTCTCAAAGTAATTACGGAACTCCTTGTAGGTGGTGGAACCGATGCAACGCAACGTGCCCTGGGCAAGGGCAGGCTTCAGCAGGTTGGAGGCATCCATTGCCCCACCGGAAGTAGCACCGGCGCCGATCACCGTATGGATCTCATCGATGAACAGGATAGAACCAGGATTGGCCTCCATCTCAGTCACGACCGCCTTCAACCTCTCTTCGAAATCGCCTCGGTAGCGCGTACCGGCCAGCAACGCTCCCATATCCAGCGCATAAATGGTGGCGTCCAGAAGCACCTCTGGCACATCAGCGTCAATGATGCGCTTCGCCAGCCCTTCGGCGATGGCGGTCTTGCCTACGCCAGGGTCACCCACATAAAGCGGGTTGTTCTTGGTACGACGGCAAAGAATTTGGATCGTTCGCTCAATCTCGTGCTCGCGTCCGATCAGTGGGTCGATTTTCCCTTCCTTAGCCTTCTTGTTGAGGTTGATACAGTAGGTAGAAAGCGCATCCTGCCCGCGCTTGGCGTTACTCTTCTCCTCGCGCTCACCTGCTTCGTGCGACTCGGCCGAGCCAGCAGGCGGGCGCGGCGCGGACTTGCCTGGGCTCTTAGCGATGCCATGGGAGATAAAATTCACTGCATCCAGTCGGGTCATGTCCTGCAACTGCAGAAAATACACGGCATGGCTCTCACGTTCAGAGAACAACGCCACAAGCACATTCGCACCCGTTACCTCATCCCGCCCCGACGACTGCACATGAATGGCTGCGCGCTGCACTACCCGCTGAAACCCGGCAGTGGGCTTAGGATCCCCGCCCCGATCGGTCGCAAGGCCCGCCAGATCCTTGTCCAGAAACTCGGTTAGATCCTTCTTAAGCTTCTCAATATCCACTCCGCAGGCGCGCAACACCGTCAGCGCGTCCGGATCGTCCACGAGTCCGAGCAATAAGTGCTCAAGTGTGGCATATTCATGTTTCCGGTCGGCGGCCAAGGACAGGGCACGATGGAGAGTCTGTTCTAGGTTGCGAGACAGCATGGATTCAAACCGTTCCTTCACGCCGAAACCCGGCGCTCTCATTTCCGGACATTCTATCTGCCTGTCCTGCTGGCATCCTCATGGCCGAGCCCGCTATCGTAGCCCTGAACCGTATACTCTTAGATGGGGCGGCAATCGTAAAATAAAGTGTCATTCTTTCTCAATCGTGCATTGCAGCGGATGCTGGTTCTGCCGGGCCAAGTCCATCACCTGGGTCACTTTTGTCTCGGCCACTTCGTATGTGTAAACACCACAAACTCCCACCCCCCGACGATGAACATGCAACATGATTTGAGTTGCTTGGTCGCGCGACTTCTGGAAGAAACGCTCCAACACGTGCACCACAAACTCCATCGGCGTATAGTCGTCGTTTAGCATCAGAACCTTATACATCGTGGGCTTGCGCGTCTTCGGGCGTGGCTTCACTACCACGCCTGCATTCGGCCCCTCCGATCCCTTGCGTTTATCGTTCTCATTCATTCATCGAACACCTTCAGCAAACGCCACCTTGCAGCATGCGCCCGCTCCGACCAAGCCACAGCGCCCTGGAAATATCCCGTCCATAGCGCAAAGTGATCGCCAAGGCCCACCCCGCCTGTACGGCACGCGGCGCCAAAGCCATTGTCGCACCACGTCTTACCAAACTTTGAAGCAAAGCATATCTAAAGCAAGCCCGGCTACGAAAGAGGGTTTCTCCATTTTCATAAAAACATTGGTTCGTGAACACAAACTTTCGTGCCTAAAAAGCCCCTGCACAAAAAAAGGCCAGCCCGTGTCCGGACCGGCCTCTACATAATCTCGTCGGCGCCCTAGGCAGCGCCGCCAAGCACGTCTCAGTGGAGCTTGCCGAACGTATCGACCGCAAGCGTCACGCGGGCGGCCAGCGGCGCCATAGCCTGCTCGGCCAGCTTCATGGATGCATCGGCTAGCTTATTGCTCTCGGCAACCGCCTTTTCGATGCTCGACTTTGCATAGCCAGTCTGCAGATCAACCGCTTCCTTAACTGACTTCACGCCTAACATGGACTTGCCGAAAGCAACACCGTCCTCGATGGACGCCTTCGAAGATGCAGCGAAATGCTTGGAAATGTCCTGAAATCCAGTTGCATAAATCTGCGAGGCTTTCATCACAGCATCCAGATTGCCTTGGCTGAAACTCAACAGCTCTTCTGAAGTTTTCATTGCCTTTTCAACACCTTCCTTCAGCTTAGCCTGAGAATTTTCTAGGCTTTTTGTGGCTTTCTCAAGCCCTTCGCGCACAGCGGCAAGAGACTTTTCAAAAGACTTTGCTTGCATACCGACCGCGGCCTCAACGTTGGCGGCGGCGGCTTCCGCGGCATTGGCGGCCTTGACTTTGGTTGTGCTCATCTAGTCGGCTCCCGCAATGGTGAACAACGCTGCATAGCCCCAACCGGCGAGCCATCGCAGCCTATGCCGCGATGCAGCAAAAGTGTTATAGTGCTATGGTTACCACCCGTCAAGACAATATTGTGCGCTGCACAAAATCAATTCGCGGATGGTTAAATCACCCTAGCGCGCCGCATGCAGTCTTGCGGCAGCACCAGCAGACTTCGAAAACAAGCAAGGTAACCCTCTCAATTTTTTGCTCTTTGCATGCGTACGCTAGATGTTAAATGCTGGACATGACACGGAAGCGGTGGTTAAAACGCCAAGAGTCATTATGCGGGGTGACACGGGATGGCGACGTTGGGTAAAGGGCGCTTGGCCATTCTGGCGGCGGCTGGAATGTATTTTTTGGGCATGGCCGTAGCCTATCCGGCATCTGCCCATAGAGAATATCACACCGGCCATATCGTGCACCGAGTTAGCCGCGCCGCGCCGCGCGTTATTACCGCCAGCTATGGCCCTACCTCACCGGGCATCAGCTCGATCGTTATCGACGTCGGCAATGGCGAGGTCATCTCTTCGCACGACGCCGACACCCCCCGCTATCCGGCATCTCTTACCAAGCTGATGACGCTGGACCTCGCATTCCAAGCGCTGTCCTCAGGCCGGATGACCCTAGACACGCGCATCCCGGTTTCCGAACATGCCGCTTCTGTCGAACCTGTGAAGCTCGGCCTCCGCCCCGGCAGCACCATCTCCGTGCGCAGTGCAATCCTCGCGATGACAACAATGTCTGCCAACGACGCGGCCACAGCGCTGGGCGAATATCTCGGCGGCGGATCTGAGGCGCGTTGCGCCCAAATGATGACGCTGCGCGCTCACGCGCTGGGCATGGCTCAAACGGAATTCACCAACGCGTCAGGCTTGCCAAACCCCAACCAGGTAACAACCGCACGGGATATCGCCCTTCTTGCCAGGGATTTAGTGCTGCGCTACCCGCAATACCAGAGCTTTTTCGAGGTCACCTCGTTCGATTTCCGTGGCCGCAAGATATTTAGTAACAATCAGATGCTAAAAAGCTATTTCGGTGCTACCGGCATGAAAACCGGCTACACTGATCTAGCGCGCCACAATCTCGTCACCTCCGCCGACCGCGGCGACAAGAGGCTCATCGGCGTCGTACTACATGAGCCCAGTTGGGGCACCGCCTATTCGCAAATGACCGCAATGCTCGACGGCGGTTTCGGCGGCCACGTGCCGATGACCGAGCAGATGGTCGCCGAGGCAAGCCACCCTGCCGGACAACGCCTTATCCCCCTGTTTAGGCGCACAGAAACAGTCGCAAGCCGTACCCCCGTTCATGCCAGGGAGCTACCGAATTCCGCCGCGCGGCAACCAAACGCCGAACGGCGCTGGGTCGCCCAGCTTGGCCTCTACCGCTATAAGTTCGATGCCCGTGTAGCGGCATTGCACGCGCGCCGGCTGCGCGGAAATGGCGTTGCGCAGATCGAGCATATAGAGCGCCACGGCAAAAATCTGTGGCTTGCCCAGCTGACCGGCCTTACATACCTCGGCGCACACGATGCCTGCCGCGCCATCAATGTTCACGGCCACCAATGCGATGTACGGCCCTTGCACGCCGACCACTTGGCCATGTTGAACCAACTAGACGGCACCTGAAAATCAGCTCGGCGCCCCGGAAGGGTTGGCCTACGGGCTGATCGGGGATATTTGGCGCGCGCATGGTGCTTCTTGGCTTCACGACGATCCTGGCCACGGCTGCGGGGGTAAGATCCCTCCAGGCGGTGCTTATTATTTCCGGCACCTTTGTCCTGGAAGACGCGGCCACGCTGCTGACTGCCATGCAAGTGGCTTCTGGCGCCCTTTCGTTGCCCGTGGCCCTTGGCTCACTTTATGCTGGCATCGTTCTTGGAGATCTCGGGCTTTATGGGCTGGGTAGGCTTTCCGCCACCCATGGCTGGGCCAAGAAGCTGGTGCCACAACATCGCCAGGACCTCGGCCGAAACTGGGTAAAGCGTAAGGTCATTCCGCTGGTGCTGGTCAGCCGCTTTGTGCCGGGCCTGCGTCTGCCCACCTATACCACGCTGGGCTTTCTGCGAGCTCCATTTCTACATTTTGCGTTGGCGGCGATTCTTGCCACGCTTGTATGGACCACGGGGCTGTTCTTTGTCAGCCTGCGGCTAGGCATGTTGATGGCCCATTATCTGGGGATTTGGCGCTGGGCTGGGCTCGCTGTATTTCTTGTCATAATCATGCTAGTCGGCCGCTTGGCCACGAAGCTCTACAACCAAAGGACCCCGCAATGAGCAGCACATCGTTGGCTGGCAGCCTCGGCAGGCTTAAGCGGTCCCAACAAAAAAGCCCGGTCTCCTTCTTTGAATTCTGGCCGAACTGGCTGTTCTATATCCCCGTCATTGGGTTCTGGGCGCTTCAGTCCCTGCGCTACGGCAGCATTACCTTGCCGTCTCTGGCCAATCCGCGCATCAATGCAGGGGGTATCTGCGGTGAGTCCAAGAACGCAATCTTAGATCTCGCTGGCCCAACAGCGCGTGCCTGGGTGGCGAATTATACTGACCTCACTGTTTCCGGCCACGTAGATGCTAGCGACCAACACCGCGCCCTGGCGGCCATGGACCGGGCCGGACTCAGCTTCCCCGTTGTTGCCAAGCCCGATATGAGCTGCAACGGCGTAGGGGTGCGGGTGATCCGAAACGAAGCCGAGCTTGCAGCCTATCTCACGACTTTCCCGCGCGGCGCAGCACTGCAACTGCAGAGCCTCGTTACCTACGCGGGCGAGGCTGGTATCTTCTATATCCGCCGTCCGGGAGAGCCTGCCGGGCGCATTACCTCCGTCACCTTGAAATACCCTCCAACCGTGCTGGGCGACGGGCGGCGCAGCGTGAAAGAACTAATCAACGGCGACGACCGGCTGAACGCCATCTCCCATCTGCTGCTGCCCAAGCTGGGCGCCAAGGCCGCCCGCGTGCCCGCCGCCAATGAACAGGTAGCCCTAGTTTTCGTCGGCAATCATTGCCGCGGTTCAACCTTCAAGGACGGACTTTCCATCGTCACCCCCGCCCTCACTGCGCGAATCGACGAGATTATGCGCAGCATGCCAGATGTGTATTTCTCCCGCATCGATTTGCGCTACGACAATCTGGATGCTTTGCGCGAAGGCCGAGACTTTAAGATTATCGAATTCAACGGCGCAGGCTCAGAAGCTACCCATATCTGGGACCCTGAAATGACCCTCGCCCGCGCCTACAAGGACCAGTTCTTCCATTATGGCGAATCATTCCGGATCGGCGCGGCAATCCGCGAAACCGGCCTCACGCCGATCGGCCCACTCAAACTGCTGGCGTTATGGCGGTACCAGAAACGGCTAATGCGCGCCTATCCAGCAAACGATTAAGCCATTTAAAGTGTTCTGGTGACCATCTCACCGGTTGCCGAGAATGCGGCAGCAGGACCCGCCCGCCCCGGCGCGCCGCCCACCTCCAGCCTGCGGCGGGGCAATGCATCTGGGTAGTCCTGCACCAACCAGTTTACCATCGCCTCACGCACATCGCAGCGCAAATCCCACAGCACGCCGGCGTTGCGAGCACTTACCAGTAAGCGCAGCTCTACCATGGCATTCGGCAAGTCGGTCATCTGGACCACTGCCACCTTACGGTCCCATTTTGGGTTTGCCTCCACGACCTCACGCAGCTTCTCCCTCACCTTCTCCACCGGCACGGTGTAATCCACATAAAGCATCACCGTGCCCATCAGGTCGGCGGAGGAATGCGTCCAATTCTGGAACGGTTGTTCGATGAAATAGGAAAGTGGCACGATCAGCCGACGCAAGTCCCAGATTCTGATCACCACATAGGTACTGCCAATCCGCTCAATCCAGCCCCACTCCCCCTGCACCACCACGGAATCCTCAAGCCGAATTGGTTGCGTGAGCGCGATTTGGATACCAGCCAGCAGATTGCTCAGCAGTGGCCTCGCCGCCAAGCCAACCACCAATCCTGCCGCGCCAGCCGATGCGAATAGGCTCACCCCATATTGCCGCACGGCGCTGCTGGTCATCAGTGCCAGGGCTAGCGTCAATACCACCAGCAAGGTGCGCAGCGCGGTACGCAATATACCTATCTGCGTGATATGCTGCCGTGCCAGCAGGTTGTTGCTATCATCTTCAAACCGGATTCGTGAAACGTAAATCTCCGCGAAAAAATCTAGCGTATTCATTATGCTCCAGCCCAGCACCACCACAAGACCGGCTGCAAGGGCATGACCCAACACTCTTGCGGGCCAATGCGACAGCGGCGCGAAAGGCAGCACTGCACTCACCGCAGCTAGCATCAGCAATGCGCAAGTCGGCCCCTTGCAGCGCGCCATCAGCATCTCCGGGATATGGCCATAGCGCATGGCAAAACGAGACAGACGGCGAACCACCCAGCGGCAAAGCGAAGCAGCAATCACCGCCGCCGCCAACAGCATCACCGTTGCGGTCAACCAATCGGGAACAATGCCATAAATCCAGATGGCCAGGGCCCGGGCGTGATCCATAATGGAAAGCGTCTCCGCGGTTGATCATGTCAGGATGTCCCCGATTTATCCCCTGCGGCGAATGAATAAACCCCCTAAAACACAATCATTTTTAATTTACATGAAAGAAATCGGATCCACGTCCACATCCAGCTTCACATTGCGGGGAATGGGCACCTGCGCCAACCATGCCCGCAGTAAGGGCTGAACAGCAATATCCCTCGAGGTTTTCAACAGCATGCGGCGGCGATGGCGCCCGCGCAGCAGTGCAATCGGCGCCGGGGCAGGCCCAAGCACCTCAACCTCCGGCTGACGCGGCGCTGCTCTGGCTAAAGCACGGGCAGTTTGGTCCGCCAACCGTTCATCCTCGGCGCTCACGATCAGCGCCGCCAGCCGCCCGAAAGGCGGCCAATGCCCGGGGCGGCGCAAGGCCGCCTCCTGATCCAAAAAAGCGGGAAGATCTCCCGATAGAAGCGCCTTAATCACCGGGTGGGAGGGATCGTAACTCTGCAGTAGCACATGCCCCGGCGCATCAGCCCGTCCGGCGCGGCCGGCCACTTGGTGCAGCATTTGCACAGTATGCTCTCCGGCGCGCAAGTCGCCGCCTGCAAGACCAAGATCCGCGTCCACCACTCCCACCAAAGTGAGATGCGGAAAGTGCCAACCCTTGGCCACCATCTGCGTACCAACGATGATCCCCACCTCGCGCTCCGCGACACGCCGCGCCGCCTCCGCAGCATGGGCAGGGCCTAGAATCACGTCTGAGGCCATTACCAACGCCTCCGTCTCGGGAAACAACTCCGCCACCTCCTCGGCGATGCGTTCCACTCCGGGGCCGATGGGCCTAAGGCTCCCCTCTGCCTCGCAAGACGGGCAACGAAGCGGCCGCTGGGTCGTAAACCCGCAATGATGGCACGAAAGCCGAGGCATAGATTTATGTTCTACCAGCCAAGAGGAGCAGTTGGGACAGGAAAGCCGGTGTCCACAAGTCCTGCAAAGCGTCAACGGTGCATAGCCGCGCCGGTTTAGAAAGAGCATCGCCTGCTCGCCCCGCGCCAGTGTCTTGCATATCGCTTCCGCTAACAACGGAGAGAGGAATCTACCCCGCTCCGGAGGCGCTTGCCGAAGGTCAAGCGCCTCCACCTTCGGCAGGGCCGCCCCACCGTGGCGGACAGGCAGGTCGATCTTCTTATAGCGCCCTTGCGCGACGTTTTCGACGGTTTCGAGGCTGGGCGTGGCGCTCACCAGTAGCACTGGCGCCATGCAGAACTTACCACGCACCACCGCCATGTCCCGCGCGTTATACATCACCCCATCCTCCTGCTTGAAGGAGGTCTCGTGCTCCTCATCGACCACGATGAGGCCGAGCGCCACGAAAGGCAAAAATAGGGCTGAGCGCGCTCCCACCACCATATCCGCCCGCCCCTCCGCCACGGCACGGAACGTTTCGCGCCGCTGAGCCGGGGTAAGTTCCGAATGCCAGACAGCCGGCCGCGCCCCAAACCGCGCCTCAAAGCGTGACAGCATCTGTACCGAAAGTGCTATTTCCGGCAGCAGCACCAGCACCTGCTTACCGTTCCGCAGCGCCTCAGCGACAGCCTCCAAATAAACTTCTGTTTTGCCGGACCCCGTGACGCCATCCAATAGTGTCACGGAAAAAACTCCCATCCGGACCTCCTTACGCAGCGCTACAGAAGCATTTTCCTGAACTGCCGAGAGCGCCGGGCGGAGGCAGGTGGGATCGGCCCCACCGAATTCATATTTCCGGGCACGCTTGGGAGTGGGTACTAGCAGCTTCTCTTTCAGCGTCAGCGCCAGCACGTCCCCGCGCGCCGCGAGGGTGTACGCACCTACCCAGTCGACAAATTTGCGCAAACTCTCCGGCAGGGGCGGGAAATCCAAACACTCCGCCACTTTGCGGGTATTAACGGCCATGTCCGGTGGGTCATCCCAGACCGCCCCAATGACCACCCGTCGTCCCAGTGGCACTCGTACTAACGCGCCCGGCACCAAGGGGACATCTGTCTCGTAGGTAAACGCCATGTTGAATTTATAGGGGAGCAAGATGCTGACGCGGGTTGTCCGTTGAGGTTGCTCCATGCTGTATGCTCTTACCCAAAGATCCTGTTCACCGGAAAGCTATCCATGAAATTCTTTGTCGACACTGCAGAAATCGCCGAGATCCGGGAGCTAGCCACCACCGGCCTGCTCGACGGCGTTACCACCAACCCGTCACTCATCGCCAAGTCCGGCCGCAAGATACTGGATGTGATCGCCGATATCTGCGAGATCGTCACCGGCCCCGTAAGTGCCGAGGTGGCCGCCAATGACTATAAGCAGATGCTGGCCGAAGCGGCGGTGCTAAAGAAGATCGCACCCAACGTCGCAATCAAAGTGCCTCTGACCCCGGACGGCCTGAAAGCCTGCTATGCGCTCTCCCAGGAGAACACAATGGTCAATGTTACCCTTTGCTTCTCCCCTGCCCAAGCGCTGCTGGCCGCCAAGGCTGGTGCAACCTTCATTTCGCCATTTGTCGGTCGGCTGGACGATATTGGTCAGAACGGAATGGATCTGATCCATGACATCGTGACGATCTATAACAATTACCCGAACCTGAAGACTGAGGTGCTGGTGGCCTCAATCCGCAATCCAATCCATCTGATCGAGGCGGCGAAGATGGGTGCCGATGTTGCCACCATTCCTCCCGCCGTGATCAAGCAACTCTACGGCCACCCATTGACCGACAAGGGCCTGGACGCCTTCCTCAAGGACTGGGCCGCCACTGGCCAAAGCATTGTCTGACGAGCTGCTGACCGCTTTCTGCACTTGGCTCGGCGCTGAGCGCCGGGCCGGAGAGAAAACCGTTGAGACCTATGCCCGCGATATTCGGTCTTTTTTGTCTTTCACCACCGAACATACTGGCGAATCGCTAGACCCCAAGGGCCTCGGGACATTGCGTGCTGCGGATTTCCGCGCCTTCCTCGCCAAAGCCGCCAAGACCGGGGATGTCAACGCCACTCGTGCCCGCAAGCTGTCCGCGCTGCGCACCTTCTTCCGCTATCTGCACCAGCGCCACGGGGTCGACGTGACCCAGCTTTCCCTTGTCACCCGCCCTCGCCCGAGAAACCCTCTACCCAAGGCGTTGAGCCACGATGACGCCCTGAACGTGACAACCGGTATTAGCGAAGCGACCGACACCGCCATGGAGCAGGCCCGCGATGCCGCGCTGATGATGTTGCTCTATGGCGCTGGCTTGCGAATCGCCGAGGCGCTCGCTCTGAATGTCGGTGATCTACCCGCCGTCGATGGTGCCCTGCGTGTGACTGGTAAAGGCCGCAAGCAGCGAATCGTACCGCTCCTGCCCGCCGTGCGCGCCAGCATCGACACTTGGCTGAAGTTACATCCGAATCCGGATCGGGGCGAACCACTGTTCACGGGCCTGCGAGGCAGGCGGCTGAATGCCGGAGTGGCGCAGAGGAACCTGCGCAATTTCCGCCGCCTGAACGGCCTTCCCGAGCACGCCACCCCGCACGCACTACGCCACAGCTTCGCCACTCACCTGCTGGAGGGTGGGGCGGATCTACGCTCCATTCAGGAATTGCTGGGCCATGCCAGCCTCTCCACCACCCAACGTTATACCGAGGTAGAAACCAACCGGCTCATGGAAGTCTGGAGCAGAACGCATCCCAGAGCGTAGACACCGCCACCAGTTCGCGCATTGCGGAACTCAATATAACATGCGATAATAACCTATGGATTTAGTAGGAAATTCAGGATTTCAACCCATCTACGCAATTTCAGGGCTACTGGTCGGGCTTTTGATTGGATTGACCGGGGTGGGCGGCGGCTCGCTGATGACGCCGCTATTGGTACTATTTTTCGGGTTTCACCCGACTACTGCCGTTGGCACTGACCTTCTATTTGCTGCGACAACCAAATCCGTCGGCACCACCATTCATAGCGCCGGCAAGACTGTGGATTGGACCGTTGTCCGCTGGCTAGCAGCAGGCTCCGTGCCCGCTACCATTATCTGCCTCATCGCCATGGGGTATGCTGGGGCAAATAGCTCCGGCGTCACTAATCTGATCTTCATCGTGCTAGGGGTCTCCTTGCTGCTGAGCGCCATCTCGCTACTGTTCAAGAAGCAGATCTTGCATTGCATCACCCGACGCTACCCTGAGTTTGGCACAGCCTCCTCCCGACGCCTGACGGTGCTCACCGGCGTAGTGCTGGGTGTTCTGGTCTGTCTTTCTTCCGTAGGCGCCGGGGCTCTGGGCACCATCGCATTGATCATCTTGTATCCGCGCCTGCCGATGGTAAGAATCGTGGGATCAGACATTGCTCATGCAGTACCGTTGACCCTGCTAGCCGGGGCGGGCCATTGGTTTCTGGGGACGATCGATTTCCGGCTATTGGGCATGCTGCTCGTAGGCTCCGTCCCAGGTATCGTGGTCGGCAGCCTCACGGCCCGCTACGCGCCTGACAAGCTACTAAAAGCCTTCCTTGGCGTCATCCTTGCCATTGCCGGGTTCAGGATGTTGGTGAAATAAAAAGTGCACCCTCACGCGAGGCTCACCCATCCCAACGTACTAAGAGCACGAGTATTATTCAGATCGTGTCCGCCTGAGCGGGGGCGGCGACGGCACTGTCTACCATCGCCTGGGCGGAGATCAACTTGTCAGACGCTTCGCGGTACGCATCCGTGTCCTGCGTGTCCACCGCGTCAAAGGCAGCCTTGGCCTCAGCCAACTTAGCCTGCGCGGCAACGGTATCAATCGCGGCCTGGCGGATAATCTCATCGGCTAACACCGAGCAACGCGATTCCGTGACCTCAGCAAAGCCGCCGGTCACAAAGAACCGGTCAGTGATCTTGCCGCTTTCATAAATATCTACCAGCCCGCCGCGCAAGCTGGTCACGACCTTGGCATGGCTCGGCAAGATACCGAGGTCGCCTTCCGTGCCTGGAATTACGACCATGTCGACATCGCGGGCCAGTAGCAGCCGCTCCGGGCTGATGATTTCTAGGGCGAGCGGCATTAATCAGGCTTTCGCCGCCAGGGATTCTGCCTTGGCAATAGCTTCCTCAATGGTACCAACCATGTAGAATGCTGCCTCGGGCAGGTGGTCATATTCGCCGGCCACAATGCCCTTGAAGGCGCGGATCGTGTCTTCCACCTTCACGAATACGCCAGGCGAGCCCGTGAACACTTCCGCCACGTGGAAGGGTTGGGAAAGGAAGCGCTCGATCTTGCGGGCGCGGGCCACCACCAGCTTGTCGTCCTCGGAGAGTTCGTCCATGCCCAGGATGGCGATAATATCCTGCAGTGATTTGTAAGTCTGCAGGATACGCTGCACATCGCGCGCGACTTTGTAATGCTCCTCGCCCACGATGCGCGGGTCTAGAGAACGGGATGTAGAATCCAGCGGGTCCACAGCCGGGTAGATGCCCTTCTCGGCGATGGCGCGGTTTAGCACTGTGGTCGCATCCAAATGCGCAAAGGTGTTGGCCGGGGCGGGGTCGGTCAAATCGTCAGCGGGCACGTACACGGCTTGTACCGACGTAATGGAGCCCTTTTTGGTGGAGGTAATACGCTCCTGCAAAGCGCCCATGTCGGTCGCCAGGGTCGGCTGGTAACCCACAGCTGAGGGGATTCGACCAAGCAGCGCTGACATTTCAGCGCCCGCCTGGGTGAAGCGGAAGATATTGTCCACGAAGAACAGCACGTCCTGGCCTTCTTGGTCACGGAAATACTCAGCCATGGTAACACCTGAGAGGGCGACGCGCGCGCGCGCACCCGGCGGCTCGTTCATCTGACCATAAACCAGCGCCACCTTGGAACCTTCGGTTGTGCCGTCCTCGTTCAGCTTGATGACGCCTGCATCCACCATTTCATGATAGAGGTCATTACCCTCGCGGGTGCGTTCGCCAACACCTGCAAACACCGAAACGCCGCCATGGCCCTTGGCGATGTTGTTAATCAACTCCTGGATGAGCACCGTCTTGCCAACGCCAGCGCCGCCAAACAAGCCAACTTTGCCACCTTTCAAGTACGGGGCCAACAAATCCACCACTTTGATGCCAGTCACCAAGATCTCGGCGGATCCGGCCTGCTCTTCGAAAGAGGGTGCGGCATTATGTATGGGGCTGTGGGCAACGGCAGTTATCGGGCCGCGCTCGTCGATTGGCTCGCCGATCACGTTCAAGATGCGGCCCAGCACGCCCGGGCCAACCGGCACGGCAATAGCAGAACCCGTGTCGGTCACGGACTGACCGCGGACCATGCCGTCCGTCGTGTCCATGGCGATGCAACGCACTGTGCGCTCGCCAATTTCCTGCGCCACTTCTAAAACTAGTCGGCGCTCTCCAACCTTAGTCTCCAGCGCGTTCTGGATGAAGGGCAGGGCGCCGTCGAACTCAACGTCGACAACAGCGCCATTGATCTGGGTCACTCGGCCGGTGTTGTTGCTTTTCATCTCTCTGTCCTCAAACGGCTTCCGCGCCGGAAATGATTTCAATCAGCTCTTTGGTGATGTTGGCCTGCCGCGCCCGATTGTAATCGAGCGTCAGGCGCTTGATCATCTGGCCAGCATTGCGGGTGGCACTGTCCATCGCTGTCATCTGGCTGGCATAGAAGCCGGCGGCGTTTTCCAGCAGTGCCGCATAAATCTGTACCGCCAAGTTGCGCGGTAGCAACCGGTCCAGCAGCGAGCCGTCATCAGGCTCCACCTCGTAGTTATGCTCCATCGTGTTGTCGTTCGCAGTGGGAGCCGCGGCGGGGATCAGCGCCTGCTCAAATGGCTTCTGGCTCATCACGCTATGGAAGCGATTGAACACCAGCGTCACCACATCATACTCGCCTGCCTTGAAGCCACGAATGATTTCCTGCGCCACCTCTTCGGCATCCGCGAAGGTGACTACCTTCTTACCTACGAAATTCTTAGTACCGGAAATCTGTTCGCGCATGTCGCGTCGCAGCGCATCACTGCCCTTGCGGCCTAGCGCAAAAACCTTCACGCGCTTGCCCTCAGCCTGAAGTATCGCGGCCTTCTGACGTACCTGCTTGGCGATATTGGCGTTGAAAGCGCCAGCTAGGCCGCGGTCGGCAGTAACAGCCACCAGCAGATGCGTCTGGCTCTTGCCGTTGCCCACCAGCAGGCTGTTGGCATTCGGATTACCAGCCTCGGAGGCCGCGAGCGCTGCCAGCATCTCCGCCATGCGCACAGCATAAGGGCGTGATGCCTCGGCCTGGGCCTGCGCGCGACGGAGCTTGGCCGCCGCCACCATCTTCATGGCGCTCGTGATCTTTTGCGTGGATTTCACACTATTGATTCGGTTGCGCAGGGTTTTCAAGGAAGGCATGGGCTTATCCGAAGACGCGCAGCAGATTCTCGATAAACGCGATCAGCGCCTTCTCCGTTTCCGGCTTGATTTGCTGTTCGGTCTCAATGGAACTCACGATTTCCGGCGCGTTCGCCTTAATGTCCGAGATGAGTTGCGCCTCGAAAGCACCAATCTTGTCCACGGCAATCCCGTCTAGATAGCCGCGGGTGCCCGCAAACACCGAGATCACCTGCTCCGATACTGAAAGCGGCTTGAACTGCGGCTGCTTGAGCAACTCCGTCAGGCGCGCCCCGCGGGCAAGCAACTTCTGGGTGGCAGGGTCGAGGTCGGAAGCAAATTGAGCAAAAGCTGCCATTTCGCGGTACTGCGCCAGATCGAGCTTAATCTTGCCAGCCACTTGCTTCATCGCCTTGATCTGCGCAGCCGAGCCAACGCGCGAAACCGAGAGCCCCACGTTAATGGCCGGACGGATGCCCTTGAAGAACAGCTCCGTCTCCAGGAAGATCTGGCCATCGGTGATGGAAATCACGTTGGTCGGGATATAAGCAGCGACGTCACCGGCCTGTGTTTCAATCACCGGCAGGGCGGTTAGCGAGCCAGCGCCGTACTCATCCGACATCTTGGCCGCGCGCTCCAACAGGCGTGAATGCAGATAGAATACATCACCGGGGTAAGCTTCGCGACCCGGCGGGCGGCGCAGAAGCAGCGACATCTGGCGATACGCGACGGCCTGTTTTGACAGATCGTCATAGCCAATCAACGCGTGCATGCCATTGTCGCGAAAATACTCACCCATGGCGCAGCCCGTGTACGGGGCTAGATATTGCATGGGCGCCGGGTCCGAAGCCGTAGCGGCGACGACGATGGAGTATTCCATCACGCCGTACTCCTCCAGCGTGCGCACAAGCTGCGCCACGGTGGAACGCTTTTGCCCGACCGCCACGTAGATACAATAGAGCTTCTTGCTCTCATCGTCGGTCGCGTTAACTGCCTTCTGGTTAATGATGGTGTCGATAATCAGCGCAGTCTTGCCGGTTTGACGGTCGCCGATAATCAACTCGCGCTGACCGCGGCCAATGGGCACCAGCACGTCGATCGCCTTGACGCCAGTCTGCATCGGCTCATGGACAGATTTACGCGGAATGATACCCGGCGCCTTGGTCTCAACCAGGCGGCGCTCAGTTGCCTCGATCGCACCCTTACCGTCAATCGGGTTACCGAGCGCATCTACGACGCGGCCCAGCAATCCCTTGCCCACTGGCACATCGACGATCTCGCCGGTTCGGGTCACGGCGTCACCCTCGCGCAAGGTCTTATCGTCACCGAAAATCACGACGCCCACATTGTCGGATTCCAGGTTCAACGCCATACCCTTGAGCCCGGAGCCAGGAAAGCTCACCAACTCGCCGGCCTGCACATTGGCAAGACCAAATACGCGCGCGATGCCGTCACCCACGGAGAGGACCTGGCCGGTCTCGGCCACGTTGGCTTCGGTGTCGAAATCCGCGATCTGACGCTTCAGAATCTCGGAGATTTCGGCGGGACGGATCTCCATATCAGGCAGCTCCCTTGAGAGAATAATTCAGCCGGTTAAGGCGCGATTTAAGAGTTGTGTCGTACAGCTTATCGCCGATTTGCAGACGCAGGCCGCCCAACAGTGACGGATCTATCTGCTCTACCAGTCGGACGGTGCTATAGCTGGCTTCCGCGAGACGCGCGCGCAACTGATTGCGCTGCGTGTCGGAGAGGGTGCGGGCAGAAATTACTGTGGCCACCACCTCACCGCGCTTAGCGGCCGCATAGGCAGCAAAACCTTCAATCAACATCGGCAGATCCCGCAAACGGCGATTCGCAGCAACAACACCGACAAAATGGCGCACCAGCACGG
The DNA here is from genome assembly GCA_021818425.1 of Pseudomonadota bacterium. Classification (GTDB taxonomy): domain Bacteria; phylum Pseudomonadota; class Alphaproteobacteria; order Acetobacterales; family Acetobacteraceae; genus Acidocella. Next base: position 78,540 of record JAKAEC010000003.1, read on the forward strand.
CAACACCCTGCCCAGCCAATGCCTCATCCAGCACCGGCGCCAATTTTACGGTATCGGTCAACGGGTTGGCGATCAGCGCGGCAAGCGCCTTATGCGCCTTAAGCAGCTGACTGAGGGCTTCCATCTGGGCAATCGTCTCGTCCAGTACGCCACGCTCTGCCGCTAGCGCGTACAGCGCCGCAGCATAACGCGCGGCAAGGCTACTTATACCCATGCCCGTAATCTCGACCAAAATCTTCCCGCCTCTGTTGCCGTACTCTGAAATATAGTGCTTCTGCCGAAGCTCCGGCGGCCAGTATCATAGGGTTTGGGGCTCAGCAAGACCATTAGCGACGTCTCTTGCAAACACGGCCGAACACGCTGGCAGGCTGCATCCGAAGGCTGAATTTCAACGCGCTCGATGCCGATCTTGCCGCCTGGCAAACAATGCAACGCGCTAGCCTGCCCCCCTGCTATTCATCGGCACGCTGCGTTCAATGCATGACTTCTGCACGGCGCCAACCCTTCCGGCTGCGCCGGTCACATTTCTGAGCTACTCAGCCTTGGCCGAGAAGCTCGAATCCGACCCGCAGATCTCGACACCGAGCTGACTAAACCCGAGGACTCGGCATCACCACTATCATGTTGTTGCTGCTAAATTTTATGAGCAAAACTTTTGGCGCCACCCTGACCCACACGGATGTGGATGATAACGGTAAGGCGACGATCAGTAGCTAAGCTAGGCTTTGGTTTTTGCGTGCCGCTCATGCTTGCTAGGCTGGGAGATCCTAGCCCACCTGCCGAAGATCAAAACCCACGACGACGTAGACCGGGGCAAAGCTCCAGAGTGCGTCGCTTTCAGATTTGCGTGGCGACAGTGGGTAGGATGAAGCGTAACAGCAATAAGATAGCAAACAGAAGAGCCACCCAGCCGAACAACCCGCCGAGCGTGCGCATCACCATCATCACCATGAGTGAGATCAGGAACAGCATAAAGCATAACTGCCACTGAGGATCGATAATGCCGAATACAAGCATAATATTGATCAGAAAATCGTCAATGAAGTTAACCAGCCCCATTAAGGTCGCAGCGGTATTCAGGATCAACCCATTGAAAGCGTCGCCTCCGCCCATCTGCCCACCCGTCCAAGCCCAAACGCTGGAGCTTCACCAATATGAATAGCCCAAACTCAACCACCGAGAGCCGGCCGGCTCACGCAGGGAGCAGAAACAGCGGCTTCACGAAGCCTGCGATCCAATTAATAAACATTTGGTATGATTTTTCAACATATTTGCGGTAAGACAACGATTTATTCTGAATATCCGCCCAGCACTACACAATCAGCCCAGCGCTCGAACCGCTGCGCATGGCGCTTGCGCCTTAATCGGATTCGTCTTAACCCCGACCGCTAGTTCTATTGTTTGGAGTTTTCGTCATGTCCTACAGGGTTGCAGTTGCCGGTGCCACAGGGGCGGTCGGGCGCGAGATCCTGAAAACCCTAGCACAACGCAACTTCCCGGCCTCCGAGGTGGTAGCCCTTGCCTCTGGCCGTTCCGCCGGACAGGAAATCTCCTTCGGCGAGAATAAGGTGCTGAAGGTACAGAACCTGGAAACCTTTGACTTCACCGGTTGGGATATCGGGCTGTTCTCCCCTGGCGCTTCCGTCTCCGCCATCCATGCGCCGCGCGCAGGGGCCGCGGGCTGCGTCGTCATCGACAACACCTCCCAGTTCCGCATGGACCCGGACGTACCACTTGTGGTGCCCGAGGTGAATCCGCAGGACCTGGCAAAGTTCGCCAAGAAGAACATCATCGCCAACCCGAACTGCTCGACCATCCAGATGGTTGTGGCGTTGAAGCCCTTACATGACCGCTTCAAGATCAAGCGTGTCGTGGTAAGCACTTACCAATCTGTTTCGGGCGCGGGCAAGGAGGGCATGGACGAACTCTACAACAACACCAAAGTTTCCTTCGTGAACCAGGCGGCCACGCCACAAGTATTCCAGAAGGACATCGCCTTCAACGTCATCCCGCAAATCGACGTATTCATGGATGATGGCGCCACCAAAGAAGAGTGGAAGATGGTGGTCGAGACCAAGAAAATCCTTGACCCCAATGTGAAGGTAATCGCCACCTGCGTGCGCGTGCCGGTCTTCATTGGCCATTCCGAGGCGGTGTATGTGGAATTCGAAAAACCGATTTCAGTGAAGGAAGCCCGTGAGGCTCTGGCGAAGGCGCCGGGCGTAGTAGTTGAGGATCAACGCGTACCGGGCGGCTACATTACCCCCATCGAGTGTAAAGGCGAGGATGCAACCTTTGTCTCGCGCATCCGCAAGGACCAGACCGTTGAAAATGGCTTGGCGTTCTGGTGTGTCTCCGACAATCTGCGCAAGGGTGCGGCACTGAACGCTGTGCAGATCGCGGAAGTACTGGTGGCACGCGGCCTACTGAAGAAAGCCGCCTGAGCCTACTACCATTCGCCACGGCGGCTAGGGGGCCGCCTACTCCAAGTCGAACACGGCGGACACATTCGCCGTGATAGTGATTTTACCGGGGGCAGATTGCGGCCCCGGGGCGGCGGCCGCCATGGCTATTATGAGCGGCCCCGGCGGCACCTTCCCATTGCTTGTGTTCACGTTCAGCGTTTTCAGCGCACCCACTTTCTTATGCAATGCGTCCGCGATACCATCTGCCTCGACGCGCAGCTGCGTCAGCGCATCGCAGATCGCCGCGCGCTTGGCCGCCGCCTGCCGCTTCTTGGAAAGGTCGCCTCTCAGGCCGTTTAACATAAGTCCATCGGCCTGTAACCTAGCCAACAGGTAGTTGAATGTCTTACCCGGCGCACCGTCCTTGACGGGCTGGATCAAAGTGAGGCTCTGCTGGGAGGTGAACCGCCGCTTGGAATGATCATCCGGCGTGCTGGCATAGCTCTCATAACCGCCCGTGATAATCACCACGTTCGGTACGCTTCGTGCCGCCGCCAGAGCTTTTGCCATCGCCTGGTTCAGGGCCTCTTGCGCGCCGGCGGCACTCGGCTGAACTTCCTGCACGTTGAAACTCGCCACGACCTCGTCGGGCGCTACCCGGACGGTGCCGTTAGCACTTAAGGTTAGCACCGTCTGCGCCTTGGCCGACATCGCCGCCCCCATTAGAATCGGAACAAGAAACCAGAATGTCCGCGTCATCCGCCCGCTCCTGCTATGAGCGAGCCGAGCATAGCGCCGACGTCAAGGCCCGACCAGCATTGCCTCCGCCCGAACGAGATCGGCAACGGTCGTAATCTTAAAGTTATCCTCTGAGCCATGGACCATTTCCACACGCAACCCAGCGTGTTCGGCAATCATTGCGTCATCGGTAAACTCGGTCTCCGGCGCCGTATGTATGGCATAGCGGTGGGCGTGCAGAATGTCCTTATAAAGAAATCCCTGCGGGGTTTGCGCCCGCCAAAGCCCGGTACGACTCACCGTGCCAATCACCACCCCATCCTCCACACGCTTTAATGTGTCGGCCAGGGGCACACCGGCGATGGCTGCGGCAGAGCGCTTTAGCGCCTCCAGCACGGCGGAGATGGTCTCTGGTGCCACGAACGGCCTCACCGCATCATGGATCAGCACGGCCTCCGGCTTCAGGGTAGCGATGGCCTCTAGCCCCAGCCTCACGGAATCCTGCCGCTCCTTGCCACCGAAGCGTACCTCCAGCAACTTCTCTAGCCCGGCAGTGGCTTCATCATACAGCGCCTTATCGTCCGGGTGGATGAGCACCTGCACCGCGTCGATGGCTGGATGTCGGACTAACGCCTGAATGGTATGGCGCAGAACCGGATGCCGCGCCAAGTGCAGATATTGCTTCGGTAGCGGCCCACCAACGCGGTAGCCCCGCCCCGCCGCAACGATAAGCCCGATATTCATGAGGCCAAAGCCAATTTCTGCGCGGCGAACAATTCCGCCGTGCCCTGGCGTGCCAGCCCTAGCAGCACATTCAAGGCGCGTTCGTCGAAGGTGGATTTTTCCGCCGTGGCCTGAATCTCGACAATGCCGCCAGCGGCGGTAAGAATGAAATTCGCGTCCGCGTCGGCCACACAATCCTCGGCGTAGTCCAGGTCTAGCACCGGGTTGCCCTGAAAAATGCCACAGGAGACCGCCGCCACCTGCCCCAAAGTCGGCATGGATTTGAGGACATTCTTCTCCCGCAACTTCCGGAAGGCCAGCACCATCGCCACATAGGCGCCCGTGATCGCCGCACAGCGCGTACCGCCATCGGCATTCAGCACGTCGCAATCCAGCGTCACGGTCATCTCTCCCATGGCCTTGCGATCCACGACAGCACGTAAGCTACGCCCTATTAGGCGCTGGATCTCTTGCGTGCGGCCGGATTGCTTGCCACGCGCGGCCTCGCGCTCGCCGCGCGTATGAGTAGCCCGCGGCAACATGCCGTATTCGGCGGTCACCCACCCCTCGCTTTGGCCGCGCATGAAAGGCGGTACCCGGCCTTCCACGCTGGCGGTGCATAGGACCTCTGTACTCCCCATGCGAATCAGCGCGGAACCTTCGGCGTGGCGGGAAAACCCGGTCTCGATGGAAACCGTACGCAGCGCGTTGAATTCTCTGCCCGAGGGCCGCATACTTACTCTCCTTCAATTTTCTCCGCTGTGCTATTATCCGAGCGTTGCCACATGGACCATAGACACACCCCCCCTTTGCCCCGCCTACCGCCAGGGCTTGATATACGCTCCGCTGCAGTTTTGCGGGAGATAGTGGAACAATACGTGGAAACGGGCGAGCCCATGGGTAGCCGCACGCTTTCGCGACTGCTGCCGCACAAGCTCTCGCCGGCGACCATCCGCAACGTGATGGCGGACTTGACCGATGCCGGGTTGCTGTTCTCACCCCACACCTCGGCCGGACGCCTGCCCACAGAACGAGGTTTGCGGCTGTTCGTCGACGGGCTGCTGCAATTCGGCGAGCTTTCGGACGAGGAGCGGACGAATATCAACCTCGCCCTCGCCCAGTCCGGGCGCTCCTTGCAAGATACGCTAGCACATGCCTCTTCGTTGCTTTCCGGCCTTTCCGCTGCCGCCGGGCTCGTGCTGGCCCCAAAGGGCGAAGGGCCAGTCAAGCATATTGAGTTCGTGCCGCTCTCGCCGGGCAGAGCACTGGTGGTGCTGGTCTCGGCCGACGGACAGGTGGAAAACCGCATCATCGAAACCCCACCCGGCCTGCCTCCTAGCGCTTTGCAGCAGGCCAGCAACTTTCTCAACGCCCATCTGTCCGGACTGACCTTGGCGGAGCTGCGCAAGCATGTGGGAGCGAAACTGGCAGCAGACCGCTCGGCACTGGATGAACTCACCAGTGCCGTCATCGAGGCAGGACTCGCCACCTGGGCCTCCGATGGGCGCTCCGGCTCACTGATCCTGCGCGGCCAGGGCCGACTCTTAGAAGATATCGACCAACTTGAAAAACTCAGCGCCATCCAGGCGTTATTCGAACGGCTCGAAACGGAAGAAACGCTGCTGAAACTGCTGGACTTGGCAGAAGAGTCCGATGGCGTGCGGATCTTCATCGGAGCCGAATCTGGGCTGTTTGGCACCGCCGGGGTCGCGATGGTCGTTGCCCCGGCGCGCAACGCCCAGGACCGCATTGTAGGTGCCATCGGCGTCATCGGCCCCACACGCATCAATTACGGCAAGATTATCCCGGTGGTGGATTATACCGCCCGTGTCATCGGCCGACTTTTGGGATAAAGGGGCCGCCCGCCTTGCGGCGGACGACCCCAGTCAAGACCGGCGGATGGGAATTAGTGCCCGGCGGTATTGTTGCCGTTCAGGGTAATACCCACAAACAGCGCCTGACCTTGGCGAACAATGCGCAGCGCCACCGCGCCAGCGCCGGATTTGCGCGCAGCTTTGATCGCGGCCACCGCTTGATCAGGGCTGGAGACGTCGGTTGCACCCACGCCCACCAGCAGGTCGCCCTGCTGCAAACCGGCTTCGTCGGCCAGGGAGCCCTGCTTCACCCCTACGATCACCACGCCGGTCGCGTCAGTCGGCAAGTTGAGCTGGCTGCGTAGCGTCGCGGTCAGTGGCGCCAGGGTCAATCCAAGCGCCCCGTGCGAAGCCGTCTGCTGGCCGTTGGAACCGTTCTGCTCGAAGCTGGCACTCGGGTTGGCGGGCATTTTCTCCACTGCCACGGAGACATCCTTCTTCTGACCGTCACGAATATAGCTAATGTCCGCTGTATGGTTAGGATCGATATTAGCGATGTCACTGGCCAAATCACCAGGGTTGGTCACTTTTTGGCCGTTCACGGCGATGATCACGTCACCCTGTTTCAAGCCGGCTTTCTCCGCCGGACTGTTGGGCGCTACGGCAGCTATCAAGGCACCATCCGCATTCGGATTCGCCATTGGCAGCTTCATTGCCTGCGCAATCTGCGGCGAGATCATCTGCGCTGAAACCCCTAGGAAGCCGCGTGTTACCTTACCGTGCGCGATCAGCTGCGTGACCACGCGCTTGATCATGTCGGAGGGAATCGCAAAGCCGATGCCGACCGAGCCGCCAGAAGGCGAGAGAATTGCAGTATTGACACCGATCACTTGGCCCTTCTGGTTCAGCAGCGGCCCGCCGGAATTGCCTTCGTTGATCGGCGCGTCAGTTTGGATGAAACGGTCGTAAGGACCGTCACCGATATTACGGCCCAGCGCGGAAATGATGCCGGCGGTGACCGTGTTACCAAGGCCAAAGGGATTGCCCATGGCGATCACCCACTGACCTGGCTCCAAATCCTTGGAATCGCCCAGCTCTACATAAGGCAGCGGCTTGCCTGCGTTAATCTTCAATACCGCCAGGTCAGTTTTCGGATCAGTACCAATAACCTTGGCCGGAAAATTATCACCATCGGAGAGGGTAACCGTGACCGTTTTTTCATCCTTCACCACATGGTTGTTGGTAACAATCGTACCATTCGAGTTGATGATAAAGCCTGAGCCCTTAGCTTCGACCGCCTGCGGCTGCTGAGGTTGGCCAAACGTGAACGGAAAGCCCGGCGGAAAGCCAGGTATCTGCGGAAAACCGGGCGGCAGGCCATTTTGGTCCTGATGACCGCTAACCTGATCGGCGGTTTGATCGACCCGCAGCTTCACGTCCACCGAAACTACCGCGGGCATAACCTTTTTCACCAACGCAGAAAAATCAGGCACCGGGTGGAAGCTCTGCTGCACGGCCTTCGACGTATCGAGCGACGGGTCGGCAGCCCAAACCGGCATGGCGCTGACCGCAACCAGCGCGGTTGCCCCCAGAAGGGCGCAAACGCGCGCCACGCCACGTGATTTCATTGGTTTCATACGCGTTTCTCCTGCGTCCTACTGCAATTGCGTGTGCCTATCCAAAGGCGATCTGTGACTCAAATGACACAGGGAAAGGATGATCTCAATTGTAACAGACGCTAGGGTTACATTTCTTCACCCCCGGTGCGCTGGCGTTTCAAACCGCGGGAACAGTGTTGCGATCGGCTACCGTAAGCCCGAAAAAATAATAGTCAGCGGTTCATCAGCACGCATATCGGGGCATTTTCCAGCACATACCGGGTGGTGCCGCCCAAAATTAACTGCCGCAGACGCGAGGCCGTGGAATAGGCGCCCATAGACATCAGATCCGCTCCAAAATCCTGCGCCGCCGCCAGCAGCCCGGCTCCGGTGTTTTTGTCAATGGCACTAAAGGTGCCGATATCCGCATCCACTCCATGCTGAGAGACGTAGTCTTGCACGGCCTCACCACCAGGGCCGGGGCGGACGTAATCCTCCGACACTAGAATCCGCACCGCTTTTGCTTGGCGCACGAACGGCATAACCGAGCCCAGCGCCGAAGCCGCGTTAGCGGTGCCGTTCCAAGCAATGGCGATGCGCTGACCTATGCTGGTTGGCGGCGCCTCGGGGGCCAGCAGCACAGGCCGTCCAGAATCGAACAGCACGGCATGCAGCGCTTCAGCTGCCGCCACGTCCTCGCCCGCCAGCGGATGAGGCACGATGGTTAAGTCCGCCAGCCGCGCTCCGTAAGCGACAAGCTGCTCCTCCCGACCGGTGAGCGTGACGAACCGCGCACTTGGTGCGCTGGTGCCACCACGCGCCCCCCCCACGGGTATCGCCGCTGCCGCTGCCACTCGCGAAAACATGTCCTTTAATGCAAGCACACGGGCAGCGCCCTCACGCTCGGTAAGCGTTATCATGTCCTCGATCAACGCGCCGGAAAGTCCTTCGCTGGCAAAGGGCGCGATTTCCAGCGCACCAGACAGCACATGCATCACCTCAAGATGCGCATTCCACATGCGAGCTAACAGAAATCCTGTCTCAAGCGCCGGGCCAGCTGAGGTGACGCTGTTGACTGGGAGCAGGAATTTGCGAACCGACATGGCCAAGCACCCGCTAAATAAAATCGATGCTACGTAGTGTGCACCGGAACCGGGAAAAGGGGAACTTACAACATGTCGCGTAGGCGAAACCAGGCGGTCGCCAAAACCAAAGCAGGCATGCGAAACAGCTGACCACCAGGAAAGCGCGCATGCGGAATCCTGGCGAATACATCGAACCGTTCGGCCTGCCCGACCACAGCCTCCGCCGCCAGCTTGCCAGCAAGGCCCGTGAGCGCCAAGCCATGGCCTGAAAATCCCTGGAGAAATAGGACGTTCCGCGCCAGCCTGCCAAAATGCGGGGCACGGTTGCGCGTAATGTCCACGAAACCGCCCCAAGCGTATTCCACTTTGGCGTCCTTCAGTTGCGGAAACACCGCCACGGCGCGCCTCAGCATTGTAGCCCTCAGATTGGGCGGTGAAAGCGTGGAGTAAGATACGCGTCCGCCAAATAGCATCCGACCGTCTACGGAACGGCGGAAATAATCCAGCACAAAATTCATATCCGCCACCGCTTCGTTGCCGGGGATCAGCGCCGGAACATCTGCGCGCGGCTCTGTAGCCATAACATAGGTACCCACCGGCATCACGTAGCCGTTGATTGCCGGCTCCAGCCCATTGAGATAGGCGCCGCCTGCGATGATGAGCGATTTCGCCCGCACCTTGTGTCGGTCTACGTAAAGCGTGAGAGACTGGCCATGCTTCACCTGCGTGACACGCGCGTGTTCAAAAATCCGGGCACCGGCTGCCTGCGCGGCCAGTGCCAGCCCCAACGTGTAATTGAGCGGATGCACATGCCCGGCGATTTTATCTTCAAGCGCTGCGATGTAGCGTGGGCTATCCAGCCGCTGGCGCAGCTCAGCCCCTTCTAGCAGGCGGCCCACGGGCGCGCCAATCTTGACCAACTCCTCCTGCTCCCTATGCAGCGCCCGCACTTGGCGCCGCTTAAGTGCCGCATGCAGATAGCCAATATGCGGATCGCACGGAATGCTATGGCGGACGATGCGCGCATGCAGCAAATCCACCGCCTCGACCGACATGTCCCAAAGCTTTTTGGCCTCGCTGGGGCCGACCAGATTTGTGAGCGTGTGCATCGAAGCGCCGAAGCCCGGCAATACCTGGCCGCCATTACGGCCCGAGGCACCCCAGCCAATCTCTCGTGCCTCGAGCAGCACGGGCTTGTAGCCTTTCTCGGCTAGGTGCAGCGCGGCCGAAACACCGGAAATGCCTCCGCCAATTACGGCTACGTCCGCTTCGATATCCTGCTCCAGAGAGGATGCGGAAAAATTCAGGCGCCGCGTAGCTTGGTAATAATTTGCTTCCATGGAATTTAGACGTTCAGCAGCAAGTGCTCACGCTCCCAGGATGAGATCACCCGTAAATAGGTTTCATATTCCAGCCGCTTTACGGCCACCAGAACATCGACCAGCTTGTTGCCCAGCACGTCGCGAATGGGCTGCGAGTTGTCCATCAAGTCCAGCGCGTGGGATAGCTCTCGCGGTAGGGTATATTCGCCAGTATAGGCCGAGCCGATCTGTTCCGGCGGCGCCTCTAACTGCTCGACCATGCCCAGATAGCCACAGGCAAGCGTGGCCGCAAAGGCGAGGTAAGGGTTGGCATCTGCGCCGGGTACACGATTTTCCACGCGCATAGCTGCCGGCTCGCCATAGGGCACGCGCAAACCACAGGTGCGGTTGTCATATCCCCATTGCAGATTGATCGGCGCGTTAGAAAAGCGCGTTAGCCGACGGTAGGAATTAACGTTCGGCGCGAATATCGGCATCACCGCTGGAATGTATTTCTGCAAGCCGGCCAGATAGCTTTTGAACAAGGCGCTGGCCTTGCCGTTTGCGCCGGCAAAAAGATTCTGCCCTGTCTTCGGGTCTACTATGCTCTGGTGCACATGCATCGCACTTCCCGGCTCGCCGCCCATCGGCTTGGCCATGAAGGTGGCGTAGATATTATGGCGCAACGCCACCTCGCGCACCGTGCGTTTAAACAGAAATACTTGGTCTGCGCGGTGCAGTGGATCGCCGTGCAGCAGGTTGATCTCCACCTGCGCAGCCCCTTCTTCGTGGATCAGCGTGTCAAGATCCATCTCCTGTAAATCACAGAAATCGTACATTTCCTCGAAGAGCGGATCGAATTCGTTCACCGCGTCAATCGAGTATGCTTGGCGGCCGCTTTCCTGCCGACCAGACCGCCCGACAGGTGGCGTGAGTGGATAGTCAGGGTCGGTATTACGACCGACGAGATAAAATTCTAACTCGGGTGCCAGCACTGGCTGCCAGCCCTTCTCCTCGTAAAGCCTGAGCACACGCTGCAGCACTTGCCGAGGCGCGATCGGCACCGGCGTGCCGTTCGCGTATTGGCAATCGTGAATGATCTGCGCGGTAGGCTCATGCGCCCAAGGCACGAGGCGAACAGTGGAGGTGTCGGGCACCAGCTTGATGTCAATGATCGCCGGGTCTGTCAGCTTGTCCATTGGGTCATCGGGATATTCGCCCGTGACGGACTGGATGAAGATGGCTTCCGGCAAGCGCGGCGCCCCGCCCCTGATGAATTTCTCGGCCGGCATGATTTTGCCACGGGGAATGCCGGTAATATCGGGCACAAGGCATTCGACCTCGGTGATGCGATGTTCCTCAAACCAGTCCTTGAGGTCGATTCTGGTACTCATTCTGGCTCCGTTGCCGTAAATGCGGCAAACGCCGCATCGCTTCCGCTAATGTCGATTTAGAAACTACCGGGCCTGGCATTTCACGGCACGCAAGCCTCAGCCGCCTCACGCGCCAATCTCGCCTAACACGCGGAGACGCGTCAAGAATATTCGCAAACATCTTTTTGCACCAAATGCTTTTTTCTTGTAGTGACGACGGTTTTTGATAAGATTTGTTGAAAATCCTAAACGCACGGACGAGCTGGCATGTCATTGCCTTCACAGGACGAGAGAATCTCCGACGATATCGGAATCCGGCTCCGGCTGGTCCGGCAGATTTTCGGGCTCACTCAACGGGAGTTGGCCCGCCGTGCTGGGGTAACTAACGGCGCTATTTCACTGATCGAGCAGAACCGCGTCAGCCCGTCGATTTCATCGCTCAAAAAGATACTCGAGGGCATCCCACTCTCTCTTGCGGATTTTTTTACATTGAATTTTTCACCTTCGGATGAGGTGTTCTTCGCCGCCGATGACCTGACCGAAATCGCCCATCAGCCGGAAATTTCGATGCGCCTAGTCGGCCGCCGTACGAAAGGCCGGGCGCTGGGCATGCTGCACGAGGTGTATCAACCCGGGGCAGATACGGGCGAAACCATGCTGCGCCACGAAGGCGAAGAATGCGGCATCGTCGTGTCCGGCTGCCTCACCGTCACCGTAGGAACGCAAGAGCGCACACTGCGACCTGGCGAGGCTTATTATTTCCGCTCGGACATTCCACACCGCTTCCGCAACCAAGGGACGGAGCCCTGCGTGCTGATTAGCGCTAACGCGCCCCCCACATTCTGAGCATGGGTACCATTCTCATAGGCGGCTGCCTTTGCGGCGCCGTGATCTACCGGTTAATACACCAGCCTGGCGACATGGCTGATGTTTGCTTCTGCCGGGAATGTCGGAAGGCAAGCGGTGCCGCTGCCTTGCCTTGGGTGCAGGTGACGCCTCGGCGCTTTGTCCCCACCAAGGGAGTAGCGAAGTCACCTGTGAAAAAACGAACTTTGCTGATCTGGCCGCGATGTTTTAGCGGCGGGCAATATTGGGATTTGCAAGGTCTGGGAGACCTGAGTGGGAAAACCTTGCAAAACCGTTGGAGCGTTGCGCGGTGGTCGCGATCGTGATTCTCTCCCTTTGATGCCGAACATCATGTGTTTGGCGTGGAGGAAAGGATGCCGCCGAAGCTGAATGCCTCGCAGGATGATCTCGAACTGTTCCGCTCGCGGCTGGAGAACATCATCGACCAGCGGCATCCCCTGGTGCGGCTGGCCCGGCTGATCGACTGGCGGGTCTTCGAGGAACGCTTTGGCACACTCTACGCCGAGGCGGCGGGACGTCCGGCGCTGCCGACCCGCCTGATGGTGGCGCTGCATCTTCTCAAGCACATGGATGGGCTGTCCGACGAAGCGATTTGCGCGCGCTATCTCGACAGTCCGTATGTCCAGGCATTCTGCGGCGAGACGCATTTCCAGCACACGCTGCCGCTTGATCGATCCTCGATGACGCGCTGGCGCAAACGGATCGGGCCCGAGCGGATGGAGGCCCTGCTCGCCGAGACGCTGGCGGCCGCCGAGCGGGGTGGTGCCGTGGCGGAGAAGCACTACGAGCGGGTCACCATCGATACCACGGTCCAGCCAAAGGCCGTGACGCATCCGACCGACAGCAAGCTCCTGCACAGCGGCATCGAGACACTGGCGCGGATGGCACGCCGGCACGGCATCACGCTGCGCCAGTCGTATCGCCGGGTTGCGCGCTACGCCAGGCAGGAAGCGGCGCGCCTGCACCATGGTGGCAAACGCCGCGAGGCCGAGGCTCGCGTGCGCAAGCTGCGAACCTGGCTGGGCCGGCTGGCTCGTGACATCACCCGCAAGATCGCAGGCAACGCTGAAGCGAAGGCCACGTTCGCCGAAACACTGGGCCTGATCAATCGCCTGCTTCGCCAGAAGCGCTCCGACCGCGGTGCCGACAAGCTCTATTCCCTGCACGCGCCTGAGGTGGAGTGCATCGGCAAGGGCAAGGCCAGGACGCGCTTCGAATTCGGCGTGAAGGTCTCCATCGCCACCACCAACGCCGCCGCACCCGGCGGTCAGTTCGTTCTCGGCATGCAGAGCAGGCCGGGAAATCCCTATGACGGCCACACCCTGGCCGGCCAGATCGAGCAGGTCGAGCGGATCACCGGCGTTGCCGTCGCCCGCGCCTATGTCGACCGCGGCTATCGCGGCCACGGCGTCGAAGCCGAGGGCAGAAGGATCTTCATCTCCCGCCAGAAACGCGGCATCACCCCCACCATCCGCCGCGAGTTGCGCCGACGCGCCGCCATCGAACCCGTCATCGGCCACATGAAGACCGATGGCCATCTCGGAAGAAACTTCCTGCTCGGCGTCGACGGTGATGCCATCAACGCCGTCCTCGCCGGCGTCGGACACAACCTCCGACTGCTCCGCAGATGGTTGATCAGGCTTCTTTGTGCCCTCGTCGCATGGCTCTCTGCCGCAAACCGCTCACCAAGCCTCAGCTTCGCCTACCGCCAGATCGCATAGTTCACAGGCGACTACCTACGAGCCCCGGATGGTACTCTCCCCCGT
>JAKAEC010000035.1 GCA_021818425.1 Pseudomonadota bacterium
AGCAGGTTCCGATGTAAGAATCTGACGCAGCTGGGCCGGTCGACCCTTATCAATGACATCAGCTAGGCTGTAGCGGCCCAGAGCATCAAAGAAACTATCCAGTGCCTCCTTGAAGACGCAGGTCATCCCGCAAGCCGGCGCGAGCACGCATTCGCCGCAACCGACAAGATCGACCTTTCCTTCCGTATGCCGCAACAATTGGCCGATATTGATTTCCTCGGCTGGTCGAGCCAAGCGAATGCCTCCACCTCGGCCACGCAGGCTATGCACATAATCAGGTCCCGCTAAGTCGCTCACCACCTTCATCAGGTGATTCTGGGAAATTCCGTAAGCCTGCGCAATTTCGGCGATCGAGCAAAGGCGATCGTTATGCGTGGCCAGATAGAGCAGGACCCTAATCGCGTAATCAGAAAAGCGTGTTAAGCGCATGGGCCATCCTATAGATGCATCTCTCTTGCATGTTTTGAGTCTACCCGCTAAAGAGGCGTGCAGGATACCTGTTTTAGCGCCCCTTGTCATGCCAATCGTCAACGCTCTCCGCGAGCCTAACCTCGCTGCCCCAACCAACCCTCTTAATTCACTATTTCAGGAAAGCCTCCGCCCCGCTCGCTGCGCAAGCTGCCGCAACAGCTGACACCGGCTTTCCCCCTCTTTCCCTGCCACGCCACACCCGAAGGAGCCTGCTTCATGCTCACTGCCGACCAGACCGCGATCATCAAAGCCACCGTCCCCATCCTGGAAACCGGGGGTGAGGCTCTGACTACGCATTTCTACAAAATCATGCTGAGCGAATATCCGCAGGTGAGACCATTGTTCAATCAGGCGCATCAGGCCAGCGGCGCTCAGCCGCGCGCGCTGGCAAATGGGGTGCTGATCTATGCCAAAAACATCGACCGGCTGCAGGAGCTTGGACCGCTCGCGGCACAAATCGTCAACAAACACGTAGCACTGCAGGTGTTGCCCGAGCATTACCCTATCGTTGGCGCGTGCCTGCTGCGTGCAATTCGTGAAGTGCTGGGGCCCGACATCGCTACTGACGCGGTGATCGACGCCTGGGCAGCCGCTTACCAGCAGCTCGCCGATTTGCTGATCAGCGCGGAAAGGGATGTATACGACAAGCTCGCGGCCGCACCTGGCGGCTGGCGCGGCGCGCGCACCTTCCGCGTTACCCGCAAGCAGGCGGAGAGCACCGAAATTACCTCGTTCCATCTGGAGCCTGGAGACTCCGAGCCTGTCCTCGACTTCACACCCGGCCAATATCTCGGTTTACGTCTTGTCGTCGACGGGCAGGAAGTGCGGCGCAACTACTCTCTCTCGGCTGCACCGAACGGCCGCTCCTACCGTATCAGCGTGAAACGCGAGCCCGGCGGCTTGGCTTCAAATTTTCTGCACGACCACGTGAAAGAGGGCGATACGCTGGATGTTTTTCCCCCCGCAGGCGAGTTCATTTTACAGGACGGCCTGAGCCCCTTGGTACTGATCAGCGGCGGAGTTGGCATCACGCCGACGCTCGCCATGGCCGAGGCGGCCTTGGCGAAGGGAGGGCGCCAAGTGACTTTTGTGCATTACGCTCGCAACAGAGATGCTCATGCCTTTGGCAAAACCTTAGAAGACTGGGCATCACGCCACCCAAACTTCCAGCGCTTCATCGTTTATGAACATGGGGAACGGGACGAAGCGCACGCGTTGGGCCGACCGGCACTTGAACATTTGCAACGCTGGCTGCCAGGCGAGCTCGATTGCGACGTGTATTTCCTTGGCCCAAAGCCGTTCATGATTGCCATCAAGAAACTCCTCGCCGCGCTGGGCCTGCCCGATGAACGGCGCCGTTACGAGTTCTTCGGACCGGCTGAAGCATTAGACTAAAGGAACGCCTTTCCTGTCGTGACAGGATCGCATTCGAGGTCATCGCGGCTGGCCATTGTTGCTAACGATCATCAATGGCCAGCCGCGGTGTTCGTCGATCCGGTCGAGTTCGCGACCGAGACGCTCGCCCGACAGAGAGGTGTCAGCCACCAGCGCCAGCATTCGCGCGTATAGTCATCCACCACCGTCAATACGCGGAAGCGCCGTCCGTTGTTCAGCGCGTCCGACACGAAATCCAGGCTCCAGCGCTAGTTAGGCTGATCGGGCAGCGTCATCGGTGAGGGTGCGCCCATCGCCCGTTTCCGGCCACCACGCCCGCGGACCGATAGCCCTTCTTCGCGGTATAGCCGGAACAGCTTCTTGTGTTGGGGTGGACGGCCCAACGGCATCTGGTGCCAACGTTGAGTTGTCACAACCAACGAAAGGGCCGCCCAGATGGAATTGCAGAATCTGTAGCCGCCGATAGCTAAAATGGCAACCCAACCCTTGGCAACCGTGATGAAGGTTGCCAAGGCCCTTGGCTTGCGCGTCGGCTTTCGCCCGGCAGGAAAGCATCTCAGCTAACGGGGCCGGGTTTACTCCGTGTGATGCGGGAAAGCCCTCCGATATATGGCCGTATTCCGTTTCGGAACCAGATGAACACCATTGCTAAGTGAGATAGGCATGCACAACCTTGATCAGTTCCTCTGCCGCGCTCGCGCGGCCTTCTGCCGTGTTGCCTGGCCCCGCCACGTGCTGGCGGACATGATGCTCGATGACTGCGCCAATGAACCCATCCATGGCGCCGCGGCAGGCCACACCCTGTTGTAGTAAGGCGGTGCATGAGGCGTCGTTTTCCAACGCAATCTGCATGGCTTCGATTTGCCCGCGCAACCGGCTCAGCCGGTTGACGAGCTTGCGCTTCTCTTTCTCTGTGTAACGCATTCTGAACTTGACCATATACCCCGACGGGTATATTTCGCAATCGTCCGATGGCCATAACTGGCACGGGCAATTCTCAACTTTATCAGCAGGAACACATGAACCCGCGATCTAGCAGCCAGACCTCGGAGAGCGACAGTCGGCGCGTGAACCGCGCTGCCCCGTTCACCCAGGTCTGTTTCCGCGCCGGGACAGGATATTCTGAAAGATCAGCTCACCGAGGCTGATCTCAAGACATCCCTCCCGGTTTTGCCGAACCGCCAAACCTGAAGGAGGGATCAACATGATCTTCCGCAATTTCACTATGCGGCCCGCTCCGGCCGTTGGCCTCAATGAGGTCGCTTTTGCCACCATCCCGCCGCGCCGCCGTCTGATCGCCAGTTGGCGCCGTGACGAAGACACGGGGCATCTGAAACTTGTCTGGACGTTGATCGACCTCCAAAACAACAAAAGGGGGGCATGATGTTCTGGCGCTCCCGTTCCCCATTTACGCCGGAGATTGCTGCTGTGGCCGAGCATCACCGCGTCCACCCTTTTGAGACCACGCCACTCTCCATGCCCGAGGGGCTGGAGGCGCGGCTGCGTGACCGCTTGCACATTGCCCGGCTGCGCGCGGGGCCACGCACGCTGACCAACCGGCTTGCACTGGGTCTCGCTCTGGCCGGCCCTGGCCTTCTCGTCATGCTGGGCGATAATGACGCCGGCGGCGTGGTCACTTACGCGCAGACGGGCGCCACCTACGGGTTCAGCCTGTTCCTCCCGCTGCTCATCCCCCTCGGCTTCATCGCGTATCTGGTGCAGGAGATGACGATCCGTCTTGGCGCGACCACCCGACGCGGCCATGCTGAGATGATCTGGAAGCGCTACGGCGCTTTCTGGGGCGCGTTTTCGCTCATTGATCTTGTCGCCGCCAATGTATTGACCTTGATGACCGAATTCATCGGCATCCGCGTGGCCAGTGCGGTGTTCGGGGTCTCGTATCTCGTCACCATCCCGTTGGCCTTCGCCTTCATCACTGGCATCCTGCTTTTTCTTAAATATCATAGCTGGGAGCGCATCTCGCTCATTGTCGCGGCGTGTAACCTCGTCTTCATCCCGCTCGCCTTGTGCGCGCACCCGGATTGGGGCGCGATTGGCCGCACCTTCGCGGGCCATGGTTGGGTGCTGCCGGGCGGGCCGCTCTCGGCCTCCTTTCTCATTTTGGTCTCGGCCAATATCGGCACCACCATAGCGCCGTGGCAGCTCTTCTTTCAGCAGTCCTGTGTCGTGGATAAAGGGCTCCTGCCGCAGGACATTACTGCCAGCAGGCGTGACCTGATGCTCGGCGTCATCGGCATGGTGCTGGTAGCTGCCGCCATCATCGCCCTGGCCGCGCAGTACCTGCACGGGATGCCCAATGCGGCCTCGCTAGGAGACAATGATGTGCTTGCGGCAATCGGCAGCAAGGTCAGCCGCGCCGCCAAAATCGTCTTTGCGTTGGGACTTGTTGAAGCCGGGCTAATTGCCGCCATTGTCATCACGGCTAGCTCAGCCTGGGCCATCGGGGAGGCGTTTGATTTGCCGCGCTCGATTAATTTGGCACCGAAACAGGCGCTGCCTTTCTACGCCCCTGCGATCCTGGGCACGGCCATCGCCGCTGGTGTGCTCATGCTGCCCAACGTGCCGGTAGGGTTTCTCAACCTCACCGTCCAGGTCATTGCCACCGTATTCATGCCAGCGGCCATGCTGTTCCTGCTGATGCTGCTGAATGATCGGGAACTGCTCGGCGAGCATGTGAACTCGCCGCTACGCAATGCGCTGTCAATCGGCGTGATGGTGCTGCTGATCGTCTGCAATGGCCTGTACGGGCTTGTAACTGTATTCCCCAACGCGCTGTGAGGTGAGCCGTGAGCTGCTATACCAAGGATTGTGAAGACGCCATCGCCGCGCTTGCGGAGCAGGAAAATTGGCTGGCGCCGCCGATGGAAATCACCCGTGTGGAGCTGCGCCCATGGCAGCAAGCAGTGTTCTGGGGCCTGCGCGCTTACATCGTGGTCATGCTTCTGGTGATGGGGTGGGGGTTTTACCACAACATGAACCACTGACGGATGCCGGAAATGCTTGGACACGCGCCCCAGCGCGTTCTCGCTTTCCTTTCCGACTAGCCAAGACGTCATCAATGACGTCCCGCCAACGGACAAAAAATGCCGCGATTGAAAATCAAGCCTTATTCAGAGACGCCTTAGATTGTCGGAGTTGGCGGCAATGCCCAATAAAATGGCGGCGATGATCATAATGTTTCCCGTCAATTTGCCGCTAGTGTTGTCCGACGAGCATCCGTTACTATGGCCTCATAGTAAATGTGTGCCAAACCAAGACGTCTATCCTTTACGAAGATATCCTTATAATCGAATGAAATCAGAAAATCGTTGCCTCATTTCTTTGAATATATCTCTCATGAACTCCTTGAGCCGTTCGGCGGCATGCAAGTCAATCTCATCATGTCTTCCTTTAACATGCATCGTCCCTTCTCTGGAGTGTTGAGTGTTCTCCGCGGAATTCGGCGTATTCAACTTCGACCCTGCCCCCTCCGTTTTTCTCGGATCACCATTCGGTATGTAAGTCATGGACGTTTCCTCCGCGAGAAATGGATTGATTATTCTGCGAAACCTCCCAAACCACGTCGAGCGATCGAGTCATCTCCTAATATCTGCCGGCAATTGGCACTCGTTGTGGCATTCGTAATGAAAACCCTGCTTGTCGATTCCGCCGCGCGCTTCCTTTTATCTTGATCTTTACAAGCAAAAAAGCAAAAGCCGATGCACGCAGCGCCAGACCATCCAAGGAACAGGCTCCGCCGAAAACCTGCCGTCAAGTTATCGTGGTCGTAACCACTTGTAAGGATACCGCACAATGAAGACTTCTGCCTAATTCGAATACAACAATGCCGCACTGAAAAAATAGCATATATCAATCCTCCTAAACCGATTTAGATGTTTTAAACACTTTTTGTGATGTTTAAAACATGATAACGTCCGGTCAACTCAAAGCTGCTCGAGCGCTTCTCGGCATTGATCAGAAGGAACTCGCGGAACTCTCGGGACTGTCTGTTCCCACGATCCAGCGCATGGAGGGAAGTGATGGCATTATTCGCAGTAATGTCGATTCTCTCGTAAAATTACTAGAAGCGCTCGAGCGCGCCGGAATCATTGTGCTTCGGCCAGGCGATGTGTCGGATGCGTCGGGCGGGCGCGGTGTGCGCCTCAAGAACAACGGGACATGACGCCGGTCATTCTCCTTTGTGTGCTTGCCTGGATCGTGCTCGGCGGCGCTGGCGCGCTTTGCCGGACCCAGAAATGGAGCGGCGCGGTCGTTTATGGCGGCTCATCTATGGTTGCGGTGGTGGCACTCAGCGCAGCTTTGCTTCAACTGGCGACGGGTATCTCACCTCGACCGTCGATGGTGCTGCCACTCGGCCTGCCTTGGGTGGGCATGAGTTTTTCTACCGATACGCTATCCGCATCCTTCCTGATCATAATCAATCTTGGTGGCGTTGCCGCCAGCCTCTATGCCCTTGGTTACGGCCGGCATGAGCGTGAACCATGGCGCGTCCTACCCTTCTATCCCGTGTTTTTGGCGGCGATGAATCTCGTCCTCATCGCCGCGGATGCGTACAGCTTTCTGATTTTCTGGGAGTTTATGTCTCTGACATCCTGGGCACTGGTAATGGTGCATCACGGAGAGGCTGAAACCCGCACCGCAGGCATCGTCTATCTGCTGATGGCAAGTGCCGGAACGCTCGCTTTGTTGCTCGCCTTCGGGCTGCTGGCCGGCGCTCACGGGAGTTACGACTTCGCTGCCATACGGGCGACACATCAACCCTCCTGGATCGGCGACACGGTGATGTTTCTGGCACTGATTGGCGCTGGATCGAAGGCCGGGCTGGTGCCGTTGCATGTATGGCTGCCGCGGGCGCATCCTGCTGCGCCGAGCCAGGTTTCGGCCTTAATGAGCGGTGTCATGACGAAGGTCGCCATCTACGCCTTCATCCGTCTCGTCTTCGATCTCGCCGGCCCGCCCGCCTGGTGGTGGGGGCTGATCGTGCTGATTACCGGAGGAATCGCGGCTGTCCTTGGCGTGCTCTATGCCTTGATGGAAGAGGATATTAAGACCATCCTCGCCTACAGCACGATCGAAAATATCGGACTGATCTTTGTCGGGCTTGGGCTGGCGCTGGCGTTCAAAGCCGATGGCCTCCTTGCCGCAGCGGCCTTGGCCTTCACGGCAGCGCTGTTCCATGCTTTCAACCACGCGCTCTTCAAAAGCACGCTGTTTTTTGGCGCGGGTGCCGTCCAGCACGCCACGGGATCACGCCTGCTTTCGCAATTGGGCGGCCTCATCCATCGTATGAAAATCAGTGCAGTGCCAATGCTCGTTGCGGCGATGGCCATCTCGTCACTACCGCCGTTTAACGGGTTTGCCTCGGAGTGGCTGATCCTGCAGGCCATTCTACTGAGCCCGGCAATGCCGCAATTGGGGCTCAAGCTTGCGGTGCCGGCGGTAGGTGCCCTGCTGGCGCTGGCCGCCAGTCTGGCCGCCGCGTGCTTCGTCCGGTTTTACGGGTTTGCCTATCTCGGCAAGCCGCGTAGCGTCGGCGCCGCCGAGGCTCAGGAAACCGACGGTTTCTCATGCACCGCAATGAGCGGTCTCGCTGTGCTATGCTTGGCCGCCGGCCTGTTGCCTGGTTTCGTGATCGATTTGCTCGCGCCTGCGGCGCAATCGCTGCTCGGTGCGCATATGCCCACTCAGGAAGGTTTGTCTTGGCTGACCATCATCCCGATTTCGGCCAGCCGAAGTTCGTATGATCCCTTACTGATCTTCATCTTCATCACAGTAAGCGGCAGCCTTGCCGTGCTGGCGCTGCACCGTTATGGCTCACATGTCGTTCGGCGCGCCCCGTTCTGGGGCTGTGGCTATGCCGGGCTGGAAGATGAATTGTCTCCCGGCGTCGTGATCGGTACACAATATTCGCCCTCTGGTTTCGCCCAACCGATCCGGCGGGTCTTTGCGAACCTCGTATTCCAGGCACGCGACAAGGTCACGATGCCAGGTCCTGGGGAAACGGTGCCAGCAGAGTTCGCCTCAACCTGGCGCGATCCCGTATGGGCGGCCGTCTACACGCCACTGATCTCAGCTATCAGCCGTGTCGCAGATTGTGCGAACCAGCTGCAATATCTCACGATCCGGCGTTATCTCGGTTTCGTGTTCATAGCCCTGATCGCCTTGCTCATCTGGGTGGCGCTATGGAGCTGATCACCCAATTCTTTCTACAGCTCTGCGAGATGGCACTGGTCTTGGCTCTGGCACCACTGCTCACGGGCTTTGTCCGGCAGCTAAAAGCCCGGTTCCAGCGCCGTGCCGGACCACCGCTACTGCAACCTTATAGGGATCTCTCAAAACTCATCGCCAAGGACGCGATTGTCGCGACAGATTCATCCTGGCTATTCCGGGTCGCCCCATATCTGATTTTCACCGCAACTTGGGTGGCTGCCTCGCTGGTGCCCAGTTTCGGGACAAATTTGCTCTTCTCCTGGTCCGGTGACCTGATCGTCATTGTCGCCCTGCTGGGCAGCGCGAGATTCGTCCAGATGCTTGCGGCACTGGATGCCGGCACAGCCTTCGGTGGCCTCGGTGCCAGCCGCGAGGCCATGATTGCCTCTCTTGCCGAACCTGCGATGTTGATGATGGTTTTCACGGTTGCCCTGGTCGCGGGAACAACCCAGCTTTCGGCCATAGCCGGGTTTATGCATTCAGGTGCTGCCGGGTTGCGCCTTACGCTGGCACTTGCCTTGGTATCGCTGGTCATCGTTGCCCTCGCCGAGACGGGACGATTTCCGGTCGACAATCCGGCTACGCATCTCGAACTGACGATGATTCACGAGGCCATGGTGCTCGAATTTTCGGGACGGCATCTCGCTTTGATCGAACTTGCCAATTCCGTTCGATTATTGCTCTATTTCTCGCTGATTTCCTGTATTTTTGTCCCCCTCGGGATCGCGCCCCCTGGGTCTGGCGCCGGCATGCTCGTGGCCGGCGCCGCAGCTTATATTGTGAAGCTTGTGGTTGGGGCTACCCTGCTTGCCCTGTTTGAGACAAGCTTCGCTAAAATGCGGATATTCCGCGTTCCGAACTTCGTCGGCGCGGCTTTCATGCTCGCCGTGCTGGGCATGTTGCTCTTGTTTGTATCGGCGCCGCTATGACGAATGCCATGACCTCCTTGATTCCGGCAGCAACCTCGCTGAGCATTGCCAATGTTCTTGCCGGCGCGCTGGTGCTGGTTAGCTTCATGATGATGTATCAAGACCGGATTTCCGCGGTCATCAATGTGCTTGCTTTGCAGGCCGCCATTCTGGGTTTCGCGGTCATATGGCAAGCCTATATTCAAGCAGCGCCGGAACTTTATATCACCGCGGCGCTGGCCCTGGGATTTAAGGCCGTGGTGATCCCGCTGGCTCTGCACCGCATCGTCGAAAAATTAGGAATTCACCGTGAGGTAGAAACGGTTGCCGGCATCAGCCTCACCATGCTGGCGGGGATCGGTCTTGTCGCGCTCTCGATCGTCGTCATGTTGCACACGGCGGCCCATGCCGAAGCACTGGCGCGCGAAGACGTGGCACTCGCGCTTTCTGTAATCCTGCTCGGCATGTTGATGATGGTGACACGCCGCAATGCCGTCAGCCAAATTGCCGGTTTCATGTCACTGGAGAATGGCCTCATTCTTGCGGCGACAGGCGCCCAGGGGATGCCGCTTGTCGTGGAAATCAGCGTTGCCTTCTCCGTTTTGATTGCTTTTATCGTGATTGGAGTCTTTTTGTTCCGGATACGCGAACGCTTCGACACGGTCGATAGCACAGTACTTGATGCATTCCGGGGACGATTGCGATGAGTAATTTCGCCCATGATGCGGCAATCGCCACAGTCGTCATACCGGCAGTCGCGGCGGCGGTTCTGACGGTTATGCCGGGCTGGCGGCTGCCGGCCCGCATCAACACGCTCGCAAGTCTGCTCACCGTCCTGGCGGCCGCGCAACTGCTTCTGCAACGGCCACCGCCCACATCACTTCTCTTGATTGATGACCTCAATATTGTTTTTTTGCTCTTGAACGGCTTCGTCGGCTTTACGACTAGCCTGTTCAGCGCGAGCTATATCGCCCATGAGCTAGAGACGGGGCATCTTACACCGCATTACCTGCGCTTCTATCACGCGATGTATCAGGTGATGATGGTCGGGATGAATCTCGCCCTTATCACGAACAATCTCGGCCTGATGTGGTTTGGCGTCGAGCTCGCCACACTCTCAACAGTTATGATGGTGGGTATATACCGCACGGAAGCCTCGATCGAGGCTTCGTGGAAATACCTTATTCTCGGCAGCGTTGGGATCGCCCTGGCGCTGTTCGGAACGATCCTGGTCTATCTCGCGGCAAAACCGGTTCTCGGCACCGGCATGGCAGCGATGCAATGGACCAACCTAGTCCAGCACGCAGCCCCCCTCGACCCGGATCTGTTGAGCATCGGCTTCATCTTCCTGCTGATTGGTTACGGCACTAAAGCGGGGCTTGTACCGATGCATGCCTGGCTGCCGGACGCCCATGCGGAAGGCCCAACGCCGATTTCCGCGGTCCTGTCCGGGCTCCTGCTGAATGTCGCAATCTATGCAATATTGCGCTTCAAGGTGCTGCTCGCAGCCAGTTCGGCGGCAATCGAGCCCGGCATATTGATGGCGGTTACTGGTCTGATCTCTCTGTTTTTCGCTGCAATCATGTTGTACCGGCGCCGCGACATCAAGCGGATGTTCGCGTATTCGTCGATCGAGCACATGGGGATCATCGCTTTTGCTTTCGGCGTGGGCGGGCTCGGCAATGTCGCGGGCCTCCTCCAAATGATGATGCACAGCCTTACAAAGTCGGCGATTTTTTTCTCCGTAGGCCATGTCGCGCAGGCAAAGGGAACGCAGCAAATGGCGGAGATCAGGGGGCTGACCACGAGTCATCCTCTGCTCGGCTGGACGCTGGTCGCGGGCGTTGCCGCAATTTCCGGTTTTCCTCCCTTTGGAATCTTCACATCGGAATTTCTGTTGATCACCTCGACCTTCGCGCGTGCGCCGATTCTGGCCGTATTGCTTGGTCTTGGCATTCTGCTTGCAGTCGGCGCTTTGGTTGTCCGTATGACAGCGCTCTGCTTTGGCGAACCGAGCCCCGGATCAAATGCCATAACCGCATCAACGATGCCAATTTTTCTGCACCTTGGCATCGTCCTGGCTGTTGGCATCGCCCTGCCGACGTTCCTTTATGACTGGTTCTCTCATGTAGGGGCTCTGTTGGGTTGAAATGACAGCGGTCGATTTACAAACTTGGGAAAAAAAAGCCGCTGAAATCGGCCAGGGCCTGTCAAGATTCGTCGCGATATGGGGTGATGCCTCGGGTTACTGCCCGTTTGTTCATCTCGCCACGCGGCGTAAGGGAGCCTCCTCGGCCGAAGTAATCAATCTAGCAGCACCCGATCGCCGTTTTCCATCAATCGGCGCACATCAACCTGCCGCGATCCTGATGGAGCGTGCGATATTCGACATGCACGGCCTGATCGCTGACGGCTTACCCGATACCCGGCCTTGGCTTGATCATGGTACCTGGCCAGGCTCGCGCGCAACGAAGCCGTACAAGTTTAAGCCTGTTAATGGCGATGGCATCCATCAGATCCCGGTGGGTCCGGTTCACGCCGGGACCATTGAGCCGGGGCATTTTCGATTTTCTGTCAATGGCGAGACCATTGTCCGGATCGAAGCTCGGCTCGGTTATACGCATAAGGGTACGCTCAAATTGATGCGTCGCGCATCAATTGATCATGCTGCTAAACTTACGGCCCGCATCTCGGGTGACTCGACTTGTGCATATAGTTTCGCCTTCGCGCTGGCTGTCGAACAGGCTCTGGGCGTCGAGGCCCCGGCGCGTGCTCAGATACTGCGCGGTGTGATGGCCGAGTTGGAACGTCTCGCAAATCACCTTGGCGATTTTGGCGCCATCTGCAATGATGCGGGCTTTCCGTTGCTCAACGCACATGGAGCGATGCTGCGCGAGCGCATGCTACGCCTATGCGCCGCGTGCTTTGGGCATCGATTGATGATGGATCTGATTGTGCCCGGCGGTGTTACCGCCGATCTTGCTCATGGCGATGAAGCAAAAATCGACCGCGAACTCACAATCGTGTCCACTCAATTCGAGCGGATTGTAGAAGTATATGAGAAAACCGCTTCGCTTCAAGACCGCACTGTCGGTACCGGCCGGCTTGACCCCGCCGTCGCGGAGCTTCTTGGTTGCGGTGGTTATGTCGGCCGGGCATCCGGGCAAACTTTCGATGCCAGGCGCGATATGGCGTATGCCCCATATCATGATCTGCATTTCGGTGTGCCTTGCCGCGATATAGGAGATGCCGACACACGGGTGCGCGTACGCATCGAGGAAGTCAGGCAAAGTTCTGCGATAATTCTCGCTTTGCTTCGTGAATTACCCGACGGTCCAATCCAGAGTCCGCGCCCTCCCTCGACCAGCCCGCGTGAGGGCAATGCCATCGTTGAAGGATTTCGCGGTGATGTGTTTTCTTATGTTCGTATAAGCAACGGTTGCATCGAAGATGTCTTTCTGCGCGATCCGTCTTGGTTTCTTTGGCCAGCGCTTGAGACCGCGATCGAAGGCAATATCGTTGCGGATTTTCCGTTGTGTAACAAATCATTTAACGCCTCCTATTCTGGATGTGATCTGTAGGCCACGATGCGCAAGACCCTTATCGAAAGCGTTTTATTTGGCAGCCTGACTGAGCCACCCCCTGCGATCACAGACCAGGAGAAGGCTGAACTGGTCAGTGCTTTGGATCGAGCCGCGCACCGGCGCCTCGGCCGATCGCTTGCGATCCGCGAAGTGGATGCAGGCTCATGCAATGGCTGCGAGCTTGAGATCATCGCTCTCAACAATGTATTCCATGATCTAGAACGCTTCGGCCTGAAGATTGTCGCATCCCCGCGCCATGCCGACGTTCTCATGGTTACCGGGCCAGTGACCCGCAATATGGAAGCCGCGTTGCGTCTTACTTACGAGGCGATGCCGGCGCCAAATTACGTTGTTGCTGTTGGCAATTGCGCATGCACTGGAGGAGTGTTCGCGGAGAGTTATGCGTGTCGAGGGGCGGTGAGCAAGGTGATCCCTGTTGATCTTCGTATTCCCGGCTGTCCACCTAATCCAATTTCTTTACTTAAAGGGTTAATTAGCCTGATGGATTAGATGATGCGGGCCGTGTGCGCCCAGAGAAACCAAACCGCTCCTGACCAATCGAACGATGCGCCACGTCCAGCTCTCCTCTGCGGAAAACCCAGAGAATCAGCAATCAAAGCCAACGTCTACAACAACCCGCGCACATGTGTGGAACGGCCATTGAAGTCAAGCTGGTTTCGCGAGAATTTGGTATTGACTCGAATACGGACATATGACTGCACCGTCCAAATCGGCGACTTCAGCGAAAAAGCCCTTGCGTCGGGCCGTTCCACATATGAGTCAGAGCCACGGTTGGAAGCGATTTGACACTCATGAAGCCAAAACTCCTAGACGGCGACGTAGGGCACGACTGTCCGGGCTTGCGACATCGGCCACGGTATAACGATCCAAAACAACCAACATCGCCGTTTTTACCTCATCCATAATGCCTTGCAGACGACAGGCACCGGAGATCACACAAAATTCTCCGGCCATACATTCCACTAAGGCGAGAGTTGGCTCGGTCGCGCGCACAACCGCCCCAAGGCTGATGGCAGCAGCCGGGCATGCCAGCCGTATTCCGCCATTTCGGCCGCGTACGGTTACAATCAGCCCGGCCTGACCGAGATGATGCACGACCTTGACCATATGATTTTCCGATATCTGGTACGCGCTTGAAATTTCCGCGATCGACGCAAGTTCATCCGGTCGAAGTGCCAGGTAGATCAGCGTGCGCAGGCCATAATCAGTAAAGCAGGTCAGATGCATGGTCCTAAATAACCGCCTTTATGCGCGCTATCAACTTTGAAAAACACGTTCAAAAACGATGCGCTCCGGTGGGATCTGCCGCTCGTGTGCAACGGCCATTACCGCTTCCAGCAAACGAGGCGGGCCACAGACATAAACGTCCGGTGTTTCCGGACAATTGTCCAGATATTTAGCAAAGGCATCCGCCGCCGTACCGATAAAGCCGGTCCAACTTGCTCCCGGGTGCCAGACACTGAGTGTGACGCCCAGATGCGGTAGGGCCGTACGGAGCCTGTCGATATCTTCGGAAGGGAAGAGTTCGTCTTCCAGGTTTGCTCCAAAAATCAGATGGGTCGGTTGTGTGTCCTGAAAATCCGCCAGGTGGCGCAACATGGAAAGTATCGGAGCAAAACCGCAACCACCGCCAATGAGGCAACGCGGGCGCGCGCTGGTTGCATCCAGCATAAAGTTTCCCAACGGGCCGCGCGCGATTAGTGTGTCGCCAATCTTGGCGCGCTCTGCGAGGTAGCTGGAAAATAATCCCCCTTTTTGCAACCGAATAAGGAATTCCAGACGTCCGTCCCAATTCGGTAGATTGGCTAGAGAGTAAGCCCGGCGAATGTTTGTCCCGGGAATCGTCAGCTCCATATACTGCCCCGGCACAAAATCTGCTGCTCGCCCCAGCTCGGGATCTGGTTTAAAAATCAGCGTAACTGCCACGGCGCCAGTGCCGGCCGGGGCGAGCGCGTCGATAACGGCCTCGCGGCTGGCAACTTCGTGACGTCGAATATCGACTTGCGGATAGGGCAGATCGATCACCAGATCGCTGTGCGGCCGACAGCGGCAAAGTAGCACGCCGTTTTGATTGGGATCGCTCAACGCATCCCTGGCATAACTGCCCATCTCGTAGGTCCCGCCAACGACATGGGCGTGGCATAGGCCGCAACTACCCTCATGGCACATAGCGGGCAAAAACAAGCCCGCGTTGGCGGCGGCAGCAATGACATTTTCATCCGCGCCGCAATCAAACGCCAAACGTGCGCCATCACGCGTAACAAGCGTAATTTCAGGCATCTTCGTACACTCTCCAATTGGGCTACGTAAACAACGTCACGTTTCAGGCGGACGGAGACAACATCAACCTGAAGCGCTCAGCCTTTTTAAGGCCGGGAAAAGGGGGGGGAATGATCCCGGCCTCAAATTGCTTCAGGCTGCTTGGCGATTTAAGGCGGCTGCGATATCAGCCTCAGCCGTGGTGATTGGCTGGATGCCAAAGCGGCTCACCAGCACGTCGAGTAGTGTCGGCGTAAGAAAGGCCGGCAGCGTCGGGCCAAGACGCAAGTTGCGCACACCCAGCGCGAGCATCGTGAGGAACACCGCCACGGCCTTTTGTTCAAACCAGGAAATGATCAGCGATAACGGCAACTCATTCACCCCACAATCAAACGCTTTGGCGAGCGCCTGAGCAACCACTAGAGCCGAGTATGCGTCGTTGCACTGGCCCATGTCGAGGAGACGAGGTATGCCGCCAATATTGCCAAATTCCTGCTTATTAAACCGATATTTTCCGCACCCAAGCGTCAGCAGCATGGTATCCTGCGGTGCCGCCTCGGCGAACTCGGTGTAGTAATTGCGCCCTGGTGCGGCGCCATCACAACCGCCGATCACGAAGAAATGCTTGATCGTACCGGTCTTCACCGCGTCAATGACGGTGTCCGCGACGCCCAACACCGCATCACTCCCAAAACCTATCTGGATGGTTTTCTCGGGTTCGGTTACGGAGAAACCAGGCAGGGCCAGAGCCGCCTGCACTACTTGGGTGAAATCACCGTTGCCAATATGACGAACTCCGGGCCAACCCACGGGCCCGTCCGTGAAAATGCGGTTCCGGTAAGACGCCTGCGGCTCGACCAGACAGTTTGAGGTCATTAAGATGGCACCAGGGAAGGCAGCGAATTCCTGCTGCTGGTTCTGCCAAGCCCCGCCATAATTGCCGACCAAATGCGGGTAAGCACGAAGCTTCGGATAACTGTGGGCAGGCAACATTTCGCCATGTGTATAAATGTTGATGCCCTTATCCTTGGTCTCCTCTAGGAGGGTGATCAAATCCAGAAAATCATGGCCGGAGACCAGAATGGCCTTGCCCGCAACCGGCGTGATCCGCACCGAAACCGGGGAGGGTGTGCCATACGTTCCGGTATTTGCAACATTCAGGGTTTCCATGGCCGTAAAGTTCACCCGGCCCAGTGCCAACGCCTCTGCGAGCAGCTCTTCGAGATCGACCGGGTCGTTGGCTAGAAAATCCAGTGCATGCGCGATGCCGACCGTAACTTCGTCACTGATTTTACCGAGCACCTCGGCATGGTACGCGTAAGCAGCCACACCTTTCAGACCATACAGGATCAATGCGCGCAGGCCGATGATATCAGCACCGACGGCATCCAACCCGGCGCGTACGCTGGCAATATCGGCTTGCGCCAGGAGGCCGGCAAGCGACTGCGCAGGGGCAAAGTTGGCTGGGCCGGTGAGTGATTCCGGCGTCTGCCCGGCGGCACGTGCCGCCTGTTCATAAGCACCACGCAACCGGTCGCGAATGCGGGCGGCCTCCGCGATCATTTCCACAAAGCGGGCTCGGTTGAAATTGACGTTGGTAAGCGTTGTGAACAACGCATAACAAATAAAACTGGCCGCGGCGGCATCTGGCTGGCCCAACGCATGTAACCGGGCAGCATACTGGCCGCATCCCTTAACCTGATAGATCAGCACATCCTGCAAATCCGCCGTTGCTTCGTCCTTGCCACAGACACCTTTGAGGGAAGCGCAACCCGCTCCCTCGTCCGTTTTTGTTGTTTGTTCGCACTGAAAACAAAACATAAGATTTGTATCCCTTGAGTGTATTCAACCTTTACGCCGAGAAGGTCGTCAACCGAGCCACGTAAAGGTATATTCCATATATATCTTTAAATCAGAGTTGCTTTGATCTAAATCAAAAGAGAGGCCGGCCATGAATGAGAGCGGATCGGACTGGACGGAGGAATTGGAGCGCTGGCTTGCACCGTTCCTCGAACGCCTTGGCAACAAAGCGCGGCGGCGGATGTGCCCGCGCTATGTTACAGGCTTGATTGGCCCTGGCGATCGCAAGAGCGTGCAGCCGATGGCGGCGCGGTTTGCGCCTGGCGATTATGACCAATTACATCACTTCATCGCGGCGGGTGTCTGGGATGCGGCGCCGCTGGAGGCGGAATTGTTGGTTCAGGCCGACCGGCTTGTTGGCGGCGATGACGCAGTTCTGGTCGTCGATGACACGGCTCTGCCGAAGAAGGGAAGTCATTCGGTTGGCGTGGCGCCGCAATATGCTTCGGCTCTGGGCAAGACGGCAAATTGCCAGACGTTGGTATCGCTGACGTTGGCGCGTGGCGAAGTGCCGGTGATGGTCGGGCTGCGCCTGTTTCTGCCGGAGAGCTGGACCAATGATCCGGCCCGTTTGCGGCAGGCGCACGTGCCGGAAGATCGCCAAGCGTTCAGCAGCAAACCTGAGATCGCCATCGAGGAGATCGACCGCATCATGGTGGCGGGCGTATGCTTCGGCTGTGTGCTGGCCGACGCGGGTTATGGGCTGAGCGCGCCATTCCGCCAAGCGCTGAGCGCTCGCGGGCTCCATTGGGCCGTCGGCATTCCTCGACAGCAGAAGGTCTATCCTGCTGACGTGGCGCTGATCTTTCCCGTCGCCGGTCATGACCGACCGCGGCTGCGGCACATCCCGGACAGCAAGTCGATTGCAGCCGAGACCATGCTTTCCGATATGGCTTGGCGGACACTCAGTTGGCGCCGTGGCACCAAAGGCCGCCTGTCGGCGCGCTTTGCGGCAATCCGGGTGCGCGTCGCCGATGGACCGCCGCAACGCATCCATGACATGGGCGGGCAACACATGCCGGGCGAAGAGGTCTGGTTGGTTGGAGAGCGCCGCACCAACGGCGAACGCAAATATTGTCTGGTCAATCTGCCTGACGACACGCCGCTCAAGACGCTACTATCAAGGCGCGCTGGATCTGCGAGCAGGCGCATCAGCAACTGAAGGAAGAGCTTGGCCTCGATCATTTCGAAGGGCGGTCATGGACGGGACTGCACCGACATACCTTAATGACGATGATCGCCTATGCCTTCCTCCAAGCCCGCAGGCTCACCCAGGCCGAGGGGGAAAAAAAGAATCACAGGGCCACCACCGCAGCCAAGTCTACCCGCAGTAAGGCAAGAAATCATCAAACGTCTCATCGTGATCAGACCGGTGCGATGTCCTCATTGCCAGCAGACAATCTATAGTCTGCCAAAGTAGTGCTAAGAGCCCAAAGTATCAGCCGAAAAACGTTACGAACGTGTCAGACAATTCCACGAAACGCCGCGCACAGGGCGAAGACCTCGGCCGTAAGCGGAAGGTCCTTGTGCGCACAATAGCGCGTCGCGAGCTTGATCAGTTCCTTAATGTCGCGGCCGCTAATCTGTGGATAGCGCACCAGCAACTCCTCCTGCAGCGGCTCGGGGATGTCGGCCCCGAACTGTGCCGAGAGTGTCCTCCAGAGCTGTCGAGCGGCATCCGACGATGGCGTGTCGTAGCGGATCACGGCGATGCAGCGTGACAGGATGGCATCGTCAACATCGTCCACCCGGTTCGTGGTCATGAACAAGAGACCGTCGAAATATTCGAGTGTGCGCAGAAACTCGGCAACGATGGCGTTGTGTTCGAGGTCGTTATCGCGCTGCCGTATATAGACGTCTGCCTCGTCGAGCAGAAGGATCGCGCCCCAGCGCGCGGCACGGCGCAGAATTTGGGTTAGGTTCGCCTCGACGGACTCTGCCGTGACGCCGAGTTGGCCCGAATGCACCCGATAGAGCGGCTTGCCCACCACCTCGGCATACACCTCGGCCGTCAGCGTCTTGCCAAGTCCCGGCGCGCCCTTGCACAGGATCGTGGTGCCGCCGGACTTACCTTCAATGATGTCCTCAGCCATCACCGCGAGATCTGCGGTTAGGATGTCGATCAGATCCCGATGAACGGCCGGCAGCACGAGTCTGTCGCGCAGTTCCGGCTTGTAGCGGTAGGGTTCGACATTCTCGACATGCACCCAGATGTTGCGGTGCTGCTCCAGGTGATAGAGATAGAGATAGCAATGCGTGGGAATCCGGTCGAACCCCTGTTCAACACCGGCCTCACGCCAAAAATTCGGGGACAGCATCGTGTCGAACCGCCGATCGAGCACCTCCTCGTCGTTGACGCAGCGGGCACTGCCCTGCTTTGGCAAACGCACAAGATCGAATTTACCTTTGGGACCACTGGACCAGCCGGCATTCACGGCAAGAAATTGTTGGCCAAATTTCTGTTGCATCTGGCGGAAACGCCCCGCATGACGCTCGTATTCCGTCTTGAAAGCCTCACACTCCTTGAAGAATCCATGTGCCGCCAGAAGCTCAGGGATGGTGCGGTTGACGATGTTGTTGGCATCAAACACGATTGCCTGGGTCATGCCCGCATAGCGCAGGCGCGCGTCGTTGCGCGCGTCGTTGCCGGCCGCTTGCATCGTGTTGGCCAGCAGGCTTACGACCACGTAAGGCTTACCTTCGGTAGGCACCGCATAGCGCATTTCGGTAACCAGCCAAGGCAGCAACACGCCGTCCTGACTACGCCGATAAAGCCAGCCGTCGATCGCATCGCGCTTGAGGTAGGCGATCAACCCGTTGATAAGCACGTCAATTTTCGGGATCGTGCGAGCCGCTGGTGCGGCGTGGATGTTGTCAAGCGCCTGCAGTTGGAGCATGAGCCCACGCTCCCCGCTCTCGCGACACGTCGTGTAGAGCGCGTTCAATGAGTCCGCGTCAAACAGGCTGCTGGCAACCACGGCCCGCCCGCGAGCCGGCCTGTCTTTGCCGAGATGCCTTGCCAAAGGCGAATCCTCCGCGATCCGATCGAGGAGCTTACGCACAATCTCGTCGGAGAGGTCAAAATCCATCAAGGCAACGGTCATCAGGCTCTCTATCTTCTATTACTACGACGCCGTGGGAATGGGGCATTTGCGCTATCGCGTAACCCGCCCAATTCTTTTGACGTAGAACCATTGTAGAGCCACGAGAGTAGCCGGTAAATCCACGGCAATGCTGTCGGCTTGCGACGAACATCGGACCGGCAGCAAATATGGCAGGACGTCGCCAAGGAATACCATAACTGCTCAGCAGCGTTGTCGATCACGTGCGATCTGCCAGGACGCAGGCTTCCTCTCCGCACCGCAGATGGATCGGGCGCATATGCCGCATGTAATTTTTTCGTCAAGTAATTTTAATAAAATCAATAGATTATTACATTACCCGGCGGCAATTTATCGTTTGCCTGTGTGTTGTTCGCTACCTATTTCATCTTTCCTACCGGCCCCGCCAATGTCTTTCGGACGTCAAATGCCTGGCGCAAAGCGCGATAAGCCGCGATCAGGCCAGAGCACCAGATTTGACGCTCACCGTGTCAATTCGATAGTTTCCATAGCTTCAACTCTCGTCCGTGGGCACTATCGAGTTAGCTAAACCGCCACCAGATCTGGTAGTGGTCTTGCTTTCGACATCCGGGTCGCTGTTGGCTTCTCCCCACC
This sequence comes from Pseudomonadota bacterium, assembly GCA_021818425.1. Taxonomy (GTDB): domain Bacteria; phylum Pseudomonadota; class Alphaproteobacteria; order Acetobacterales; family Acetobacteraceae; genus Acidocella. Next base: position 20,446 of record JAKAEC010000035.1, read on the forward strand.
GAAGTAGGGATTGGTTGATCGCGGGTCGGCGGTGGAACCCCTCCCACCGGATCGGGTGCCGAGCACCCTTCGCTCGCCGAACCGGCGCACCGATTCAGCGAGGATCGCCGCCTTCGACGGGAACACGGAACCGATAGGCGACG
>JAKAEC010000036.1 GCA_021818425.1 Pseudomonadota bacterium
CCGGTATCCACGTAGGCGGGCATCTTTCCGCGTGCAGCATCCAAAACCATCTGGCCGGTGGGAGTCGGTTTGATGTCTCCGGGACCGACGGGTGTGGATGGATTCACGATCACAATATCCTGAGTTTGCGCCTGGGTGCGCACGGCCTGTTCGGCATCGTATTTACTGCGTTTATAGGCGCCGACATGATGCTCTGGCGTGATCGGGGTGGTCTCATTGGCGGGGGAGCCGTCCTTCGTCAGACCCAGGGCGGCGACGGAGCTGGTGTATACCGAACGCTCTACCCCGGCCTCGGCGGCGGCGCGCAGCAGGGCCAGGGTGCCGTCGATGTTCACTTGGCGCATCGCCGCTTCGTTGGGCACCCAGAGCCGGTAATCGGCGGCCACGTGCAACAGATAGCGGCAGCCTTTCAACGCGGTGGGAAAGCTCGCCGGGTCGGCGAGGTCGAGATAAGTGATTTCCGCATCCAGCCCGACGAGATTGCCCCGGTTGGACCCATGCCGGGCGGTGACGCGTACCCGATAGCCGGCATTCTGGGCCGCCCGAGCTACCGCCGCGCCGACAAATCCAGTCGCGCCAGTCACCAGCACCAGATCGCCTTGCGACACTTTCTCAACCCCGTGTTGTTCTGCCATTCCCTCAGCGCCATATACTCGCCAAGCCGCAGCTTGTAGAACCCATTGCAGCTTTTGGCGCAACATCGAGGACGCAGATGTACGATCTTCCCCTTGCCCCGACCGAAACCGCAACAAGCGAAGAAGAGGTAGTCTCCGCGGATTTCCATGCCCGCCACTGGGAGTTTTCCGAACCCGGCCCGATCCAAGTGGGGTCCGACGCGCATTACCGCATGTTTACCGCATTGCTCGGTGCCACCTACAACCCCTACAAGCCTGCCGTGCTGGACTGGCCGAAGCTGGAACCAGAGACGCTGGCGCGCATCACCGCCCTGCCGATCTGGGACATTGCGGTGCAGACCGAGATCAAGGCGGCGGCGCGCATTGCGTTCTATACGCATACGGTGCGGCACGAGGCGCTGCGCGCGGCGCTGTTGCATATGGCCGGCGAGGAAGCGCGGCATAAAGATGTGCTCTCCCGCTTGGTTGCGGCTTATGACATTCCGATGAAACCTGAGCCATATTACGCGCTGCCGAACGATGCCGAATGGGGCTGGCTTGTGACTGGATTCTCCGAATGTATCGACAGTTTTTTTGCCTACGGGCTGTTTGAGTTGGCCAAGCGCTCCGGTTATTTCCCAGAAGCGCTGGTGGCAACTTTCGAGCCGGTGGTGCAGGAGGAGGGGCGGCATATTCTGTTCTTTGCCAATTGGTTGGCCTGGCACCGGGCGAATTTGCGCTGGTACAAACGCATCGTCTTCGAGTTGAAGGTGTGGGCAGTTTGGGGGTTCCTCATCTATGAGCGTATCGGCATCGCCAAGGATGTGGACGGGCTGGAGGGGGCTGATGCAAACTTCACGATGAACGGTTCGGCGGCGCTTAGCAAGGAAATGGACCTGCTCACGCTTTTGGCAATTTGCCTGGAAGAGGATAAGAAGCGCATGGCAGGCTACGATTCGCGCCTCAAGCGTCCCACCTTTATGCCGTTTCTGGGTCGCATCGGCTTGACCGCCCTGCGAGTAAAAAAACGCATCATAGGACATTGAACATTTCGTTGTCTGCCAAGAGCAAACTTATACCCGCCATTCTTGCCTTGGCGGGTCTCGCGGTCGTAACCGGGCTCATTACTTATATTGGCGCAGGCGGTGTACTGCGCGCGCTCACCTCAGTCAGCGCGGCAGGGTTAGCGGCCTATATCGGCGCACAGCTCGTGATCCTGCTGGGGCTGGGATTGGCTTGGCGTATGCTTTTGCGTTCGCGTCAGAAAGGTTCATTCTGGCTGTGCGTATGGGGGCGGGCGGTGCGCGATGCCACCGGCGAGTTCCTGCCATTCTCTCAGGTGGGCGGTTATGTGATCGGTGCGCGGGTGATTACATTGGGAGGAGTAGCTACGGCCGACGCCGCTGCCTCGACATTGGGAGACATCACGACCGAGTTTCTGGCTCAACTCGTGTTCGTAGGCGCGGGGCTAGCAATTTTGTCGCGCAAGGTGCCTGGCTCTCATCTGCTGCTGCCGGTCGCTATCGGCTTGGCGGTCGCTGTGGCACTGGGGGTTGGGCTGATCGTGGCACAGCGCGGCGCTGGCGCGAAGTTGTTCCGTGGCTTGGCGTTGCGAATCGCCGGCACCACGGGGCAGGGGGCTGTCGAAAACGTGCGGCGGCTACAAGCCGCGCTAGATAACATGTACACCCAGCACCACCGGCTAGCTTGGTCGGCATTTATCCATCTGCTTTGCTGGCTTGGTACCGGTACCGCCTCCTATATTGGTTTTCAGGCTTTGGGTGTCGACCTCAGCTGGCTGGATGCCGTGTGCATTGAGGCGATGTTGCATGCGATCATGGCGCTGGCCTTCTTCATTCCTGGCCGCGTTGGCGTGCAGGAGGCCGCCTATACGCTGCTGGGCGGGCTGTTTGGGATTCCGCCAGACATCGCGCTTTCGCTTTCACTACTGCGTCGGGCCCGGGATTTCATAATTGCGGTGCCGGTGCTGGTTGTGTGGCAGGGGCTTGAGGCGCGGCAACTGAAGTTGAACATGAACGCTGGGTGAAGTTCTTGTTGGGCGCTTGTGCTATTCCTCATTCCCGCCCATGTCCGAAACAGCAAGTTTTAGGGAGGCATGACTGTGTCAATCATCGGATGGATCGTTCTCGGTCTAATTGCCGGGTGGATCGCCAGCAACATCGTAGACAACGCCGGCCGGGGGCCGCTGCTGGACATCATTCTTGGAATTGTTGGCGCGCTCGTGGGGGGGTGGATTTTCGCGGCGTTGGGTGCCGTGCCAGTGACCGGTTTTAATCTGTGGTCTCTGTTTGTCTCGGTGGTAGGCGCTGTGGTCGTCCTGGTAATCTATCACGCAATCGCTGGGCGGAGGGCACTGTAGCTGCTCTTTAACGACAAAATATCGTAACGATAAAGTGGGAAGGGGGGCGTGATGCTCCCTTTTTCTGTTGTGCTTGGTATCGTCGTCTTGCCGCTGGAGCCGGGGCGGGATAACGCTTTGCCATGCGAGGCAAACTCTGGACTGTACGGCTCGTCTTTTTCTTGGCGGGCATCGGCATTTCGGTTTGGGCCATCGTCGTTCCCTACATCAAAATCCATTTTAATCTCGGCGATGGCGTGCTTGGCCTAATTCTGCTGGCCGGTGGAGCCGGGGGGGTCTCGGTGATGCCGCTAGCGGGCATAGCGGTGGCGCGTTGGGGCAGCCGCAATTGCATCATTGGTACGGCTATGTTGATGTGCCTGTTGCTGCCAGCCCTTAGTGCTGCCCCTTCACCGCTTGCGTTCACGGGCTTGCTGTTCGTCTACGGCGCTAATTTCGGCGCGCTGGACGTGGCGATCAACGCCCAAGGCGCGGTAGTCGAAGCGCTGTCCGGTCGGCTGCAAATGTCTGGTTTCCATGCCTGCTACAGCCTTGGCACGCTGGCGGTGGCGCTCCTCGCTAGCTTGGTACTGAAACTAGGCGGCACTGTACCATCGCTATGCCTAGTTGGTGCTGCCATGGTGCTGGTGGGGCTGACGCAGAGCTTCCGCCTGGTGCCCAGAAATGGCGACGCGCCGCCCGCCGCGCAACGTTTCGTCCGTCCTAACCGCCAAGCGCTGGTGCTTGGCCTTTGCTGCTATGCTGCCTTCATGACCGAGGGTGCCTGCACCGATTGGAGCGCCATCTTTTTGCGCTTCTCCCGCGGCATGGCGATCGATGGTGCCACGCTTGGCTATGCCGCCTTCGCGGTGATGATGACAGTGGCGCGTCTGACGGGAGACCGGCTGGCTACGCGGCTAGGGCAAGCGGCGCTGATGCGCCTTGGCGTGGCGCTGGGGGTGGTAGGATTTGCACTCGCCGTGCTGGTGAATTCCGGTCTCGCCGGGGTTATCGGCTTCGGGTTGGTGGGATTTGGGACTGGCAACATGGCGCCATTGTTGTTCAGCGCCGCGGCGCGGGTGCCCGGCATGGTGGCGCATCATTCCATGCCTGCGGTGGTGGCCATCGGCTATGCCGGGTTCCTCACCGGGCCCGTGATGATTGGATTGGTCTCCAGCCACTTCGGACTGGGTGCCGCCTTTGGGGTGGACGCAGTGTTGCTCGCGCTGACCTTCTTTGCCGCAAACTCGGTAGCCTAACCGTAATAGAGCTCACTGAGGAGTGCTAGCAATTTTTCGCGCGTCAGCGGCTTTGCAACTGGTGGATGTAGGGTAACGTGCACAGTGCCCGGATGTTTGCCAAAGGCGCGTGGACCCCAGCGTAGGCCGGAATCAGTGGAGGCGGGAAGTACTGGCGCTTCTACGCTTTGTGCCAGTGCCACAATACCGTGCCGAAGATCCCGTCGTTCACCATATGCCACGCGTGTGCCCTCAGGGAAGATCACCACCTGCCGACCTGCGGTTACCGCCTGTCTCGCGCCCTCGACCATGTCGAGAAGCGCCTTGCGGCCGCCACCGCGGTCCACTGGAATCATTCCCCCCGGTTCTAACAAACCGCCGAACATAGGGATGCGCCGCAGTTCCTTTTTGAACACGAAAGCAGGGCGGGGCAGGAGCGAGATCCAAACCAGAATGTCCAACGCAGATTGGTGCTGGGCGGCGATCACACAGCCGCCCTCGGGCAGTAGCTCCATCCCTTGAGCGCTGACGGTAATGCCGCAGAACACCCTGAGCGCCCAAAGGCTGATCCGAGCCCATCCTCTCGCGGTGCGTAAGATCCCGTCCTTTAGGCAGCGGCCAAACAGAACGCACCACAAGCTGAGCAGAGCACCACTGCCCCAGAGCACTGCGTTGAAGGCGAAAGAGCGAAGCGGTTGCATATTATTCAGTAATTTCCCGAGGCATTGTCGCTGAACAGGCTGCCCAGTCCGGCGCGCACAACCAGATACTTGCTGTATTCTACGGCGAGCAATTGCAGGGTCGACCAGGTGAGGCCGTCACGCATCGCCGGCGGGCATACGGGGGCTGGAATTAACCGCACGCCGGGTAGCGCGCGGCTAATTTCTAAAAGTGCGCGCGGCATGTGGTAATCTGCCGTGACTACGATAAGCGAATGCATGTGATGCATTTTGGCCCAGGCAGCGGTCTCCAGGCCGTTGTCATGGGTGGTGGTGGCCATATGGCCTACGGTAATGGCCTCGGCGTAGCGAGTGGCGGCGGTGCGGTTATCATTTGTGAAATCACCGAGATAGGTGCCCTTGCCGGCGCCCGAGATGAGCAACAGCGGTGCCTCGTGCTCAGCGAGAAGTGCCAGCGCCTCGCTGATCCTGTCATCTCCGCCGGTCAGAGCCACGATGCCGTCGGCCGGGGGAATCGGATTGGGGGGGGCTGCAGTGAACACCACGCAGAGATAGACGGCAAAGCCCAGGCTCCAAGCTCCTCCCAGCAGCAGTACTAGGCGGGTGAGCAACCGCAAAAGGGAGAAGCGGCGGCGGTGGAAGAACCTGCGTGCCATCAGGGCAGGCGTCGCAGCCAGCCGCGCACCGTGAGCTGGGCAGTGACGCCGCCAATAAGCGCGGCGGAGGCAGGCAACAGCGGCAACGTGGCGAGTAAAGTTGGGGGCAGATTGAAATAGCCGCTGAGCCGCACCGGTCCGGCAAATGGCGCGGCAAGCCATGCCAGCCACGTCAGCACTGGCAGGGCGAGCAGCGTGCCGCCGAGTGAGCCACCCAGTCCTAGCCAGATGGCCCGCGCGGCGAAACGTCCGGCAATGTCGGAGTCCAGTGCTCCGAGCCCGTGTACGGTCTCAATGGTTTCGTGCAACTGAGCAAGACCGGACCGCGTGGCGACGGCCACCACGGAAGTGGCTACCAGCACCACGATGAACAGCACGGCGAGGGCGCAGGCTTGCAGGCTGGTCGTGAGCGTTGCCACGCGCTCGGCCCATAAAGCGCCAGTTTTGACAAGCGTACCGGGGCTTACGGCCTGCAATTGGGCTGCCAAGGTGCTGGTGCCGCTGACGCCTCGCCATTGCGCGGTAATCACGGCTGGCAGCGCTAGCCCCAGGGCTGCTGCGTCGCTTCCAAGCCACGGTGCGATCAGCTTGTTGATCTTCGCCTGGCTTAGTACCGTGGCATTCTGCACGTCATGGTCCACGCTGAGTATGCGTTGCACGGCGGCCAAGCGCGTGCCGTCATTCGCAGCGTCCGGATCGTTGGGCTGGGGCACTTGGATAGTGAGTGCGGAGGCGGTGTCGCCTTGCCAACTCGTTGCTAGGCTCGAGCAAGCCAGCGCGCCACCCAGAGTTAGTGCCGCCAAAAAGCTCATCGCCCCCACTAGCACCGGCAATAGCCGGTCCGAAAGTGCGGCCCGCAAGCCCAGGAGGTCTCCCCGACGCCTAGCCATCATACACCAGTCGTCCGTGCTCAAGGCCGAGCCGAGGAAAGGGGTAGTGTTCGACCAGCGCGGTGTTGTGCGTGGCCACGATGACAGTGGTGCCGAGCTTGTTCAGTGCCATGATCAGGAGCATCAGTCGCTTTGCTTGTTCGTCGTCGAGATTTCCCGTCGGCTCGTCCGCGACCAACAGCTTTGGCCGCGCCACCACCGCGCGGGCAATGGCAATACGCTGTTGTTCGCCGCCGGAAAGCTCGTCGGGCCTGGCGTGCAACCGGTGCGCGAGCCCGACCCAGCGAAGTATTTCCGACACGTCCGCCTCTACCTGTGCCTCGCTCCGGCGGGCAAGGCGCATTGGCAGCGCAACGTTGTCATATGCATCGAGCTGCGGCAGCAGCCGGAAATCTTGATACACCACGCCGATGCGCCGACGCAGCAGTGCCGCCTCTCGCCTCGTTACCCGTGCTGCGCGGGTGCCAAGAATTTCAATGCGTCCGCGTGCCGGGTGTTCGGCCAGATAAATCAGTTTGAGCAGGCTGGTTTTACCAGCTCCCGATGGGCCGGTGAGCCAGCGGAAGCCGCCCTCCTCGATTTCGAAGCTGATGCCGCGCAGCGCCTCGGCCGCAGGGGCGCGTCCGCCGTGCCGATAGCGCAGCCAAACATCATCGAATCTGACCATCAGGCTGGGTACTCCATATGCCTTTAGTGCCGCGACAAGTAGTGACCCGGCAAGACATGAGGGCATTTATTTGCGGCAAAAGCGGTGGCACGTCTCTCACGTTATTGCGGCATTCAGCTAAAAATGTCATGCGTTGTGGCGCAATGCAGATCTCCTGCCCAAATTGCCATGTGCTTTACGAGGTTCCAGATTCACTGCTTGGCAGTGGTTCACGGCGCTTGCGCTGCGAAGAATGCAGCTATGGCTGGCGCTTTGGGCGGGAGGACGTGGCGTCAAAATCTGCGTCTGCCATTTCGGTTTCTGTTGAGCACGAGCCAGAGCCGGAGCCCGCGTCGGTTGACGAGGCTCAGATCGATGAGGCGCTCGGGCGTCATTTTGGTGAACCGACCGATGCGCAAGCAAAGGCCGAGATGCAAGTCGCTTTGAAGAATGAGGCCATTGCCCATCAACCGCCGCAAGACGAGGCTTTACCTCTGTCGCCCGCCGCAGTGACTGAGGCTGACCGATTTGCCGACCTCGTGCGTGCGGCGCGTAACAACGAGGTAGAATTGGAGCCTGACCAAGCGCCGAAGCGGCTGCGGCACGCAGGTAAATCGCCCCTGATCAGACCACTCATCCTCGTGCTGCTTTTGGCGCTGATCGTGCTGGAACGCCATGCGGTGATACGCGTAATCCCGGCCACCGCTGTGTTGTTCCACGCGCTTCATCTTTCATAACCGCTCTCCGGAACCCATGCGTAAGCCTGGATGAAGAGCCGGTAACGGCAAGAGTACTCAGCGTTTATGGGGCTTGTTTACCTGCCGTGCGCGGCCTAGTGCCAGGGCGTTGTCCGGTACGTCCTGGGTGATGACCGAACCGGCAGCGATGAGCGCGCCATTGCCGACGGAAACCGGCGCCACCAAGGCGGCATTGGAGCCAATGAAGGCGTTCGCGCCGATCTTTGTCCTGTGTTTGGCTTTGCCGTCATAATTGCAGGTGATAGTGCCTGCACCGATATTAGCACCGGGACCGATATCGGAATCGCCCAGATAGGTGAGGTGGTTTGCTTTTGCACCCTTGCCGAGTTTTGCCGCCTTCAATTCCACGAAATTGCCGATATGCGCATCTTCCCCGACATCGCTGCCAGGGCGCAGTCGTGCATAGGGGCCAATGAGGGCGCCTGAACGCACTGTGCAGCCTTCCAGATGTGAGAACGCCTTGATCTCGACACGGGGCTCGATTTTCACGCCGGGCCCAAATACCACATGCGGGCCGATAACCGTGTCGGCGCCGATTTCGGTGTCGGCGGCAAAGAACACCGTTTCGGGAGCTTGCAATGTAACGCCGCCTGCCATGAAGTGCGTGCGAGCACGGGTTTGGAAGGCGGCTTCAGCCTGTGCCAACTCGGCGCGGGAATTCACGCCCAGACATTCGTTGTAGGGCGCCTGTACGGCCGCGACATTCATACCCTCGGCGCGGGCGATGGCGACGATATCCGTGAGGTAGAATTCGCCCTTGGCGTTGTTGGCGGTTACCTGCGCCAACCAGCCACGCATATCACCCCCGAGCGCCGCCATACCACCGGCATTGCAAAAGCCGATGGCGCGCTCAGCTTCGGTCGCGTCGGCGTACTCGACGATACGGGCGAGATATTCGCCTTGCATCACCAACCGGCCATATTTGCCGGCATCGGGCGGGCTCATGCCCAACAGTACTAACGCGGCATCGCCTGCATTCAGGCGTGCCAACAAGGCGCGCATCGTCTCTGCCGAAACCAGGGGATTGTCAGCATAGAACACAGCAACCGGGCCTTCGCCAAAAAAAACTTCGGCTTGGCGCGTAGCGTGCGCCGTGCCAAGTCGCTCCTGCTGCACGGCGACAGCATGCGGGGCGGCAAGCTCTGCCAGAAGCGGCATGTCCGGTCCCACCACCACGGCAATTCGGTCGAATACTTGCTCGGCAGCGCGAATGAGATGCGAGAGCATCGGCTGCCCTGCGATCTTATGCGCGGCTTTCGGTAAGGCAGATTTCATCCGCGTGCCCAGCCCGGCGGCGATGATGACGGCGGTACTTTGCATGCTCACTTGGCAGCGAAGAAAGAGGTGGGTTTGGCGATGGAGTTTTCCATCGAGATGAATCCGTCTAACTGCGAAACCTTTGTCTGGAACACAGCCCAGCCGGGGTCCTGCGCTAATGCATTGCGCTTGGCCTCACGGTCGGCTTGGCTTTCATAACGCCAAATATGCACCACTTGGTGCTGCGCGCCTTCGACTGTGGTGAAGAAACCCAGGCACTCGCCTAGATATTTCTGCTGTAGCGGCCAGGCCAGTTCCTCATAGAGCTTCAACCACGCCGACATCTTGCCGGGTTGGAACTTGTAGGTGCGGATGTCCACGATCATGAAGGCGTTTCCTCAGGCTTGCTTGATGTCGATCAGGTTTTTACGAATCTTTCGGCTACGGTTAATCCGGTCCTCGATGTAATTGGCATCGCCCCGGCGCACCGCACGCGCCATGGCCTGCGTGTCCTCACAGAAGCGAGAGAGCATCTCCAGCAGTGCATCCTTGTTGTTGAGGAAGATATCCCGCCACATCACTGGGTCGGAGGCGGCGATGCGGGTGAAATCCCGAAAGCCCGTGGCGGCGAATTGCAGAACCTTATCGCGCGTCTCATCCGCGAGGTCGTCCGCCGTGCCGCAGATAATGAATGCGATTAGATGCGGCAGATGCGAGACGATGGCGAGCACGCGATCATGATGCTCGGCCTTGATACGTGCCGGGAGCGCCCCCAGCGTTTGCCACAGGGTTTCAATTTTTGCGGCTGCTTCCTCATTGTCATCGATTGGAGTGAGCAGGCACCAGCGGCCTTCGAACAATGTGGCCACGCCGGCATCGGGCCCGGAAAATTCCGTGCCGGCCATCGGATGAGCGGGTACGAAGAACACATCTTTCGGTATGAAGGGGCTGACATCGCGGATAACGGATCGTTTGGTGGAGCCGACATCGGACAATATGCAACCCGATACGAGATATGGCGCGATGGCTTCCGCGATGGCAGCGAAGCTGCCGACGGGGGTGCAGAGAATCACGGCATCGGCGCCCTGCACTGCCGCCGCCGCCGAAGCTATATATTCATCGCCAAGCTCGAGTTCCTCGGCGCGCTTGAGATGCGTGGAGCTGGCATCGGAGATGACCAGATGCGCCACCGTACCGGGATGCAGCTTGAGCGCCCCCGCGATGGAGGCGCCGATATGGCCAATGCCGATGATAGTTAGGCGTTTGAACAGCGGCTCAGCCATTGCAGAATACAGCCAGATGTTCCGCGACGATGTTGCATTCGGCCGTGGTGCCGATGGTGATGCGCAGGCAATGCGGCATGCCGTAGGACTTCACCTGTCGCACGATGATACCATGGTTGCGCAGATGGGCGTCCGCTGCACTTGCGCGCTCGGTGGTCGTGAAATCCACCAGGATGAAATTCGCCTCCGACGGGATTACCCTCAATCCGCTCTGGGTCAGTCGTTCGGAAAGGCGGCGGCGCTCTGCGCTGTTATGGGTGCGGCTCATCTCGAGCCAGCCCGGTTCCTCCAGGGCTGCGATTCCAGCAACTGCTGCGAAATGATTGACGGGAAAGGGTGGCCGCACACGGTTCAGGACGTCCACAATCGCTGGCGCGGCATATCCCCAGCCGAGCCGCGCGCCGCCCATTCCGAATATCTTCGAGAAGGTACGTGTCATCACCGTATTCTCGGTTGAACCCGCAAGCTTCACCCCGGGATCGTAATCCGTACGCTCAACATATTCGGCATACGCCGCGTCCAGCACCAGCAGCACGCTCTCCGGTAGCTCTGCACGCAGTCGTTCTACCTCATCTTGGGCTAGCACCGTACCCGTGGGATTATTAGGATTGGCGATGAACACCATGCGCGTGGCGGGGCTCACCAGCGCCAATATCGCGTCCACATCTGTGGTAAGATTTTTCTCTGGCGCTTTTAGTACGGTGCAGCCAGCGAGCTTGCCAGAAATTTCGTAGATCGAGAACCCATGCTCGCTCATGATCAGTTCAGTGCCTGGCCCGCCATAAGATTGGATGAGCAAGGTAAGGATTTCATCCGAGCCATTGCCACAGACGATCCATTCCGGGTTAAGACCAAACTTTTTGCCGATGGCCTCGCGCAGTTTCCGGCTGCTGCCATCGGGGTAGCGGTGCATGGAGGCGGAAGCATGGGTGATGGCTTGCAGCGCGCTTGGCGGCGGGCCAAAGGCGCCTTCGTTGGAGGAAAGCTTGACGGGTTTTTCGAAGCCCGCCAGCTGGGACTCCCCGCCGACATAGGACGCCACGGAGAAAACCTCCGTCCGGGCAGTGGGCTTATTCACCCCGATTCGTCTCGCCGACCGGAACCGCATAGCCGCCGATGGCCTGGGGCGGTGCATCCACCCCAGCGATAGCGGCAAGGCGCGGATCTGTATTACTTACCAACCCGTCCACCTCGACCAGCGCCAGCATTCGCGAATCGCCGGGCAGGCGCTTCACCCAAAGCGAGCCCGGCGCGAAGCCGGCAGCGGCCACTTGCTCGATCATTCGGGTGCGGGAGGAATCGGCACTGAAGCTGAGTAGGATCAGCCCACGATCATGGCCGCTGGCATCTGGCGGAACCGCCGCCACCACATAGGCATCGCCCATCGGCAACCCTTCGGCCCGGCTGGTCCAAAACGGAATTTTAGCGATGACATAGAGCTGAATTTGGCCATTTGCCATCAGCATCGGCCACCAACCGCCATGGGCGTCTTCCCCTTCGCCCAGCGGCGGCAGGATAGCGAGCTGCGCACCGCCTTCACGGGCGAGATCAGCCAAGGTCTGGGCCGGGTTATGGTGGCGGCGCACCGGGGTGAGGGGACCAAAATGTTCGCGCGCCAGGGCTAACCGGGACTCGCCGCCTTCCCCGTCGCACACCGCCATGGTTTGGCCGCCTTCAATCATCAGCGCCGCCCCGAACATTTCCCGCCAGATGCGGACGACGGCTTGGGCCGGCCAGGCACCTTGATGTCGTGCCAGCAGACGGCGCAAAATGATGGCTTCCCGCCCTGGGCGGATCTTGGTGCCTGTTTTGCCCCCATCGGTCGCTACGGCTTCCACTACCCGGGCGCGCTTCATCAGCAGATCATGGATCTGGTCGTCGATTTCGTCGAGTTCGGCGCGCAATTCGGCCAGGCGCGGGGCTGGGGAAGAGAGGTCGTTCATCGCGGCGTTTGATACCGCATCCGAAGCCTCCGCGCCAAGCCGTATCCGGTTGGCGATTCAACCATGCCGCGATGGGGATTGCACCCCGTGGTTCGCCAGCGCATATGCGGAACAGGATGGATCAGACCCCGGCCGGCACGGATTTTCCGCATCAGAGTGTTACATTCCCCGATGGGGTGGCGCTGGATTGCGGCCGCATGCTGCCCAGAGTGACCGTGGCCTACCGCACCTATGGCACACTGAACGTTGACAAGACCAACGCGATCCTGGTTTGCCACGCCCTGACCGGGGACCAATATGTGGCCGAGCAAAACCCCGAGACTGGGCGCCCTGGCTGGTGGCAGCGTGTGGTGGGGCCGGGTGCGCCGATTGATACGGACAAATATTTCGTCATCTGCGCCAATGTGCTGGGCGGCTGCATGGGCTCGACTGGACCCCGCTCACCTCATGGCGAACGGCCGGGTGCGCTTTGGGGTACGGAATTTCCAGTCGTCACGATCCACGACATGGTGCGCGTGCAAAAGCGCCTAGTGGAATATCTAGGTATAGGGAGGCTTTTCGCCGTTGTCGGTGGCTCCATGGGCGGTATGCAGGTGCTTTCTTGGGCGGTGCAGTTTCCGGAAATGGTGTTTGCTGCTGTGCCCATCGCCGCCGCTTATTATCACTCTGCACAAAACATTGCCTTTCATGAAATCGGCCGACAGGCGATCTTCGCCGATCCATGTTTTCGCAATGGCAATTATTGGGCCGAGGGCGTGCGCCCCGAACGCGGCTTGGCGGTGGCGCGGATGACAGCGCATATCACCTATGTTTCAGAAGAGGCACTCACCCGCAAATTCGGCCGCAAGCTGCAGAACGCAGAGGGGCTTTCGGCGCTGGGTGAGCAATTCGCCGTGGAGAGCTACCTGCAATATCAAGGTTCGAGCTTCGTACAGCGCTTTGACGCAAATGCCTACCTTACAATCACTCGGGCGATGGATTTGTTTGATCTTGCCGGCGAGTATGGCGGCGCGCTGGCTGATGCATTCCGGGCGGTGCAGTCTCGCTTTCTGCTTGTTTCCTTCTCGTCAGACTGGCTATTCCCCACCGCGCAATCGCGCACCATGGCCCGTGCGCTGAACCATGCAGCCGTCAATGTCTCATTCGTGGAGGTGCAATCCGACAAGGGGCACGACGCCTTCCTGCTGGATGAGCCTGATTTCCATGCCACGTTACGTGGGTTCCTTGCCGGTTGCGCGGCGCATGCGGGGCTTACATGAGCCGCGATTTGGACAGCAAACCGGCATTGTGGTTTTCGTTTCAGGGGTACACCTCACGGAATGAATTCTGGGTGCTGGGCAATGTTGAGGCTATGGCGCTGGTGGTGGTGGCGCTGTTTGGCCTGCTTGGCTTGGGTAAGTGCGCGATCTTCGGCTACGCGCCGACGCATTTGCCGGTACTGCTTACCGCTGGCCTTGATGCTGCCCTGCTCTGCCTTCTGGTGTCTTGCACCATGCCGCTCTTCTTGTTTTCGCCTGCCCTCACATTTCGTCGGTTGCATGATCTTAATCGCTCCGGATGGGATGATTGTTGCGGGACTTTTCGCCACCGGCTGTTGTTCGCGCCGGGTGTGCAGGGGGCAAGTCGCTTTTGTCCCGACCCGCTGGCCAACAGAGAGGCAGCACTATGAGTCTGGCGCGATACAGAAAAATTCGTGTCGATCTTGAGCTGATCGCCGATTTCGTTCGACCGGGCTCGCGGGTATTGGACGTGGGGTGTGCCGAAGGCCAACTCATCGAGCATCTGACTAAGGCAAAAAACTGCGACGCGCGCGGCATCGAGATCGACATGGAGGAGGTACAACGCGCCATCGCCCATGGGTTGCCGGTAATGCAGGGAGACGCCGACACCGAGCTTGTTACCTATCCCGATGCTGCTTTCGATTACGTGATCCTTTCACGCACGCTGCAGGCTGTGGAGCAGCCACGCGAGGTATTGCGCCAGATGCTTCGCATCTCCACCTACGCGATTGTCTCGTTCCCAAATTTTGGCCATTGGAGCCTGCGGCTGCAGTTGCTCACACGTGGGCGCATGCCGATGACCGCCGGTTGGAACCGGATGTGGTACGAGACCCCCAACATTCATCCCTGCACGATCAAGGATTTTTTTAGTCTCTGCGACATAGACGGCTATGTGGTGGAGGATTGGCTGGCGGCAGATGAACAGGGGTTACGCACGCCCTGGCGCCGTTCTCCGCGGCTTGCGAATTTCTTTGGCGAACAGGGTTTGTTTCTTCTTCGCAAGGTTTGAGGGTTCGGAGGTATAGGTCGATTCGTGGTACGCATTCATCCTATGCCTGAAGCTGCCTATGAATTTCCGAGCTACCCGCTTTGAGTGCGGTGCGTTTAGGCTGGCAGTGATTGCCGTGGTAGTTGCTTGATATTTCTTGTACAAACATAAATAAGAGCCTTCAGCTGTAGGCTGAAGGCTCTTGATTCGGAGCGCGTTATGCGACGCTCAGCTTGACATCGACGGTTTTGTGAATGGCGTTGGAATAAGGGCAGACGATATGAGCCTTTTGCACCAACTCCTCGAGCTTTGCCTTGTCCACGCCTTCAGCGGTAACGGTGAGGGATGCGGTAATACCGAAGCCGCCACCATCCTCGCGAGGACCGATGCCGATCGCAGCCGAGACCGTCGCGTCGTCCGGTAGGCGTAACTTTTCCTTGCCCGCCACCATTTTCAGAGCGCCCAGGAAGCAGGCCGAATAACCAATAGCAAAGAGCTGCTCAGGATTGGTGCCCGGCCCATCATCACCGCCTAGCCCCGCCGGCACGCTCAGCGTCAGATCCAGTTTTTTGTCGTTGGTGACGCCCTTGCCGGAACGTCCGCCGATGGCGTAGCCGTGTGCAGTGTAAAGTACTTCCGTAACGCTCATTTTCGTCTCCTCATAAAAGCGCGGCCAGGATGTGCGTTTGCCCGTTTCAATGCAATAGCGGCTTCATACCAAGGCATTACAAAAGCTGGAAATCCGCTGGCAGGCTTCGGTAAGTTGCGACAGGGCGGTGGCGGTGGAAATGCGGATATGTGGGCTCATGGCGAAGGCACTACCCTGCACCACGCCCACCAGCCCTTCCTCCAGCAGCGCCATTGCAAAGTCATCGTCCGTGCGGATTGGCTTACCGCCAGGCGTAGTTTTGCCTAGGCAACCCTTGATACTCGGGAAGACGTAGAATGCACCGTCAGGTTTGTGGCAGGCGAGGCCAGGGGTCTGGTTCAGTGCCGCCACCACGGCATCGCGCCGCGCCTCGTAGGCAGCCACCTGCTCGGCCAGGAAGTCTTGCGGCCCGGTGAGGGCCGCAAATGCCGCCGCTTGCCCCACCGATGAAACGCCAGATGTGGTCGTGGCCTGTACCACAGTGGCCGCGTTAATCATCTCGGTCGGGCCAATGCACCAACCGATGCGCCAGCCCGTCATCGCATAGGTTTTGGATACGCCGGAGAGCGTTACGACCCGATCATTCAGGTCCGGTGCCACACCCAACAAGGTTTCGTGCGCCGTGCCGCCGAAGATCAGGTGTTCGTAGATGTCGTCCGAGAGTACCCAGACATGAGGATACTGCCGCAGTACATCCGCCAGCGCAGCCACCTCTGCGCGGCTGAGCGTGGCGCCGGACGGGTTGCTGGGATAATTCAGGATTAAGAGTTTGGTTCGGCCGTTGATGGCGGTGGCCAGCGCCTCCGGCTGAAGCACGAACCCTTGTTCCTGTGGGCACGGCACGAAGACCGGTTTGCCGCCCGCGAATTTGACGGTTTGCTCATAGCCGGCCCAGGCGGGGGCGGGAATGATGACCTCATCTCCTGCGTTGATGAGAGACATGACCGAATTGAAGATGCCTTGCTTGCCGCCATTGGTGATAAGCACCTGCTGCGGCGTTATAGCTAGCCCGTGCTCGCGGTTGAATTTTGTCGTCACAGCCGCGCGAAGCGCCTCCATGCCGCCCAACGGGGGGTATTTGGTCTCGCCGCGCTTCGCCGCCGCATAGGCTGCTTGCACCACGTGCTCAGGCGTTTGAAAATCGGGCTCGCCCAGAGAGAGGGAGATCACATCCTTGCCTTCTGCGCGTAGGGCGCGGGCGCGGGCGGCCATGGCGAAGGTGGCCGCGAGTTCCGTGCGGCCGATGCGGGAAGCGAAATCAGTCATGCGGTCGGGTTTATGCGCGGCCCGGCTACGGAGCAACCCGGTTCAGAATTGCCAGCCCCGCAAAAGTGCGGGCAGCCAACCGCGGCGCTTTGGCTTGTCTTGCACGTCCGGTTCGGCCGCCTGCGACAGGCTCATGGCCAGCATTGTCAAGCGGTAGGCGGTATCCGGGTGGCGCTTAAAATAGGCTCGGATGACCGCATCCGCCTCGATATCCAGCGGTGAGTGTTCGCCGTTCAGCACAAGGTCCAGAAACGCTAGAATTTTTTTGTGTTCATGCAGGGTCACGGTTCAGTTTAAGACGCAAAAGGATGCCTCCAGACAAGAGGGAATGTTGCTAATTACGCAGAATTCACATCACGGGATTTTCTTTTAACAGATTGATAAATATGGAATAAATTTCCAGCTCTGGAAAATTCACTCAGATGTGACATTCCGATTGAGTTTAACACCTGGCGTGACGCGAAATTATCTTCCCGCGCCACTGCGATTACGCGGTCAAGCCTGGCGGTGCCATGAGCATAAATCAGAGCCGCCGAGGCCGCTTCCCGCGCCAGGCCCACGCCGCGTACCTGCGGATAGAACGCGAAGCGCAATGCTACGCCGCGTCCGTCCGGCCGGTGCATTAACGCTGTAATTCCGAGAAACATGCCCTTCCTCGCCCGCACAGCCCACATGCCATGGCCATGCCGCCCCCAGCCCTGGATGTCCTGCGCCAGCTCCTCGGCAGTTTGCACAGCCGAGCGCACGCCGCCTAGCATCAAGGCGTAGGCGCGCGGGTCGGCTTTCAACTGGGTAAGATCGGGCAGGTCCCGGTAGCCTACGGGGGTCATCCGCAAGCGCGCCGTCTCAACCACCCAGGCGGATGAAACGCTCATGCCTGTCAGAGGTTACCGTGTCAGCGGCCGGTATTTGATGCGGTGGGGCTCGGCGGCGTCTTGGCCCAGGCGGCGGCGCTTGTCTTCTTCATAGGCTTGGAAGTTCCCTTCGAACCATTCCACATGGCTGTCGCCCTCGAACGCCAGAATATGGGTGGCCAAGCGGTCGAGGAACCAGCGGTCATGGGAGATAACCACGGCGCAGCCAGCGAATTCCATCAGTGCGTCTTCCAGCGCACGCAGCGTATCGACGTCCAGATCGTTCGTTGGCTCATCGAGCAGGATGACATTGGCTTCGGATTTTAGCATCTTAGCCAGATGCACGCGGTTTCGCTCGCCGCCGGACAGGATGCCAACTTTCTTCTGCTGGTCCGAACCCTTGAAATTGAACGCGCCTACATAGGCACGAGAGGCGATGGAACGCTTGCCAAGGTAGATCACGTCCGTGCCGCCGGAGATTTCCTCCCACACGGTTTTGTTGTCGTCCAGGCTGTCGCGGGACTGGTCCACGTAGCCTAGCTTTACCGTCTCGCCAATTTTCAAGGTGCCGGAATCCGGTTTTTCTACTCCCGTGATCATCTTGAACAAGGTAGATTTACCAGCACCGTTTGGCCCGATCACGCCGACGATGCCACCTGGTGGCAGCTTAAAGTTCAGGTTCTCGATCAGTTCGCGGTCACCGAAGCCCTTGCATAGATCTTTGGCCTCAATGACGGTGCCGCCTAGGCGTGGGCCGGGGGGGATGACGATTTCCGCCACCCCGCCAGCCAGCTCCTGGGATTTCGCAAGCATTTCCTCATAGCGTTGAATGCGAGCACGGCTCTTGGTTTGGCGAGCCTTGGCGGAGGCGTTAATCCATTCCCGCTCTTCCGCCAAAGCGCGTTGACGGGCCGATTCTTCCTTCTCTTCTTGTGCTAAGCGTTTCTGCTTCTGCTCTAGCCAGGAGGAATAGTTACCTTCATACGGGTAGCCGCGACCGCGCTCGATCTCCAGAATCCAATTAGTCACGTTGTCCAGGAAATAACGGTCGTGGGTGATAAGAATTACGGTGCCGGCGTAGTTTGCTAGCGTACGCTCTAGCCAAGCCACGGACTCGGCATCCAGATGGTTCGTCGGCTCGTCGAGCAGCAATAGGTCAGGTTTTTCAAGTAGCAGGCGGCAGAGTGCGACGCGGCGGCGCTCGCCACCGGAAAGGTTCGTCACCGGCGCATCCGAAGGTGGGCAGCGCAGCGCGTCGAGTGCGATTTCGATTTGTCGGTCGAGGTCCCAGCCATCCTTGGCGTCGATAAGTTCCTGGAGCTGTGCCTGCTCGGCCAGCAGCTCATTCATCTTGTCGTCGTCCATCGGCTCCATGAAGGCTTCGGAAATTTCGTTGAAACGCTTCAGCGCGGCGCGCAACTCCTTGAACGCGTCGGCTACATTCTCGCCAACAGTCTTACTGGGGTCGAGATGCGGCTCTTGCGGCAGATAACCCACCGTGGCGCCGTCGGCCGCCCAAGCCTCGCCGCCGAACTCCTTCTCGATGCCTGCCATGATTTTCAGCAGGGTCGACTTGCCAGCGCCATTTACGCCCAACACGCCGATTTTTACGCCGGGGAGGAAGGAGAGCGTGATGCCCTTGAAGACCTCGCGCCCGCCCGGATAGGCTTTAGTGAGGTCTTTCATTACATACACGTATTGGTAAGCGGCCATCTTATTGAATTCCTTTGGTGGTTTTTGCGCTTATGGGCCTATTCGGACGTGTCGTAGGCCGGTATCGCAATGACCTGTATTGGGTTACCTCATGCCCTGTCGCGTGGGCGCCGCGGCGGCTAGTCAAAAGCCAAACGGTGGGCGAATTTTGGGATTGGATCCACATGGCGCCGGTATTCGCATAATTCCGGCGCCAGTTACAGGGCTAGATCTATCCGCCTCCGCCAAGCGCTGTGGCGGTCTCTACGGCAGCTTGATTGCTGGCCTTCTGCACCATCAGTTGGGATGCCATCTTTGGTATTGGGAACTATCAAGTTAGCTCAATCGGCACCAGATTTGGTGTTTTGGACTGACCTGACATCCGGGTCCCGCTACGCAATTCCCCACCGAAGTAGGGATTGGTTGATCTCAGGTCGGCGGTGGAACCCCTCCCACCGGATCGGGCACTACGCACCCTTCGCTCGCGGAATTGGCGCACCAACTCGGCGAGGACTGACGCCTTGGACT